>NZ_JBSRZF010000029.1:0-45559 GCF_054057335.1 Pseudomonas sp. TE3786
AGCGTGTAATCACGCTGACTTCGTCTCGCACCTTGCGCCATGGGGTTCTCCTGAAAGATATGGCTAAAGGTGTAAACCTTATTCAGGACGGGACACAGGCAATAAAAAAGGGATGCCACTGGCATCCCTTTTTGTTTCAGCGCGAAGAGTTAAACGAGCGGTTTGCTCTCGTCCTTGTCTTCTTCTTTCTCGGTTTTCTCGGCGGCTTCTTCCTGCGCTGCCACTTCTGGGGCGCTGGTTTCTTCTACCTTGATTTCTTCGACGATCACAGCCGGTTCAGCAACGTGCACTGGAGCCGGTTCAACCGCCTCTTCCTGCTTGCCCTGTTCGGCTTCGACAGTGTGTTCCACGTCAGCCACGGCGTGGGCAGTAACGCCAACCGGCTCAGCAGCAACCACGGCTTCGACCACGGCTGCGGAGGCTTCTTCAGCTTCCTTGGCCAGGCGCTCGGCTTCACGCTGACGGCGACGCACTTCACGTGGGTCGTTCGGCGCACGGCCATTGCTGGCCACTACCGGTGCAGGCTCAGCAACCACTTCGGCCGCCAAGGCGACTTCGGCAACTTCCACTACCGCAGGTTCAGCGGCGGCAGGCGCGGCTTCTACTGCAGGTGCGGCAGGTGCTTCAATCGGTGCAGCTTCAGCAGCGCTAGGTGCTTGCTCGGTGGCTGCGGGTTCAGCGGCAACTGGCGCTTCAACAACGGGTGCTTCGACCACCGCTGCTTCTACAGCAGGCGCTTCAACGGAGGCGGCTTCAGCAGCAGCGGCAGCTTCAACGGCAGTCGCTTCGACGACGTTAGCTTCAACGGCGACAACAGCTTCGCTACGCTCGGCGACCGGCGCTTCAACCGCTTCGCTGGCAGGTGCCTGGTGCTCGGCAACGATTTCGCTGACCACTGCAGCAGTGGTTGCCGCAACGGCTACGGCGACTTCGGCGTTGGCGCTGTTACCGTCGGCAGTGCCGGTGGTTTCTTCGCTGCTGCCTTCTTCGCTGCCTTCGATGATATTGCCGTTGGCATCACGCTGACGCTCACGACGGTTGCTGCGACGACGCTGACCGCGGGAGCGGCGACGTGGACGCTCGCCACCCTCGGCGTTTTCCTGCTCTTCGTCGTGCTGCTCGTCGTTGTTCAACAGTTCTTCTTCGTTGCCATCGGCATCCACGACAGGGCGCAGTTGGCGCTCTTCACGCGGGGCACGTGGCTGACGCTCTTCGCGCGGCTTACGCTCGACACGCTCTTCGCTCGGAGTCTCCTGACCCTGGGCGTCCAACGGCTCACGCAGTTCGCGTTGCGGGCGGTCTTCACGTGGTGCGCGGTCTTCACGCGGAGCACGCGGCTCGCGTGGTTTACGCTCTTCACGCGGTGCGCGTGGGGCACGTTCTTCACGCGGCGCACGCTCTTGTGGCGCAGCGTCGTCACGTGGCTCGCGTGGCTCACGGGCTTCACGAGGAGCGCGTTCTTCACGCGGCTCGCGCGGTGCACGTTCTTCACGTGGGCCACGGTCTTCACGCGGCTTGCGTTCTTCGTTGTCGCGACGGCCACCACGGTTGCGGTTCTGCTGACGACCGTTACGACGCTCGTCGCTGCGCTGTGGGCGCTCGCTGGTGGTTTTCTTCTCGACGACGACTGGCTTCTCTTCTTCCTTGCCGGCGAACAGGCTGACCAGCGATTTCACCAGGCCTTTGAACAGGCTCGGTTCGCTGCTGGCGGCAGCCGGTTGCTCGGCAGCCGGAGCTGGCGCAGCACGTTGCGGAGTGGTCTTGATTGCGGCTTCCTGGCGAACCAGGGTGCGGGTGGCGCTGGTCTGGGCGACTTCTTCCACTTCGGCGGCAGCCATTTCGTAGCTCGACTGCGAGGTCAGGGCTTCCGGGCTGTCGTCACGGATACGCTGCACTTCGAAGTGCGGGGTTTCCAAGTGGTCGTTCGGCAGAATGACGATGCGCGCACGGGTACGCAGTTCGATCTTGGTGATCGAGTTGCGTTTTTCGTTGAGCAGGAAGGCCGCAACCGGAATCGGCACTTGCGCGCGAACTTCGGCGGTGCGGTCTTTCAGCGCTTCTTCTTCGATCAGGCGCAGGATCGCCAGCGACAGCGATTCCACATCACGGATGATGCCTTGACCGTTGCAGCGTGGGCAGACGATGCCGCTGCCTTCGGCCAGGGAAGGGCGCAGGCGCTGACGGGACATTTCCAGCAGGCCGAAACGCGAGATGCGCCCAACCTGTACACGGGCACGGTCGGCTTCCAGGCTTTCGCGGACTTTCTCTTCCACGGCGCGCTGGTTCTTGGCCGGGGTCATGTCGATAAAGTCGATCACGATCAGGCCGCCGATATCACGCAGGCGCAGTTGGCGGGCGATCTCTTCGGCTGCTTCGAGGTTGGTCTGCAGCGCGGTTTCTTCGATGTCGCTGCCTTTGGTGGCGCGCGCCGAGTTGATGTCGATGGACACCAGGGCTTCGGTCGGATCGATGACGATGGAACCGCCGGACGGCAGTTTCACTTCGCGCTGGAAGGCGGTTTCGATCTGGCTTTCAATCTGGAAACGGTTGAACAGCGGCACGCTGTCTTCGTACAGCTTGATCTTGCTGGCGTACTGCGGCATCACCTGGCGGATGAAGCTGAGGGCTTCTTCCTGCGCTTCGACGCTGTCGATCAGCACTTCGCCGATGTCCTGGCGCAGGTAGTCGCGGATGGCGCGGATGATGACGTTGCTTTCCTGGTAAATCAGGAAAGGTGCGGAGCGATCCAGCGAAGCTTCCTTGATGGCGCTCCACAGTTGCAGCAGGTAGTCGAGGTCGCCTTGCATTTCGTCGCTGCTGCGGCCCAGGCCGGCAGTGCGCACGATCAGGCCCATGTCGCTCGGAGCGACCAGACCGTTGAGGGCTTCACGCAGTTCGTTGCGCTCTTCGCCTTCGATGCGGCGGGAGATGCCACCGGCACGCGGGTTGTTGGGCATCAGAACCAGGTAGCGACCGGCCAGGCTGATGAAGGTGGTGAGGGCGGCGCCCTTGTTACCACGTTCTTCTTTTTCCACCTGAACGATGACTTCCTGACCTTCGCTCAACACTTCTTTGATGTTGACGCGGCCTTCAGGGGCTTTCTTGAAGTACTCGCGGGAGATTTCTTTGAGGGGCAAGAAGCCGTGGCGTTCGGAGCCGAAATCAACAAAAGCGGCTTCAAGGCTAGGTTCGATGCGGGTGATTTTGCCCTTGTAGATGTTGGCCTTTTTCTGCTCGCGAGCACCCGATTCAATATCGAGGTCGAAGAGTTTCTGACCATCTACCAGCGCGACACGCAACTCTTCAGGTTGAGTTGCGTTAATCAGCATTCTTTTCATGTAGTACCGTCGGTTTCCGGGCTGCCGGAAACGGCGTTCGGCACACACGACTCTCAGGGTCGGTGTCAGGGCTCGTCAGAAACGGTTGTAAGTCGTTCCATGTCTAACAACGCCGGCCAACGGGGCCGGGGTGGCGACGGACGTCTCCTGCTTGCTGTTTGTGAAACAAGCACTTGGTCAGGAGGAGGAATCAACCATCGGTAGCGGACGAAATAACACGTCTTCTAAAGCTACGCAGTCCGAGGTTGTGCATCTCCACCCTACACGTATCGCTGAAAATCGGGTGCCGCTCGCAGAATCTGCAGCGGGTTGGCATTTACCGTTGACTCCCCCGAGGGCAGTCAACGCGTCATGGCTCAAGGCTTTATTTCCGAATTATTCGTGGCCTTTTTCAGCCATTCTTTACCGAATAACCCGTCGGACGGCCTTACGTCCTGAATCACTTTGCACACGGGAGGGGATGGCATGTTAGCGATCATCCGCAACCGGGCCACTTTTGGCGGCGTTCGGGACTATAGCAGCAATGATTAAGTGCTTCAAATCAATAAAAAATTGTTATCATCGCGGCCATGACAGAACCCACTCCCCCTACCTCCGGCGTCCAGCTGCTCGAGGTTGAGCCGGAACTTGCCGGCCAGCGAATCGATAACTTCCTACGCACTCGTCTCAAAGGTGTGCCCAAGACTTTGATTTACCGAATTTTGCGCAAAGGCGAAGTTCGAGTGAACAAAGGCAGGATCAAACCCGAGTACAAGTTGCAGGCAGGCGACATCGTGCGCGTGCCGCCGTTGCGCATGTCCGAGCCGGACGAAGACGTACCGTTGGCCCAAGGCCTGCTGGCGCGTTTGGAGGCGGCCATCGTCTACGAAGACAAAGCCCTGCTGGTGATTAACAAGCCGTCCGGCATTGCTGTGCATGGCGGCAGCGGGCTGAACTATGGGGTGATTGAAGCTTTTCGCCAGTTGCGCCCGGATTGCAAGGATCTGGAACTGGTGCATCGCCTCGACCGCGATACCTCGGGCCTGCTGATGATTGCCAAGAAACGCAGCATGCTCCGCCATCTGCACGAAGCCTTGCGCAAAGACGGCATCGACAAACGTTATATGGCCCTTGTACGCGGTCATTGGGCGACGGCCAAGAAGCAGGTTAATGCACCATTGCTCAAGAGCAATCTGCGTTCCGGCGAGCGAATGGTCGAGATCAATGATGAAGGCAAAGAGGCCCTGACTTTGTTCCGCGTACTGCGCCGTTTCGGCGAGTTCGCCACGCTGGTTGAGGCCAAGCCGGTAACCGGCCGTACCCATCAGATCCGTGTGCATGCCAAGCATGCCGGGCATTGCATCGCTGGCGATCCTAAGTACGGCGACGACGACTTCACCAGTGAGATCCGTGGGCTCGGGGGGAAAAGGCTGTTTCTGCACGCCTATGAGTTGAATGTCCCGCTGCCTGAAGGCGGCGTGTTGAAGCTGGAAGCGCCGGTCGATGACATGTGGCGCAAGACCGTGGAGCGCTTGAGTGCGGCCTGATTACGAGCTGTTGATTTTTGATTGGGATGGCACGCTAGTGAATTCCATTGGCCGTATCGTTGCCGCGCTGCATAAGGCGGCGCGCGAGTGCGATCTGCCGCCGCGCAGCGATGCCGAGCTCAAGGCCATCATCGGCCTGGGGTTGCCCGAGGTGGTGGTCGCCCTCTATCCCGACCTGGATGATGCCGAACTGGCCGCTCGTTATTGCCGCTCGTACAGTGCGAGTTATCTGGAACTTGAGTCGACGCCATCCACGCTGTTTCCTGGTGTTGCCGAGTCGATGGCGGCTTTCCGTGCGGCCGGCTACAAGCTGGCGGTAGCTACGGGGAAGGGCCGTCACGGCTTAAACCGCGTGTTGGCTGACCAAGGCTGGACCGATTTCTTTGATACCACCCGCTGCGCCGATGAAACCGCGAGCAAGCCTGCGCCTTTGATGCTAGAGCAGATTCTTGCAGAGTGTGGCGTGGCCCCAGAGCGGGCGCTGATGGTGGGCGACTCGCTATTTGATCTGGATATGGCGCGCAATGCCGGGATGGATTCGGTGGCAGTCGGTTACGGCGCGCAATCGCTGGATACCCTGAGCGCTTGCGGCCCGACGTTGATGGTCGAACATTTTTCTGAGCTGCGCGCCTGGCTGGAATCGCGCGCAACACAACCAGTGCTAGGGATGAGTAAGCATGTCGAACGAGTCGAATGACGACAAAAGCTGGAAGTTGTTGGAAAAAACCCTGCTCGCCAGCGTGCAGGAACAGCGTCGAGCGCGGCGTTGGGGCATCTTCTTCAAGGCGCTGACCTTTATTTACCTGTTTGGTGTGATTCTTATGGTCACGCCAGGCTTGGACTTCTCCAAGGGTGCGTCGAAAAGCAAGTCCCACACCGCCGTGGTGGAAATTCGCGGCATGATCGCCGATCAGGAAGCGGCCAGCGCTGACAATATCGTCGGCAGCCTGCGTTCTGCGTTTGAGGATGCCAACACCAAGGGGGTGATCCTGCGCATCAATAGCCCGGGCGGGAGTCCGGTGCAGTCCGGCTATGTCTATGACGAAATCCGCCGCCTGCGTGGCGAGCATCCGGATATCAAGGTGTATGCGGTGATCTCGGACTTGGGTGCTTCTGGTGCGTATTACATCGCCAGCGCGGCTGATTCGATCTATGCCGACAAGTCGAGCCTGGTGGGTTCTATCGGTGTAACCGCGGCGACGTTTGGTTTCGTTGGCACTATGGACAAGCTTGGGGTTGATCGTCGTGTTTACACCTCGGGTGAGCACAAGGCGTTTCTCGATCCGTTCCAGCCGCCAAAGGCGGATGAAACTGCGTTCTGGCAGAGTGTGCTTAACACCACCCACAAGCAGTTTATTGCCGCCGTTAAGCAGGGTCGCGGTGATCGGCTGAAGGATGCTGAGCATCCGGAGCTGTTCTCCGGTCTGATCTGGACGGGTGAGCAAGCGCTGCAGTTGGGCCTGATCGACGGATTGGGCAACACCAGCTCGGTGGCTCGTGACGTGATTGGCGAGAAAGAATTGGTGGATTACACCGTGCAGGAAACGCCGTTCGATCGTTTCGCCAAGAAACTGGGTGCCAGCGTGGCCGAGCACGCGGCGATGTGGATGGGTTTTTCTGGGCCAACTCTGCGTTGATCTGAGTTGCGCTAATAAAAAACCCGGCTGATGCCGGGTTTTTTGTTGGTTCTATATAAAGGAAGGGCTCAGGGTACCTGGATACCTTCCTGCAGCAGCATATCCACCAGGCGGATCAGCGGCAGTCCGACCAGGCTGGTCGCATCGCTGCCCTCGGTGGCGCGAAACAGGCTGACACCCAGGCCTTCTGCCTTGAAGCTGCCGGCGCAGTCGTAGGGTTGCTCGGCGTGCAGGTAGCGGCTAATGCGTTCGGCGCTGAGTTCGCGGAAATGCACGGTAAAGGTCACGCAGTCGACCTGGCAGTGGTCGTTCGTCGTATTGAGCAGCGCCAGGCCGGTGAGAAAGCTCACGCTGTTGCCGCTGGCGTTGCTGAGTTGGCGGTGGGCGCGTTCGAAGTCATGGGGTTTGCCGAGAATCTGCTCGCCTAGCACGGCCACCTGGTCGGAGCCGATGATCAGGTGCTGCGGATAGTGCGCCGCCAGTGCTCGTGCCTTCTGTTCGGCGAGGCGTCTTACCAGGGCTTCGGCCGTCTCGTCGGGTCTTCTCGACTCATCGATATCCGGGCTGGCGCAGACGAATGGTAGGCGCAAGCGTGCCAGCAGATCGCGGCGGTAAGCGGAACTGGAAGCGAGGAGTAGAGGCAACATGTTGATTCCTTTATAGTCGCCAGCGATTCTAACCAGCCAGTCCCTTTGCGCCCAGGCTGAATTTCCCTTTGACAGAGTAGGGGTGCATCCCTAGAATGCTGCGCCTATGTTGAATGGCCCGATTCCTCCTCACGTTGATCCGCGCAAACTGGCTGATCGTGGTGCCACCCTTGAAGGTGAGCTGCCCCTAGCCGATTTGCAGCGTCTCTGCGACCCGCTTGCCGACAATGTCGGTGTCATCCGTGCGAAGTTTGTTTTCGAACGTGATGAGCGCAGATCGCCAGTGATGCACAGCACGATCAACGTTGAGGTCAAGATGGTTTGTCAGCGTTGTCTGGAGCTGGTCGCCCTGCCTATCCACAGCGAATGCAGTTACGCTGTGGTGAAAGAAGGTGCGAATACCCAGTCTGTGCCGCAAGGCTACGACGTGCTGGAATTGGGTGAGGATCCATTGGATCTGCCGGCGTTGATCGAGGAGGAGCTGTTGCTCGCCTTGCCCATCGTCCCTCTGCATGATCCAGAAGATTGCCAGCAACCGGCGGGCCTTGAAGAGCCTGAACCGAGCGAGGACGAGGTATCGCGGTCCAACCCGTTCAGTGTATTGGCACAGTTAAAGCGTGACCCAAACGTTTAGGAGTTAATTAATTATGGCTGTTCAGCAGAACAAAAAATCCCGCTCCGCTCGCGACATGCGCCGTTCGCACGACGCTCTGACTGCAAGCACTCTGTCGGTTGAGAAGAGCACCGGTGAAGTTCACCTGCGTCACCACGTATCGCCAGAAGGCGTATACCGTGGCCGTAAAGTGATCGACAAGGGCGCTGACGAGTAATCCTTGTCCGCTCCGATCATCGCGATTGACGCAATGGGTGGGGATTTCGGTCCCCACAGCATTGTTCCAGCCTGCATCGCTTGCCTGGCTGAATTCCCCTCGTTACACCTGGTCCTGGTCGGCCAAACCTCCTTACTCAATGAACTGATTGCACGCCATTCCGGTGTCGATCACGCTCGTCTGCATCTTGAGCAGGCCAGCGAAGTGATCGCCATGGATGACCGTCCGGCGCAGGCGCTGCGTAGCAAGCCCGATTCCTCGATGCGCGTAGCGCTGGAGTTGGTGCGCGACGGCCGCGCCCAGGCCTGTGTCAGTGCCGGCAATACCGGAGCGCTGATGGCGCTGTCGCGTTATCTGCTGAAAACCCTGCCCGGTATCGACCGTCCGGCGATGATGACCGCCATTCCCACCGAGCGTGGCCATTGCCAGTTGCTCGATCTGGGGGCCAACGTCGATTGCAGCGCTGAGCATCTGTATCAGTTCGCCGTGATGGGCGCAGTGGCAGCGGAAGCGTTGGGCGTGGTGCGGCCGCGTATCGCCTTGTTGAATGTCGGCACCGAAGAGGTCAAAGGCAATCAGCAGGTCAAGCTGGCGGCGAGCCTGTTGCAGCCGGTCAGCGAACTGAATTACATCGGCTTTATCGAAGGCGATGGCCTGTATCGTGGCGAGGCTGATGTGGTGGTTTGCGACGGCTTTGTCGGCAATATTCTGCTGAAATCCAGTGAGGGCTTGGCGTCGATGATTTCGGCGCGTATGGAGGCGCTGTTCAAGCAAAACCTCGGTTCACGCCTGATCGGCTCGCTGGCACTGCCGGTACTGAGGCGTTTGCAGGGTGAACTGGCACCGGCTCGGCATAACGGCGCGAGTTTTCTCGGGCTGCAGGCCATCGTGGTGAAAAGCCACGGTGCCGCCGGGCCGGATGGTTTCCAAAGTGCCATTCGCCGGGCTGTCATGGAGGTGCGCGAAGATTTGCCGCAGCGCCTGCATGGCCGTCTCGAACATCTGTTGCTGTAATGCGTGTGCCGCCGATGTGACTGCACTCGGTGGCCTGTCATCCAACTGTCAGTTTGTTGCGCTCGATTAGCTCGCGCGTGATCCTCCCGACGATCAGACCATTAGGGACCGTCCACATGTCTGCATCCCTCGCATTCGTCTTCCCAGGCCAAGGCTCACAGTCTCTGGGAATGCTCGCCGAGCATGGCGCACAGCAGAAGCTGGTGCTTGATACCTTTGCCGAAGCTTCTGAAACGTTAGGTTATGACCTCTGGGCGCTGACCCAGGCCGGTCCGGAAGAAACCCTTAATCAAACCGACAAAACCCAACCGGCCATTCTGGCGGCCTCTATCGCGCTGTGGCGCGTGTGGCTGGCCGAGTCTGGCGCGCGCCCGGCGTTCGTTGCAGGGCACAGCCTGGGTGAGTACTCGGCGCTGGTCGCCGCTGGTAGCCTGGGCTTTGCCGATGCGGTGAAGCTGGTTGAGCGTCGTGGCCAGCTGATGCAAAAGGCGGTGCCGGCCGGGCAGGGCGGTATGGCTGCCATTCTCGGTCTGGAAGATGCTGATGTGCTGGCCGCCTGTGCCGAAGCGGCGCAGGGTGACGTGGTCAGTGCGGTGAACTTCAATGCTCCCGGTCAGGTCGTAATCGCCGGTTCCGCTGCAGCCGTCGAGCGTGCCATTGATGCCTGCAAGGCGCGTGGTGCCAAGCGCGCCATGCCACTGCCGGTCAGCGTGCCGTCGCATTGTGCGCTGATGCGTCCGGCGGCAGAGCAATTTGCCGAGTCGGTTACTGCGATTGCCTGGCAGGCCCCGCAGATTGCCCTGGTGCAGAACGTCAGCGCGGCAGTGGTTGACGATCTCGAGGTGCTCAAGCGTGATCTGCTGGCTCAGTTGTACAACCCGGTTCGTTGGGTTGAATCCATTGTGCGGTTGTCCGAGTCGGGCGTTACCAGTCTGGTGGAATGTGGTCCGGGCAAGGTGTTGTCCGGCCTGAACAAGCGTTGCGTCAAAGGCATCAACACCTACAATCTCGACACCCCAGACGCCTATGCCGCCGCCCGTGCGGCGCTGGCCTGATTAGGAGAAGCTTCCATGAGTCTGCAAGGAAAGGTTGCGCTGGTTACCGGTGCCAGTCGTGGTATCGGCCAGGCCATTGCCCTTGAGTTGGGCCGTCAGGGTGCCACGGTAGTGGGCACTGCGACTTCGGAATCGGGCGCACAAAAGATTACCGAGTACTTCAAAGCCAATAACGTTGAAGGCGCAGGTTTTGTGCTGGACGTGGGCAGCGATGAGTCGGTCAGCAGCGTGCTGGAAGCTATTTCGCAGCAGTTCGGTGCGCCGCTGATCGTCGTGAACAATGCTGGCATCACCCGCGATAACCTGATGCTGCGCATGAAAGACGAAGAATGGCACGACGTTATCAATACCAACCTGAGTAGCCTGTACCGGGTCACCAAGGCCGTTTTGCGCGGCATGACCAAGGCGCGCTGGGGCAGAATTATCAATATCGGTTCGGTGGTGGGCGCCATGGGCAACGCCGGGCAGGTAAACTACGCGGCAGCCAAGGCCGGGCTGGAAGGTTTCAGCCGTGCCCTGGCGCGTGAAGTAGGTTCGCGGGCGATCACCGTTAACTCGGTGGCGCCAGGGTTTATCGATACCGATATGACCCGCGAACTGCCCGAAGCGCAGCGTGAAGCGCTTCAGGCACAGATTCCGCTGGGTCGTCTGGGTCAGGCTGAAGAAATCGCCAATGTGGTGTCTTTCCTGGCTTCCGATGGCGCAGCTTACGTGACCGGGGCTACTATTCCCGTGAATGGCGGAATGTATATGAGTTGAATGTGACGAGCGCCTGCGGAAAACTGTCATACGAGCTGTCTAAAATCCGTTATAAAGCTGCAATTGGTTTATAGACATATCGTTGGAGTGATCCAGAGGGGCTACGGCATTCAGCTTGAAATGCGCAAAACCCTTTCTATACACTGACACAGACCAGCTGCCTGGATTTGTTCATTAGGAGTGAAAACAAGGTATGAGCACCATCGAAGAACGCGTCAAGAAAATCGTTGCCGAGCAACTGGGCGTCAAAGAAGAAGAAGTGACCAACAGCGCTTCCTTCGTTGAAGACCTGGGTGCCGACTCCCTTGACACCGTTGAACTGGTGATGGCTCTGGAAGAGGAATTCGAAACCGAAATCCCGGACGAGCAAGCCGAAAAAATCACCACCGTTCAGGAAGCTATCGATTACGTTACCGCTCACGCGTAATAACCCGTAATCGTCGACTCCCGACTTGGAAAAGCCGCACTGCCCACAAGGCGTGCGGTTTTTCTTTAAGCGCATGTCGAGCGCTGTGTAAAACGCATAAGAGGAGATTGCTGTGTCGCGTAGACGCGTCGTGGTCACCGGTATGGGCATGTTGTCGCCCCTGGGTACCGATGTTCCAAGCAGCTGGCAGGGTATTTTGGCCGGCCAAAGTGGTATTGGCCTGATTGAGCATACGGATCTTTCCGCCTTCACCACCCGTATCGGTGGTTCGGTGAAAGGCTTCAACGTCGAGGATTACCTCTCGGCCAAGGATGCTCGCAAAATCGACCTGTTCATTCAGTACGGGCTTGCGGCCAGCTTTCAGGCTGTGCGTGACGCCGGGCTGGAAGTCACCGACGCCAACCGTGAACGCATTGGCGTGGCCATGGGGTCGGGCATTGGCGGCCTGACCAATATCGAGAACAACTGCAAAGCCCTATTCGACCAAGGCCCACGGCGCATTTCGCCGTTCTTCGTGCCTGGCTCGATCATCAATATGATCTCCGGTTTCCTGTCGATCCACTTGGGTCTACAGGGGCCTAACTACGCCATCGCCACCGCCTGTACCACTGGTACGCATTGCATCGGCATGGCGGCCCGTAACATCGCTTATGGCGAAGCCGACGTGATGATTGCTGGCGGTGCCGAAATGGCTGCCTGCGGTCTGGGTATCGGTGGTTTTGCTGCCGCTCGCGCCATGTCCACCCGCAATGACGACCCGACCCGCGCCAGCCGTCCATGGGACAAAGGCCGCGACGGCTTCGTGCTGGCCGACGGTTCCGGTGCTCTGGTGCTGGAAGAGTTGGAACACGCCAAGGCCCGCGGTGCGCGGATCTATGCCGAGCTGATCGGCTTCGGTATGAGTGGCGACGCTTACCATATGACCTCGCCGCCCGAAGACGGTGCCGGTGCCGCGCGCTGCATCAAAAATGCCCTGCGCGATGCCAGTGTGAATGCCGACCAGGTGCAGTACATCAACGCTCACGGCACCTCGACACCAACCGGCGACCTGGCCGAAGCTCAGGCGGTGAAGTCGGTATTCGGCGACCACGCCTACAAGCTCGCAGTCAGTTCGACCAAATCCATGACCGGTCACCTGCTGGGTGCAGCCGGTGCGGTCGAGGCGATCTTCAGTGTGCTGGCCATCCGTGATCAGGTAGCGCCGCCGACCATCAACCTGGAAGAGCCGGACGAAGGCTGCGACCTCGACTTCGTCGCCAACGAAGCGCGCAGCATGCCAATCGATATCGTCGTCTCCAACTCGTTCGGCTTTGGCGGAACCAACGGCTCCCTGGTGTTCCGCCGGTTCGCCGAGTAATGCTGAGCTGGCTGGATGGTCGCCCGGCAGAGGCTGTGTCCCTGATGGATCGTGGTCTGGCCTACGGCGATGGGCTGTTTGAGACCATCGCCGTCAAGGACGGCCAGCCGCAATTGTTCGAGCGCCATCTGGCCCGTCTTGCCGAGGGTTGCAAGCGCTTGGCTATTCCCGCTGACCTGGCGCTGATTCGCCGCGAATTGCTGGCCTTCGCGGCTGAGGTCGGGGAGGGCGTGGCCAAGTTGCTGCTCACCCGTGGGGATGGCTTGCGTGGTTATGCCGCACCGCCATCGGCAACGCCGCGCCGCATTCTACTGGCTTCGCCTTATCCTGCTTACCCTGCTGCCAATGCCGAACAAGGCGTGCGCTTGTTTCCCTGCGTCACCCGTCTGGCCGAACAGCCGCTGTTGGCCGGCCTCAAGCACCTCAATCGCTTGGAGCAGGTATTGGCCCGTTCCGAATGGCAGGACAGCGAGCATGCCGAAGGGCTGATGCTGGACGTGTCCGGCCGGGTGATCGAGGGTGTGTACAGCAATCTGTTTGTGGTCCGCGATGGCCTGCTGATCACGCCTGAGCTAAGCCGCTCAGGCGTGGCCGGGGTGATGCGTGCTGAGCTGTTGGCCCAGGCCGAACAGCTGGGCATCGCGGTTTCCATCCAGGTGCTGAGCCAGGAGCAACTGCTGGCCGCCGATGAAGTTTTTCTCTGCAACAGTCTCTATGGCGTGTGGCCAGTGATTGGCCTGCAAGGGCATAGCTGGCCGGTTGGACCGCTCACCCGTAAACTGCAAAGCCTTGCCCGCGACCTACTGGACTGCTGATTCGTGATTCGTAAATTACTGCTGCTATTGGAAGGCGGAGTGCTGCTGGCTGGCCTGCTGCTGGCTGTTTTCGTCTGGCAGCAAAACAGCGCGCTCAAGCAGCCGCTGAATGTGCCCGACGGCTATGTGATGGAAGTGCCGGCCGGGGCCACCCCAGGTGGCGTGCTCAATCGACTGGAAAGTGAAGGGGTGCTGCACGGTGCCTTCTGGTTGCGTCTGTATTGGCGCTTCAACCTCTCCGGGCAGGCGCTGCATAGTGGCGAATACCAACTTAATCCCGGTGCTACCGCGCAAGACATGCTGGTGCTCTGGCAGCGCGGTGACGTGGTGCAATACAGCCTGACCCTGGTGGAAGGCTGGAACTTCCGCCAGGTGCGCGCGGCGCTGGCCAAGCAGCTCAAGCTGGAGCAAACCATCACCAACTTGACCGACGCTCAAGTGATGGAGCGCATCGGCCAGGCCGGGGTCTTTCCTGAAGGGCTGTTCTTCCCCGATACCTACCGCTATGTGCGTGGCATGAGCGATATCGACCTGCTCAAGCAAGCCTTCGCCCGCCTGGCCACCGTGTTGGACGAAGAGTGGCAGCAGCGCGATGCCGACCTGCCGTACAAGGAAGCCTACGACGCGCTGATCATGGCCTCGATGATCGAAAAGGAAACCGGTGTGCCGCAGGAACGCGGGCAGATCGCCGGCGTGTTTGTCCGCCGCCTGCAGCAGGGCATGCAACTGCAGACCGATCCGACAGTGATCTACGGCCTTGGCGAGCGCTACACCGGCAAACTCACCCGCGCTCACTTGCGTGAAGCCACGCCCTACAACACCTATGTGATTGCCGGCATGCCGCCGACGCCGATCGCGATGGTCGGCCGCGAAGCCATTCATGCGGCCCTGCACCCGGTCGAAGGCAAGAGCCTGTATTTTGTCGCCCGTGGCGATGGCAGCCATGTATTCTCCGACGACCTCGATACCCACAACCGAGCGGTGCGCGAGTTCCAACTCAAGCGGCGTGCCGACTACCGCTCCAGCCCGGCTCCTGTGCCGGCTGTGCAATAACGCAATTAAGGGACCGCCTGTGACTGGCCTGTTTATTACCCTCGAAGGCCCGGAAGGCGCCGGCAAAAGCACCAACCGTGAATACCTGGCCGCCCATTTGCGCGCACAGGGGCTGGATGTGGTGTTGAGCCGCGAGCCGGGCGGCACGCCGTTGGCCGAGCGCATTCGCGAACTGTTGTTGGTGCCTAGCGACGAGCCAATGGCCGCCGACACCGAACTGCTGCTGGTTTTTGCCGCCCGTGCTCAACACCTGGCGCAAGTTATTCATCCAGCCCTCGCGCGTGGTGCCGTGGTGCTCTGTGATCGCTTTACCGACGCGACCTACGCCTATCAGGGCGGTGGTCGTGGCCTGTCGCAGGAGCGCATCGCCACGCTGGAAAGCTTTGTCCAGGGTGAGCTGCGTCCTGATCTGACCCTGATTTTTGATCTTCCCGTGGAAGTCGGTCTGGCCCGCGCCAGCGCCCGTGGCCGTCTGGATCGGTTCGAGCAAGAGGGCAGGGGGTTCTTCGATGCCGTGCGCCATGCCTATCTGCAACGGGCCGAAGCCAATCCACAGCGTTATCGCGTGGTGAATGCCGCGCAGTCGCTGGCCGAGGTGCAGGTGCAGTTGGACGGTCTGCTGCCGGAATTGCTGGAGCGCGCCCGTGGCTGATGTCTACCCCTGGCAGGCCTCGCTTTGGCAAACCCTGGCCGGCCGCGCCCAACATGCCCATGCCTACTTGCTGCATGGCCCGGCGGGCATCGGCAAACGGGCCATGGCGGAAAACCTCATGGCTGCGCTGCTGTGCCGTGCCCCGCAGGACTTGAAGGCGTGCGGGCAGTGCAAATCCTGCATGCTGCTGGCCGCTGGTACCCACCCGGACAATTTCATTCTTGAACCGGAAGAGGCCGACAAGGCCATCAAGGTCGACCAGGTGCGTGAGCTGGTGGGCTTTGTGGTGCAGACCGCACAGTTGGGTGGGCGCAAGGTGGTATTGGTCGAACCCGCCGAGTCGATGAACCTGAATGCCGCCAACGCCTTGCTGAAAAGCCTGGAAGAACCGTCTGGCGACACCGTCTTGTTATTGGTCTGCCATCAACCCAGTCGCCTGCTGCCGACCGTGAAAAGCCGTTGCGTCCAACAGGCCTGCCCGTTACCGAGCGAAGCGCAGAGCCTGGCCTGGCTGGCCACGGCGCTTCCGGACAGCAGCGAAGAAGAGCGTGTCGAACTGCTAACCCTGGCCGCCGGCTCGCCACTGAATGCAGTGAAGCTCAATGCCCAAGGCGTGCGCGAACAACGCGCCCAGGTTGTCGATGGCGTAAAGAAATTGCTGAAACAGCAAGTCGCCGCCAGCCAATTGGCCGAAGGCTGGAACAGTATTCCGTTGCTGCAATTGTTCGACTGGTTCTGCGAGTGGGCGCAACTGACGCTGCGCTACCAGCTCACCAACGACGAAGAAGGCCTGGGTTTGGCCGATATGCGCAAGGTTGTGCAGTACCTGGCGGACAAGTCGGGGCAGGCGAAGGTGTTGGCGATTCAGGAATGGTTGCTAATGCAACGGCAGAAAGTGCTGAGTAAAGCCAACCTGAATCGTGTTTTGCTACTCGAAGCACTCCTTGTGCAGTGGGCAAGTCTGCCCGGACAAGGCTAGAATCAGCCCTTGAATCAGTAAGCTAGGAATGCAGCATGAGCATGCCACCGAATCTTGGCCCGCGTAACGGAATCTTGTCCCTGACCATCAAGGACAAGTCCGTGCTCTATGCCGCGTACATGCCCTTTATCAAAAATGGCGGTTTGTTCATCCCCACCAACAAAAGCTACAAGTTGGGCGACGAGGTGTTCATGCTGCTCAACCTGATGGATGAGCCGGAAAAAATCCCGGTCGCCGGCAAAGTGGTCTGGATCACTCCCAAAGGTGCCCAAGGCAACCGCGCCGCCGGTGTTGGCGTGCAGTTCAACGACGGTGACAACACCGCCCGCAACAAGATCGAAACCTACCTGGCCGGCGCGCTTACTTCTGATCGCCCGACCCACACGATGTAAGCCCGTTGCAGATGCTTGTCGACTCCCACTGTCACCTCGATCGTCTCGACCTCGCCGTTCACGGCGGCTCCCTGGATGCCGCTCTGGATGCCGCGCGCGCCCGGGGTGTCGGCCATTTCCTGTGCATTGGCGTCAGCGCCGATAACGCCGCCGCCGTCAAAGGTTTGGCTGAGCGTTATGCCGATGTCGACTGCTCGGTGGGCGTCCACCCACTGGACCTCGAGCCCGGTGCTGCGCCAGCCCTCGACTGGCTGCTCAACGAACTCGACCACCCGCGCGTAGTGGCCATCGGCGAAACCGGTCTGGACTACCACTACGAACCTGAAGCCGCCGAGCTGCAGCGCGAAGCCTTCCGCCTGCATTTGCAGGCCGCGAAAATCACCGGCAAACCGGTGATCGTGCACACCCGCGAAGCCCGTGCCGACACCCTGGAGCTGCTGCGCGAAGCGGCGCTACCGACCGCCGGCGTCCTGCACTGCTTCACCGAAGACTGGCCGATGGCCAAGGCCGCGCTGGACCTGGGCTTCTACATTTCCCTGTCTGGCATCGTCACCTTCCGCAACGCCGATGCCCTGCGCGAAGTCGCCCGTCAGGTTCCAGCCGACCGCCTGCTGGTCGAAACCGACGCGCCTTATCTCGCGCCCATTCCCTACCGCGGCAAACCCAACCTGCCGCAATACGTCCGTGAAGTCGCCGAATTCCTCGCCCAACACCGTGGCGTCGACTACGAAGCCTTCGCCGCGCAGACCACCGAAAACTTCAAACGCCTGTTCCCCCTGGCCCACGTCGCCGGCTAAAGAGCCTCTAGGCTAAAGCCTCTCACACCACAAACACGCCCCTGTAGGAGCGGCTTCAGTCGCGATGCTTTTGCGCTTTTTCGGACCGTTTCAGGTCCACCCAATCGCGGCTGAAGCCGCTCCTACGGGACAGGTGGAAATGGCCAGCGCAGCGAAGCCGCCTTTGATCGTGATCCTCAGATCTCCCCGCCTACACGAACTTCGCTTCTAGAGCGTCGCGAGCGAAGGCCAGGCAAGGCGGAGGGCGGGCGAGAAAGCGGAGTTGGCATCAAGCCAATGAGTATTTCGACCCCTGCCTCCAACGCAGCATGGCCGAGCGCAGTAGCTATAAAAACGAAGGGGAAAAAAAACCCGGACTCTGGGGGAATGAATCCGGGTTAAGACCATTAGGAGTAAATCAAGGTACACAGTCCACGGTACCTTGGCCGGCGGGGCACTTGGGGGAGATGCCGCACGCCAGTACTCACCAGTATTGGTGAACTTTGCCGTTCTGCCAGTGCTGCCTGGCCGCTGCTTAAACGGATTTGGAATACTGGCGCAGCTCTTGAGTTCTCAGCCAGCAACGGCCTGCTGGAGCAGGGCCAGGGTTTCTTCGATTACCCGGGCTTCGGTATAGAAGTGCGGCGACAGGCGGATGCCTTTTCCCCGTGGAATGCACACCACGTTGTTGTCCTTCAGGCGTTGATACAGGGCCTGAGTATCCTGCCCGTCGATGCTGAAGGTGATGATCCCGGCGCGGCGACTTGGATTCAGCGGCGTATGCAGAGCCACGCCGGGGAGGGCGCTGAGGCCATCCTGCAGCCACTGCACGCGCTCTTCGATCAACTGTGCCACCTGCACCATGCCCACATCCTCCAACAGCGACAGGCTGGCCTCCAGCGCCATGGCACCGAGCATGTTCGGGCTGCCGCATTCGAAGCGGCGGGCGCTGCGTGCCGGTTCCCATTCAGTGCGGGTGTAATCGCCCATGCGCTCGAGCATATGCCAGCCGTACTCATGCAGTTTCAGCTGGTCGCGCAGCTCGGCGCGGCAATAGAACACGCCCAGACCTTCCGGCCCCAGCAGCCATTTATGGCCGTCGGCCATGGCGAAGTCGCACTGGTTGGCCTGCACATCGAAGGGCTGGGCACCCAGTTGCTGGATGGCGTCGACGCAGAACAGCACGCCACGCTGGCGGCAGCCCTGGCCGAGTTTGTTCAGGTCCAGGCGCAGGCCGCTGGCGAACTGCACGGCGCTGATCGCCATCAGGCGGGTGCGTGGTCCGCAGGCATTGAGCAGGTTCTGCTCCGGGTCTGGCCCGCTCAGACTGACCTGCACCACTTCCACACCCAGTGGTGCCAAGGCTTCCCAGACGATGCGGTTGGAGGGGAATTCTTCATCGCTGATGATGATCTGCTGGCCAGCTTGCCAGTCCAGGCCGAAGGCTACGAAGGACAGGGCTTCGGAGGTGTTTTTCACCAGCGCGATATCGTCGCTGGAGGGGGCATTGAGCAGGCGCATCAGACGCTCACGCAGGCGCTGCTCCACGTTCATCCAGTCCGCATAGTCGCGCGCGCCAAGCAAAACGTTCTGTTCGGCGAACTGCGCCACGGCCAGCGAGGCCCGTCGCGGCCAGGGTGCTACGGCGGCGTGATTGAGATAGCGCAGCGCGGGATCTTGCTTAAACTCGTCATGAAAGGCGTACATGGTCTGATGATCCGTGCAATTTGGCACTAAATAGGCATAATACGCGGCTTCGATTTTTGACCGCCGCAGTCTCTTCCTATGCAGAAAGAACCCCGAAAGATCCGTGAATTTCGCCGCCGCGAGCAAGAGATTCTCGATGTCGCGCTGAAACTCTTCCTTGAACAGGGTGAGGATAGCGTCACGGTCGAGATGATCGCCGACGCCGTAGGGATTGGCAAAGGCACTATCTACAAGCACTTCAAATCCAAGGCCGAGGTTTACCTGCGCCTGATGCTCGACTACGAGCGTGATCTGAACGAACTGCTGCATTCGGCCGACGTTGACCGCGACAAGGAAGCGCTGTCGCGGGCCTATTTCGAATTCCGTATGCGCGATCCGCAGCGCTACCGTTTGTTCGACCGCCTGGAAGAAAAGGTGGTGAAGGGCAATCAGGTACCGGAAATGGTCGAGCAACTGCACAAGATCCGTGCCTCCAACTTCGAGCGTCTGACCCTGCTGATCAAGGGCCGTATCGCCGAAGGCAAGCTTGAAGACGTGCCGCCATACTTCCACTACTGCGCCGCCTGGGCCCTGGTTCACGGCGCTGTAGCGCTGTACCACTCGCCGTTCTGGAGCAATGTGCTGGAAGATCAGGAAGGTTTCTTCCAGTTCCTCATGGATATTGGCGTGCGTATGGGCAACAAGCGCAAGCGTGACGGTGAGACGCCTGTAATTTGAGCCCATTCAGTCAGCCTATTTCCGCATGCAATCCATGCAGAGCCGCTGACTGCGGGCTTATACTCCGGCCTATCCACCGCCGGAGTCGCCCATGATCGTCGACCGTCAGGGCAGGCGTTTCCGCAATCTGCGTATCAGCCTGACCGCCGCCTGTAACTACGCCTGCACTTACTGCGTGCCGGACGGTAAACGTCTGGTGGCGGCGCAGGACGAGTTGTCGGCCGAGGCCCTGGTGCGCGGCGTCGCCTATCTGATCGAAGCCGCCGGCATCGAACAACTGCGCATCACCGGCGGTGAGCCGCTGGTCAGCCCCAAGCTCGAAGCCTTGCTACAAGGTGTAAGCACCCTGGGCTTGCGCGATATCAGCCTGACCACCAACGGCCAGTTGCTGGCGAAAAAACTGCCGCTGTTGCTAGATGCCGGCATCCGCCGCCTCAACGTTTCCCTGGACACCCTCGATGCCACGGCCTTTCGCCGTATCGCCCGTGGCGGCGATCTGGCGACGGTGTTGGACGGCCTGGAGCAGGCGCGTGCCGCGGGCATGAAAATCAAACTGAACATGGTGCCGCTGCGCGGGCAGAACATCGACCAGGTGCTGCCGCTGCTCGACTACTGCCTGGAACGCGGCTTCGAACTGCGCTTTATCGAGCTGATGCGCATGGGCCACCTGGCTCGCGATGGCAACAGCTTCCAGCAGCAGTTCATCAGCATGCCGGCGCTGCTGGAAATGATTGGCGAACACTACGAGTACCAACAGGCCGACGCGCCGCTGGATGCCACGGCGCTGCGCTATCAGATTCCTGGCAAAGGCTTTTTCGGCGTGATCGCCAATGAAAGCGTGCCGTTCTGCCGTACCTGCTCGCGCCTGCGACTGTCGTCCACCGGCTGGCTGCACGGCTGCCTGTCCTCCAGCAACCGCCACTATGTTGGCGATCTGCTGGAGAAACCCCGTCATCAAGCACTGCCGGCGCTGCAGGGGCTGTTGGTTAAGGCCCTGGGCGACAAGCAGGAAATCGCCTTTTCCGGCGGCGTTACCGTGATGAAAATCATCGGCGGCTAAGCCCGCCCGGTGTTTCCCAACCCCTATTCAAGAGTCGTCGTGCATGGGTGCTCAGTCATTCCCCATCAGCTATATCGAACCGGTGTTTCGCCCGCCGAGTGAAGCTCATTCGCTGATCCTGCCGGTCACTAATGGCTGCTCATGGAACCAGTGCGGCTTTTGCGAGATGTACACCGCCGAGCAGAAGAAATTCCGCGCCCGCGATGAAGCCGACGTGTTGGAAGAGATTCGCCGCTGTGGCGAGCAACTGATCGTCCAACGCGTATTCCTCGCGGACGGCGATGCGCTGGTGCTGCCGACACGGCGTCTGCTGAATATCCTCAGCGCCATTCGCCAGCACATGCCGGAAGTCGACCGGGTGTCGAGCTATTGCCTGCCGCGCAATCTGCGCAAGAAATCCGTCGACGAACTCAAGGAACTGGCCGATGCCGGCTTGAAAATGGCCTATGTCGGTGCCGAGTCGGGTGACGACGAAGTGCTGGCCCGGGTCAACAAAGGCGAGACCTTCGAGTCCACCTTGAGCGCGCTGGATAAGCTGGGGCAGGCGGGCATCACCCGTTCGGTGATGGTCCTCAACGGCTTGGGCGGTACCACCCTGAGCGAACAGCATGCGGACAACTCCGCACGGCTGATGAACGCCGCGCAGCCAGAGTTTCTCTCCACCCTGGTGGTCAGCTTTCCCCAGGGTGAAGCGCGTTTTCGCGAGGGTTTTGCTGACTATCAGCCGCTCACTCAGCAGCAGCTGTTTGTCGAAGTCGAGCGCCTGTTGCAGGGGCTGGAGCTCAACAACACGGTATTTCGCAGCGACCACGCCTCCAACTACCTGGTGCTCAAAGGCACCCTTGGTGCCGACAAGGCACGCTTGCTGGCGCAGGTACGCCAAGCGATCGAGCAACCGCAGCAGGCGCATTTGCGCCAGGAGTGGCAGCGCGGGTTGTAGGCGGGCCGCTGGCGAGGCAGAGCCCATCCTTCCAGTTTCGTCAGCCTTACGCAGAAGCCGGCGGGTCATACTCGTTGACGTAGCCCACCGTGGTCTGCAGCCGGCCAAGCAGGTTCACCAGCGTATCGACCTCCTCTGGCGAGAAATCGCTTAGCAAACGTCGCTCCCTTTCCAACGCCACCTTGAGCACCCGGTCATGCAACGCCTTGCCCTCGGGCGTCAGGCTGACCGCGTAGCGGCGGCCATCTTTGCTATCGACTTGACCTGAAATTCGACCCGCCGCTTCCAGCAGCTGCAGCGAGCGGCTGACCGCGCTTTTGTCCAGGCCTATCACTTGGCAGATGCGATTGGCGGTGATGTGGTCTTCCACGGCAAGCAGGGCGATCAGCCGCCACTCCACCACACCAATGCCGAAATGCTTGCGGTAGCTGATCGAAGCGCCGGTGGCCAGTTTGTTGGCCAGGAAGGTCAGCATGGCGGGAACGTAGCGGTTCAGGTCGAGCTTTTCGGTATCCGACATAAAACGAGCCTTGAAAGTGAGATAAACGGCATAGGTAAACTAGTTGACACCGCAACTAAATGATTGGATTCTACTCCCAGCCGCGCAGTGCGTGGGCTGCTCGCATCATAGGCGACAGCCGCTCCCACAAAAATAAATAACAGGTAGCTCCCATGAACCGTTTCGCCTTCACCTGTCGTTCGCGACGCCTTCCAGCCGTTACCAGCCCTCCATAAAGCGAGCGCCCAAGCTCCGCTATTTCCTTTCGCTTTTTTGCAGCCACTTTGGTGTGGAGGGTCGTTTTATGCTCCAGGTTTTAGTCAATCGCAAAGCGCTCGTGGCCGACGGCATTTGCAGTTTCGAATTGCGTCTGGCCAATGGTGAGCCGCTGCCGGCCTTCACCGCGGGTGCCCACGTCGATGTGCATCTGCCATCGGGCGTGGTTCGCCAGTACTCGTTGTGCAATCCACCCGAGGAGCGTCATCGCTATCTGATCGGCGTATTGAACGACCCACTGTCCCGTGGCGGTTCCCAGGCCATGCACGAGCAGGTGGAGCAGGGCCAGACGCTGCAGATCAGTGCGCCACGCAATCTGTTTCCGCTGGCTGCGCAAGCCAAGCGGCACCTGCTGATTGCCGGCGGCATTGGCATTACGCCGATGCTGGCGATGGCCTTTGAGCTTGAGCGCCAGGGTGCCGACTTCGAGCTGCATTACTGCTTTCGCTCCCGCGACCGCGCGGCGTTTCTCGATTCACTGGAAAACGCGAGCTTTGCCCAGCGGGTGACGTTGCACGATGACAGCAGCGCAGAGCCCTCGAACCTCGACGCCAGCGCCTTGCTGCAACGCCCCGAAGCCGGTCGACATATCTACGTGTGCGGGCCTGGCGGCTTTATGGACTACATCCTCAGCACCGCCGCAGCGGCTGGCTGGCCAGAGGAACAAGTGCATAGAGAGTTCTTTGCTGCGGCACCTATCGATCACGACGGGGACCAGGCCTTCGAAGTGGAGCTCGTGCGCTCCGGCAAGGTCTTGCAGATTCCCGCAGACCGCTCGGTGTTCGAGGTGCTGGATGAAGCCGGTATCGAGATTGAAACCTCCTGCGAGCAGGGCATCTGTGGTTCGTGCATCACCCGCGTGCTGAGCGGCACGCCGGATCATCGCGACCAGTTTATGACTGACGCCGAGCACGGCCGCAACGATCAATTCACCCCCTGTTGCTCACGTGCCAAGACGCCACGCCTGGTCCTGGACCTGTGAACTCGCACCTCTGAATCAGCCCTGACCCCACTCGATTACGGGAGAACAAACATGACTGTCTCTGGCAGCGAATCCCTTGCTTATGAAGTACCCGCAGCGGCACCAGTGCCCAGCTTTCCGCTGGATCAGTGGTACGTCGCCGCCCTGGCCTGGCAGCTCACTGACAAGCCCGTCGGCCGCACCTTGCTGAACAAACCGGTGGTGCTGTTCCGCACCCCGGACGGCGAGGTTGCCGCCCTCGAAGACCGTTGCTGTCACCGCGCACTGCCGCTTTCCCACGGCACCCTGGATGAACGCGGCCTGCGTTGTGGTTACCACGGGCTGCTGTTCAATGGTGACGGCAAATGCATTGAAATTCCGGGGCAGGACAAGATCCCCAGCAAGGCCAAGGTGCCGGCGTATCACGTAAAAGAGCGTGATCAGATTGTGTGGATCTGGTTCGGCAGCAGCGAGCACCCCGAGCCGACCTGCGAGCCACCGGCGTATGACGTGCACAGCAGCGGCAAGTACATTTTCGATGGCGATGTGTACCACTACGACGCGCCGTACCAGCTTATCCACGACAACCTGATGGACTTGAGCCACCTCGGCTATGTGCACCTGCGCACCATCGGCGGCAATGCCAGCATCCATATGAATGCCGAGATGAAGGTCGAGAGCGACGAGCGCACGGTGACCGTTACCCGCTATATGCCGGGCTCGGTTCCGCCACCCACCTATGTGGCCGCTTACCCGTTCAAAGAGCGCGTTGATCGTTGGCAGGAAATCGAGTTTCACGTCAGCCATCTGCGTATCTGGACCGGCGCGGTAGACGCCAATACCGACTCGATGACCGACCCCGAGCGCGGTGGTTTCCATATGCGCGGCTTCCATGGCGTAACCCCGGAAACCGAAACCACCAGCCATTACTTCTGGACCATCGCCACCAACCCGCAAAGTGATCACCAGGCGATAAAAGCCAAGGTGGTTGAACAGACGGCGCTGACCTTCGATGAAGACAAAGTGGTCATCGAGGCCCAGTACCAGAACATGTGCCGCTTCGGTACGCCGCCGATGATCGATATCCATGTGGATGTCGGTGCCAACCGCGCGCGCAAGATCATTGAGCAACTGCGCCACGCGGCCCGTTGAGTGCCCGGCAGCCCGGGCCGGGCTGCTTGCTTTTATCCGGCAAAGGTCGCTGACCATAAGGAGATTGTGTATGTCTGGTAATCGTGGCGTGGTTTATCGCGGCGACTGGCAACGCCGAAGGCGACAATAAACTTCGGATCAACTCCTTTGCCGGCCAAGCCCGATAAGTTCATATATCCGCCAATCAAATAAAAAATATACAGCCGCTATCAGCATCAGACTGATGGGGGGCTTTATATGTCTTGAAGTTGCACGCTGAAAAGGGCGAGCGACACCTTTGTTTTTATCTGCCGGATTTTAATCATTCGCTGCGGCGATACCTTGCAGAGTTAAAAACGATTGGTCCGTTTTGCTGGTTTTTGTTCAATTTCCCTATTCCAACGCCGTTCGCCTTGCCGAGGTTGGAATGTATTGCTGAAGGATATCCAGCGAAAATAAATCTAATTAAATGGATGCGCGAAATGAACACTCATTCAACCACCAAGGCCCTGGCCGGGATATGGGCGCTGGCAGCGTTAGTTGCCAACCCGGCAATTGCAAACACAGTAGCGGAAAAGCAAAAAGATCCGCTTCCCGACTTCGGCCCGAATGTCACTATTTTCCAGCCCAGCACACCGCTGGCGCAGATAAACCAGACCCTGCAGCGTTTTTCCGAAGAAACCGAATTCAGCACCAACCGCCATGCCGTGTTCTTTATGCCGGGCACTTACGGCAGCGACGCGGGCAAAGATGATCCGGCTACTGCGACCGGTATCGTCAACGCCGAGGTTGGCTATTACACCGCCATCTATGGCCTGGGCCGCTCGCCGGAAGAAGTCCGCATCAATGGCGCGCTGCATGTTGAACCCGTGCAGTACAACCCGGCCGGCAACCCCCAGGACGATAACCTCGAGTCCAACTCGCTCACCCAGTTCTGGCGCTCGTTAACCAACCTCACCATCAACCCCATCCAGCGCCCGGTGGGCAAAGACGCCGAGCGTCCTTACCCGGAAGGGGTGGCCGCGCCTTATACCCTGCGTTGGGCGGTTTCCCAGGCTGCACCGCTGCGCCGGGTCAATGTGCTCGGCAATCTGCAACTCAGCGGGCAATACGGCGCCTATGCCTTTGGCACCTATATGGCCAACAGTCGGGTGCGAGGTTCGGTTATCAGCGGTGATGGCAAGGTGCAGAAAGCCCAAGCCCACTGGTATACCCGTAACAGCGCCATCGGTTATTGGGATGGGCGCGCGGTGAACTATATGTTTTCCGGCGTGGATGGCGCGCCGGTCACCGACTTCGACCCAGGCAGCATCACCAGCTTGCCGACTACACCGGCGTCCCGCGAGGCACCGTTTATCTATGTCGATAGTAAAAGCAACTTCAACGTCTTTGTGCCCCACGCGAAAAGCCACACTTCAGGCTTTGATTGGTCGGTGTCATCCCGCGAGGGTCGGCAACTTCCGCTGCAAACTTTTTATATCGCCAAACCGAGCGATTCCGCCGCCACTATCAACCATCAGCTGCGTGCCGGTAAAAACATCGTCTTGACGCCCGGCATTTATATGCTCAGTGAAGCGCTGAAAGTCACTCGGCCAGACACCGTTATATTGGGCCTGGGCTTTCCCTCATTGGTTGCCGCCAATGGCACTGCCGCGATTGAAGTGGCCAATATCACCGGCGTGATGCTTTCCGGTCTGTTGCTTGAGGCGGGGCCTATCAATTCGAACGTTCTTCTGAAAATAGGCGAGAAGGGCAGTTATGCGGGCGAGCCCCATGACCCCACCACGGTCAGTGATGTATTTGTCCGCATCGGTGGCCCATTACTGGGTCGGGCTACAACCAGCGTCGAGGTCAATAACCACAACGTGATCCTCGACCACACCTGGCTGTGGCGCGCGGACCATGGCACCGGTGCAGGTTGGGACTCGAACAAGGCCGATCATGGCCTGGTGGTCAACGGCGATGACGTCAATGCCCTGGGCTTGTTTGTCGAGCACTACCAGAAAAACCAGGTTATCTGGAATGGTGAACGCGGCAGAACCCTGTTTTACCAGAGTGAACTGCCTTACGACCCACCCAGCCAGGCGGCCTGGAAAAATGGCAGCAAGGACGGCTTTGCCTCCTACGTGGTGGGCAAGGATGTGAAGGCCCATGAAGCGGCGGGGTTGGCGATTTACTCGCTGTTTGTGATGGGGCAGAACGTGCATGCCTCCAGCGCCATTGAGGCACCCGCCACGCGCGGTATACGCCTTGAATCCATCAGCAGTTCGGTGATCGCCGGGGATGGCGGCATTTGGCATGTGGTCAATGATCAGGGGCCGGCTGCCTTAGCGAATCAGCCGAATTCTGAGGTGTATCGCATGACCTCGGTGATTCGGCTTGGGGAGTTTCCGATTGCCACGCCGCGCAAGCGAGATCGCCGCAACTAACCAGCCGAAGTGCCCGCCATTGGCGCTGGTGCAACGGCGTGCGCTAACCAGAGGCACCGCGATACGCCGCTATCGCGGTGGCCCCCTGCAGAGAGCCACCGCTTCTTTCAGCCCTTAGGCGGCGGCTTTCTCATACGCACACACACCCTCGAAACCCGACCCCACCAGCGCGCGGGTGAGGTCGTTGAGGTATTGCAGCGTAGTGGTCTGAATATCCTTGCCACGGGGTTCGCGGCTCAGAATCAGTTGCTCCATACAACCCAGCAGAGTGAACGCCTGCTCCAGCGCCAACTCCACCGGCACGCCAGCACGCACACACAGCAGCGCCTGGCCTTCGGTTTTCAGACAGGTTTTTTCAACGGTGACAATCAGATTGCCAGGGGTAGAAGCGGTTGGGTTTTCCATAACGTCAGCTCCAAAAGTGAAGGAACTGCCACGGGTGCCCAAAGGCGATGGAAGGTGGCAGCTGTACGCGGGTTGAACGACCGATCCCTAACTAGCTCGGCACACCCGAAGGTGTCCCACGTACAGCCGCCATAACTGCAAACCCGGGCGTTACTCGCGCCTGGGCTTTATGGCGGGATACAGCTAGGGAATCGGACGTTCAAATCCGGCCACTGGACATCCAGTGACGGAGCAGATGGTAGGCGCGGTGCAAAGGCCAAATCTGGCGGCTCTGGCCGAGGAGGCCGTAGGTTCGATAACCGCGATGGGCGTGCCGATTCGGCAAAAAAGCGGTTTGCTCGGCCAAGGCCATAAGCGAGGTTAGATACAGCTGCTTGCAAAACTGGCCGCTCGGTTAAGTTTGCCGGTTAACGCCCGGTTTGAGTGGCTAGCCCAGTAACGTCAGGGGGGAAGGTTAGTGGCCCGTTTGCGCCGGGCACCGACGGCCAAGAAAAACTGTACGGCTTATTGATAAATGCGCCGATTAACCCATCCGCTTATAGAAAAAAATGTCCCCGCTGCCTCTTGTGATGCACGCGCCATAACCGGATGTTGTGGCCAAATTTGCCTTGCATAACGGACTGCGTTTAACCAGCTAAGGGAGCGGCTGTGATCAATCCAATACTGCGCAACTTCATTTTTATCTCCCTCTGCATCGCGCTATCAGCCCGCATTCAAGCCGATGAATCCTCCAATTGGTGGGCCGCCTCGCAAGCGGTCTGGGCGGTTCCGTGCATGGATGGTTTGGCCCTGCGCGATACCCCAAAGTGCGTCAATACGGCGCTACAAGCCTCCTGCAAAGAAATCAAAAACGAAGCGGCCCGTGCGCAGTGTTATGACCAGATGCGCCCAACACGCCGCGCAGGCGCCAACAAGCGCCAGCCGAAGATTGAAGATGCGCGCCTGGCCAACGTGCTGGCACCTAAAACGACGGAGCTTGTTGTGGGTGCCCAGCCGTATAGCGTCGAATTGCTGCTGGCGGATAACCGTGCCGAACGGCTAGAAATCCCGCCAGACCTCCTAGCCCAAGGCCCCAACGCCCAGCTACGCGCCAACGACAAAGCCGGCAGCGGATTTACCAAGGCCGTCGGTGATTTCGATGGCGATGACAAGGCAGACTCCGCGGTGCTGAAGCTGGAAAAGGCGGGGAGTGGCAGATTCCAGTTGGTTGTCGCCTTGAGTGGCGAGGGCGGCAGGGAACGGGTGCTGAAGGCTGGAAATAATATCCAGGCGGTGGGCATCCGCACGCTGAAGCCCGGTAGTTACACGTCTGCGTGTAGCAAAGGTTATGGCCCTGCGACCAGCACCTGCACTCCGGAGGTAAAGATGGCGAAAGAGGGGATTTCGCTATTTACGTTCGAATCGGCGGCCAGCCTTTTTTATCTGGAAGACGGCAGGTTTAAAGAGATTTCACTGGCTGACTAATTGGGGCTTTCAAGGGCATGAGCAATGTTTTATCCGGCGTGCAACGAGCGCATTTTTCCGCCAGGGTTTATGCGGCAATAGACCAGTATTTCGCCCACTGGGAAAACGTATCGAGGTCGCAGTTTGAAGCGTGCTTTCAAAGGCACTTGGAAGAATCCGTCGATAACGATTCAAGAGTGAGCTATGCCCAATCGCTGATGCGCCTGGCCGCCAGCCTCAATAATGCCCATACCTTTTATTTTGACAAATACCTGCATGAGCGTTGGGGGCACCCGCTAGGCTTCAGTCTTTATCGAGTAGAGCAAGCCTGGATTGTGGTGAGCTCTGGGCGCGCACAGTTGCCGGTAGGTAGCCAGGTTATTGCAGTGAACGGCCAAGACATCGGTGCGTTTTACGCAGAGTTGAGTTTGATGATCTCTGCCAGTTGCGAGGACAGCAGGGCGACCCGCTTCAGTAAATCTGCCGTGCTATGGCCCGAGAAGTTCACCCTTGCCTTTAGCGACGGCGCTACGGTGTTTATCGACAGAGGCGAGCCCGTGGTAAGTCTCGATGAATCGCTGCCGGTTGAAGCAACGCTGGCACCGCTCTATTTCAAGCTCAAGTCGTTTTCACGTCCTGAGTTCGAAGCGGCGGCGATTCAGTTCTTTCGCGAAAACGCCGCCGCGCCGTCCATTATTCTGGACCTGCGTGGCAACAGCGGCGGGCAAACGCCGGTGCAGCTTATCGGTACCTTAACGGCGAAATGGTATTGGCCGAAAATCGCTGAGCGCCTGCATCGCAGTGGCAAAGTCGCCGAGTTCTCGACGGCCACTATTACCCACGACCAGGCAATGCTTTCGCGCTTTGAGCAGGCGCAAACTGCGATGTGCTTCACCAGTCCGGTGTTGAAGGTGGCTACGCCTTTGTTTACCGGGAATCTGATCGTGTTGATCAATAGAGACTGCGCCTCTGCGTGTGAGAATTTTATTTTGGCGCTGAAACAGCGGCCTCGTACGTTTCTGGTTGGCGAGCGGACCTTTGGCAGTTCGGGGCAACCGTATATGGTTTCGTTAAATGCCGAGATGGTGTTTGCCGTCGGGGCCAGGCGCGAATATCTGGAAGACGGTCGGTCGCTGGAAGGATCTGGGATTGACCCTGATATCCACCTTCCACTTGAGCCTGAAGACTTACGGCGTGGCCATGACGCGGCGTTGCAGCGTGCTATTGATTTAGTCAAAAGCCTCTAGAGTTAGAGTCTGAAGGGTGTGTAGGAATATGGCGCGGAAGCTGCAAGCCCCCGCGTTATTCGCCGGTTTTCCGTCACCGGCATGCGGAGACTTACCATGCGTAGCCTGATTGTGCTGCTGACGTTGCTGGCCCTGGGGGGCTGCATGAAGGTCAGCGATATGACCGATGGCACCCTTGATCAATTGAGTGATGCCGGTCTGCTGGACCATAGCGATATCCGTCGCTCCAGCCCGTGGCGCCTGCAGCCGGACTCCTTTATCTATATCGCCCAGGGCCATTTTGTGCCGCCGGGCGGCCATTACCCGCGACCCAATGTGGTGGCGGAGCAGGCGTTCGATGGCTTTGTCGAATACTTCCCGATGGTCCGTCGCGCCAAGGCACCCGCGGGGCTGGATGAGTCGCTGAGCCAGGCCCGCGCGGCCGGGGCCAATTACTTGTTGTATACGCGTTTTGCCGGGGCCGATGACCGCATTGGCACAGTGGAAGAGTGGGAAGATCAGGAAGCCCTGGACCGCCTGGGCGTTGACCACAGCGTGATTCAGGTGATGCTGATCGAGACCAACACCCGCTACCTGGTGGATACTGTGCGCATCCGTAGCCGTGGCGGTTTTCTGACGCTATACGACACTAAGCCCGACGACCTGCTCGGGCCGCCCATGCGCGAGTACGCACGGCGTCTGCTGGGCTTGAACGAATAAGAGGAGAGGGCATGACTGATCCAGGCAAGGCCGGCGATCTGCTCGGGCAGATTCCCAAAAGCAAAGGCTTGCCGCCTGTGCATCTGTGGAACCCGGATTTCTGCGGCGATATCGACATGCGTATCGCCCGTGATGGCACCTGGTACTACCTGGGCACGCCGATTGGCCGCAAACCCATGGTGCGGCTGTTCTCCACCATCATGCGCCGCGACGGCGATGACTATTTTCTGATTACCCCGGTGGAGAAGGTTGGTATCACGGTCGACGATGCGCCCTTTGTGGCGGTCAGTGTTGAGGTTGAAGGGGAAGGTGAGGCGCAGCTGCTGCGTTTTACCACCAACGTTGAGGATGTCAGCGAGGCGGGGCCGGAGCATCCGCTGCGCTTTGTCATCGACCCGGATACCCAGGAACCGTCGCCCTATGTGCACATCCGCAGCAACCTCGAGGCACTGATTCACCGCAATGTGTTTTACCAATTGGTGCAATTGGCGGTGTCCCGCGAGATTGATGGGCAGAGCTGGTTGGGGTTGTGGAGCGGGGGTGAGTTTTTTCCGATTGCGCCGCAGCCGGATTAGCCCGCGAAACACGCAGCATCGGCAAGGCTGGCTTCGAGAGGGGCGGGCATCACCTCAGTCGGGCCAGCTAACGGCGCAGTGGAATACCCACTGCGCCTTCTTGTGTGAAGCGAAGATAGCCAGCAGTTACAGTTGCGGGTACTTCAGCGTACGGGTGGGCAGGTCGGTGCCCAGGTAAGTCCAGTCCGCATTGCTGGTTTTATTGGTCGGGAAATAACCGTAGGTGCCAGCTGATTTCAGGCGGAAGTATTCAACGTCGTGGGTAAACGGGTTGTCGTACACATAGAGGTCTCCCGGCGTGGCACTACTGTCGCTATTACCCCAGGTTTTGAAGTCGGTGGTGGCCTGTTCCATATCAGGCAGTGTAGTGCCCAGGTATTCCCAGTAGCTGTTGTCTTTCTGGTTGATGGGGAAGTACCCGTAGCGCTGGTCTGCCCCAAGGTGCACCAGGCGGAAGAACTCCATCTTGCTGGTGAACGGGTTGTCGTAGACGTAGATCTGCCCGATCTTCCCGCTTTGATTGTTCTCACCCCAGTTACCCACACCCAGCACCTTTTGGCTGAGCAGTATGGCGTCCTGGCGTAGGCCCTGTTCCTCCAGGGTATTCACTACCCATGGCCAGTAATGACTGAGGCGTACATGGGCCCAACCGCCGAATTGCGTGCCGACCAGACGCAAATCGCCATTAGGTTTACGAAGGAACAGGCCACCGCCATCGTCATTCGTTACCGGCGAATCCATCGTGAAGCGTGCGTTGGGCAAGCCCGCCGTATAGATAACGGCGTCGTCCGCATCTTGGTCGGTGAAGTTCGGGCCGCCTAGCGAGTAGAAATAGCCAATGCTGCCAGTCAGGTAGTCGGGCTCCAGCTGCCGATATCGGCTCGCCGAACGGTAGATCAGCGGCGGGCCGTCCGGGACGGCGTCACCGTTGTCGGGGGCACCGCGGTAATTGGTCCAATCCAGGTAGGCATCTACCACGCGCATTTGGCGGTTGGATTTATCGCCAGAAATAATGTTTAGCGAATCTCGGGTGTAGAACACCAACTGCGCACCTTGGGTCAGTTCGTCGTTGCCATCGACCAATTCTTTCTTTTGTTCGAGATAGCTGGCGACAGGTGCGGTCTGGATGGCCGCGTCTCCACCAAATTTAGCGTCGGTAATAAAGATGCTGACATTGCCCAGCACGTTCTTGACGACGGGATATGAGATTGCTCTGCCGGTATACTGTTGCCCGGTTTTGCGATGGAAGTAAACGGGGGCGCCGTTATTACACTCTGCGCTGGTGATTACGACCCGTGGCGTGATCAGCACGCCAGAGCAGTTGTATTCATTGCCCACCGCCCAATCCGGTACCTGGTCGCCCACCAATAGCTTGCCGTTATAGGCCGCCTGGGCATTCGGCATTAACGCCAGACCGGCGCTACAGGCCAGGGCCAGTAGGGTGAGACGTGAAGATGCGAACTGTGTGTTCATGGCGAATATTCCTCTATAAAAAGGTTGGCCAGCCAGGCAGCAACGCTACTTGGCTAGTACGGCCAGCTTCCAACGAGGAACAAACGCAATCAGCAGGCTGCCTCCCAGAGGCAGGGGAAACACGTCTTTTCGTGTAAGGGATTTATTCGGCAAAGGGGAAGCATTTGTCTGCTCAGGCCTGGGCTGCCGGTTCAACGGGCACCCACTCAAACGCCGCCAGCTGAAAACCCTGGTCATCCACCTGCAATGCCCAGCCCTGTTTATCCCAATCCCCCAGCACAATGCGCCGCGCCGCTTCGCCGTTGACTTGCAAACGGTGTACGGCAGGGCGATGGGTGTGGCCGTGGATCAGGGTGCGTACGCCATAGTCTTGCATCAGGCGTGGCACTTCTTCCGGGGTGACGTCGACGATATCCGCCGCCTTCATCCGCGTTTGCGCGCTGCTTTCCTTGCGCAGTTTGCGCGCCAGCTTTTCCCGGGTGCGCCGTGGCAGGTTGCGCAGAATCCACAGGGTTAGCGGGTGGCGCAGGTAGCGGCGCAGGCGCATATAGGCTTGGTCACGGGTGCACAGGCTGTCGCCGTGCATCAGCAATACCGGCTCACCGCCGAGTTCCACCTTGGTGGGGTCGGCCAACAGGGTGCAGCCAGCGGCGCGGCAGAAACCTTGGCCGAGCATAAAGTCGCGGTTGCCGTGCATCAGGTAGATGGCGGTGCCGCTGTCGCTCAGCTCACGCAGGGCCTGGGCGATGGAGGCCTGGAACGGACTCATGGCGTCGTCGCCAATCCAGGCTTCGAAGAAGTCGCCGAGGATATACAGGGCACCGGCCGTGCGGGCACGGCCGGCGAGAAAATGCACAAACGCCCGGGTGATATCCGGGCGTTGTTCTTCCAGGTGCAGATCCGAGATCAGAAGTGTGATCAAGCGGCTTACTCGGCAACGATCTCGGCGCGTTCGATGATCACGTCATCCACCGGTACGTCCTGGTGGCCGGACTTCATGGTAGTGGCGACGGCGCGGATCTTGTTGACCACGTCCATGCCATCCACCACTTCACCGAATACGGTGTAGCCCCAGCCTTGAACGGTGGGTGCGCTGTGGTCGAGGAAGTTGTTGTCGGAAACGTTGATAAAGAACTGCGCGGAGGCCGAATGCGGCTCCATGGTACGGGCCATGGCCACGGTGCCAACCTTGTTGGAGAGACCGTTGTTGGCTTCGTTCTTGATGGTGGCGCGGGTGGCTTTCTGCTTCATGCCTGGCTCGAAACCGCCGCCCTGGATCATGAAGTTGCTGATCACGCGGTGAAATACGGTGTTGTCGTAGTGACCGGCCTTAACGTACTCCTCGAAGTTGGCAACGGTTTCCGGTGCCTTGTCAGCGAACAGGTTCAGGGTGATGACGCCGTGGTTGGTGTGCAGCTTGATCATGGGAAAATCCACTCTGTCGAGAAATTCGAAGGCCTGTCAGGGGGTTGACAGCTTCGGCTATGATAAGCGCTTTGTTTTGGTCGGCCTACCCTGGCTGCGCACCTGTACGTTCAAGGATCCTATGAGCAAGCCTACTCACGACTCTGCTGCCGTTCCCGCCGCTGATGGCAAAGCCGCCCCAGTTGTCCCTGCCAACTTCCTGCGTCAGATCGTTCAGGCTGACCTCGATTCGGGCAAACACAGCAAGATCGTCACCCGCTTTCCGCCAGAGCCCAATGGCTATCTGCACATTGGCCATGCCAAATCGATCTGCGTGAACTTCGGCCTGGCCGAGGAGTTCGGTGGCGTTTGCAACCTGCGCTTCGACGACACCAACCCGGCCAAGGAAGACCAGGAATACATCGACGCAATCAAGAGCGACGTGCAGTGGCTGGGTTTCCAGTGGGATGGCGAGGTGCGTTTCGCCTCGCAGTATTTCGACCAGTTGCACGCTTGGGCCGTCGAGTTGATCAAGGCCGGCAACGCCTATGTCGATGACCTGAGCCCCGAGCAAGCCAAGGAATACCGCGGCAGCCTCACCGAGCCAGGCAAGAACAGCCCGTTCCGCGAGCGTTCGGTTGAAGAGAACCTCGATCTGTTCGCGCGCATGAAGGCGGGTGAATTCGAAGACGGCGCTCGCGTGTTGCGCGCCAAGATCGATATGGCCTCGCCGAACATGAACCTGCGCGACCCGATCCTCTATCGCATTCGCCACGCCCATCACCACCAGACCGGCGACACCTGGTGCATCTACCCCAACTACGACTTCACCCACGGTCAGTCGGACGCCATCGAAGGCATCACCCACTCGATCTGCACCCTGGAATTCGAAGGCCATCGCCCGCTGTACGAGTGGTTCCTCGAGCACCTGTCGGTGCCGGCCAACCCGCGTCAGTACGAGTTCTCGCGCCTGAACCTGAGTTACACCGTGACCAGCAAGCGCAAGCTCAAGCAGCTGGTAGATGAGAAGCACGTGAATGGCTGGGACGACCCGCGTATGTCGACCCTGTCGGGCTTCCGCCGCCGTGGCTACACCGCCGGTTCGATCCGCAAGTTCTGCGAAATGATCGGTACCAACCGTTCCGACGGCATCGTCGATTTCGCCATGCTCGAATTCGCCATCCGTGACGACCTCGACCACAACGCCCCGCGCGCCATGTGTGTGCTGCGTCCGTTGAAAGTGGTGATCACCAATTACCCGCAAGGCCAGGTCGAGAACCTCGAACTGCCGTGCCACCCGAAAAACGACATGGGCGTACGCGCCTTGCCGTTCGAGCGCGAGATCTACATCGACCGCGACGACTTTATGGAAGAGCCGCCAAAGGGCTATAAGCGCCTGGAACCGGGCGGTGAAGTGCGCTTGCGCGGCAGCTACGTGATCCGTGCCGACGAAGCGATCAAAGACGCCGATGGCAACATCGTCGAACTGCGTTGCTCCTACGACCCGGACACCCTCGGCAAGAACCCTGAAGGTCGCAAGGTCAAAGGCGTGATCCACTGGGTGCCGGCCGCTGCCAGCGTCGAGTGCGAAGTGCGTCTGTACGACCGTCTGTTCCGCTCGCCAAGCCCGGAAAAAGCCGAAGAAGGCGCGAGCTTCCTCGACAACATCAACCCCGATTCGCTGCAAGTGCTCACCGGCTGCCGCGCCGAGCCGTCGCTGGCCCAGGCCAAGCCGGAAGACCGCTTCCAGTTCGAGCGTGAAGGTTACTTCTGCGCCGATATCAAAGACTCGCAACCAGGCCGTCCGGTGTTCAACCGTACCGTGACCCTGCGCGATTCGTGGGCTTGAGGAGTTAACGTGCTTTCCATCTACAACACCCTGACCAAGACCAAGGCACCGTTCAAGCCGCTGGATGGCAACAAGGTGCGTATGTATGTGTGCGGCATGACCGTGTACGACTACTGCCACCTGGGCCACGGCCGCAGCATGGTGGCTTTCGACCTGATCACCCGTTGGTTGCGTTTCAGCGGTTATGACCTGACCTATGTGCGCAATATCACCGACATCGACGACAAGATCATCAACCGCGCCCGCGACAACGGCGAGAGCTTCGATGCCCTGACCGCACGCATGATCGATGCCATGCACGAAGACGAAGCCCGGCTGAATATTCTCAAGCCGGATATGGAGCCGCGCGCCACCGACCATATCGACGGCATGCACGCGATGATCCAGACCCTGATCGACAAGGGTTACGCCTACGCGCCGGGCAATGGCGATGTGTACTACCGGGTCAATAAATTCCTCGGCTACGGCAAGCTGTCGCGCAAAAAGGTCGAAGACCTGCGCATTGGTGCGCGTATCGAAGTGGACGAGGCCAAGGAAGATCCGCTGGACTTCGTGCTGTGGAAAGGCGTCAAGCCGGGCGAGCCAAGCTGGGCATCGCCCTGGGGCGAAGGCCGGCCGGGCTGGCATATCGAGTGCTCGGTGATGTCCACCTGCTGCCTGGGTGACACCTTCGACATCCATGGCGGCGGCAACGACCTGGAATTCCCGCACCACGAAAACGAGATCGCCCAGAGCGAGGCGGCCACCGGCAAGCCCTACGCCAATGCCTGGATGCACTGCGGCATGATCCGTATCAACGGCGAGAAGATGTCCAAGTCGTTGAACAACTTCTTCACCATCCGCGATGTGTTGGAAAAGTATCAGCCGGAAGTGGTGCGCTACCTGTTGGTATCCAGCCACTACCGCAGCTCGATCAACTATTCCGAAGACAACCTGAAGGAAGCCAAAGGCGCGCTGGAGCGCTTCTACCACGCACTGAAAGGCCTGCCGTCCGCACCGGCCGCCGGTGGCGAAGCCTTGGTGGAGCGTTTTACCGCCGCCATGAACGATGACTTCGGCACGCCGGAAGCCTGCGCCGTGTTGTTCGAGCTGGTGCGCGAGATCAACCGCCTGCGTGACAGCGATATCAACGCGGCTGCCGGTTTGGCGGCGCGCCTGAAAGAGCTGGCCAGCGTGCTGGGTGTGCTGCAGATGGAGGCCGATGACTTTCTGCGTGCTGGCGCTGAAGGCAAGGTTGACGCTGCACAAGTGGACGCCTTGATCGCCGCGCGCCTGCAAGCCCGCGCCGACAAGAACTGGGGCGAGTCCGACCGCATCCGTGACCAACTCACCGCCATGGGCGTGGTGTTGGAAGACGGCAAGGGCGGGACGACCTGGCGCTTGGCTGACTGACGTGTCGCGCTAAATAAAAAGCCCGCCGATTGGCGGGCTTTTTGTTGGGGGGCGCATGTCCCCGTAGGAGCGGCTTTAGCCGCGATGCTTTTGCCAGGGATCGCGGCTGATCGGAATGCCGCCCAGCCGCTCCTACAAGGGGGCGGGGTCTGTTACCACAACGCCAGGGTGTAACTCACGATCAAGCGGTTCTCATCCAGGTCATTACCAAAGTTCGAGCGTGCCGTGGCATTACGCCATTTCACTCCGACGTTTTTCAGCGGACCGTCCTGAACGATGTAGCCGATGTCCATGTTGCGTTCCCATTCCTTGCCGTCGTTGGCACCGCCGACGCGGTCGACGTCGTCGCCGTTGAGGTAGCGGGTCATAAAGGTCAGGCCGGGAATGCCGATGGCGGCGAAGTTGTAGTCGTAGCGCAGCTGCCAGGACTTTTCGTCTTTGGCGGCGAAGTCGCCGATCTGCACATAGTTGACCAGGAACGGGTCGGTTACGTTGACGTAGGCATAGCCGGTGTCGCCGCTCATGTGTTGGTAGCCGGCACCGAAGGCGTGACCGCCGAGGCTGTAGGTGAACATGGCACCGAAGGCTTTGTTGTCGACGTTGCTATGGCTACCGTCATCGGTGGAGCTGGCGTAGCGGATGTCGGATTTCAGCGATTGCTTGTCGGCCAGCGGCAGTACATGGGTGAGGTTGACGATGTGCTGCTTGTAGAACTCGTCCAGGTTGCCGTAGCTGTAAGTGGTGCTGAGCTGGTCGTTCCACTTGTAGCTGCCGCTGGCGAAGTTGAATTCGTCACTGGTCAGGCCCGCACTGGTGACGATGCCGCGCCGACCGCCGCCATTGATGACCATTTCTTCATAGTCGGACGAGTCGCGGTAGTTCACCCGTTTCAGCTGGCCGGCATCCAGGGTCAGGTTGTCGATATCCAGCGAAGTGAGCTGGCCGCCTTGGAACAGTTGCGGCAGCAGACGCGAGTCGTTGGCTTGCAGCACGGGCACCTTGGGTGCCAGGGTGCCGACTTTCAGAATGGTCTTCGAGACTTTCAGTTTCGCCGTGACGCCCGCATCGCCATAACTGTCCTGGGCGCGGCCGGTTTCCCGATCCACTTGCAGCAACTGGGTGCCGGTACGGCCACGGCCGGAATCCAGCTTCACCCCCAAGGTACCCAGGGCATCAACGCCCACGCCTACCACGCCTTCGGTGTAGCCCGACTCGTAACGCAGCAGAAAGCCCTGCGCCCATTCCTCGGATTTACTGCGAAATTCGCCAGGTTTGCCGGTGACGCCAGGCGGGTTGGGGCTGCCATCCTGCCGATAGTCGCGGTTCATATAGAAGTTGCGCAGCTCGACGCTGGCTTTGCTGTCTTTGATGAAGTCGGCGTGGGCAATGTTTGGAAGGGACAACGAAACGCCAACGGCAGCCAGGGCTACAGCGTGGGCGAGGGGAGCTTTGCTCATTATTGTTTTCTCCTCGTGGCGGCTCGGTCGGTGATGGTGTGACCGAATTGTTACCGCGTATGAATCTAAGCACGAGAAAATCGCCTACGCCCTTTAGACCTTAGTCTGCCGGGCGTTTGCGCCAGTTACTGGACCCAGTGCGGGTAGTAGCCGAGCTTGTCCTGCACAGCAGCGTCATGGGTCGGGATTATTTTCAGCTGGGGATGGCTGATCAGCAGGTTGTGCACGGTTTGCAGGATATTGGCTGTCTGTTCGGGGTCGTTGTCGACCATTTTGCGGCTAAGCCAGAATTTTTCGTGGGGCCCGGTAAAACCTTCCAATCGCCAACTGGCATCGCCGGTAAAGAAGAACTGCCGTCCGTCGTCGAAGGTCAGAAACAGGCCCACCGACCCCGGAGTGTGGCCGCGCAGCGAGACCAGCACCAGGCTGCCATCGCCAAACAGGTCGAGGCTGTCGCTAAAACTCATGAAGGGCACCGGCTCCAGTTCGTAGGGGTGCCACAGCACCTTGTGTTTGAACTGGCTGGGCAATACGGCCGGCGGGGTGGAGATATGGCTGAAGTCGATATCGTCATAGGGTGCCCACACCGGCACTTCCGGGTAATCCACCAGCGCCGAGGCATGGTCCCAGTGCACATGGGACAGCAGGATGCGGTCGATCACAATGCCGTCGCGGTCCAGTTGATCGCGCGCCGGAGTCACCGGGCCGTATTGCAGCAGGGGTTTGTCCCAGGCCGGCATTTCCTCGAACTGGCTGTCCACTTGCCGCCCCAGGCCCGTGTCGAACAGCAGGGTGGCGGCGTGGTGCTGGATCAGCACGGCGGTGTGGTTGACCTTGACCTTGTCGGTCCAACTGCCGCCGGCATAGGTGAAGGCATCCAGGGTTTCGGCCTGCGAGGTTTTCACCAGGCTGAAACGCAGGCCGTCGGCGAAGCTGGGCAGGCTCAACAGCATCAGCAGGATTAAGTAGTGCGAGCGCATGGCGGGGCCTCTGGGCATCACAGTAAGACGCATAACGGTATCGCTCATGTTGTTGTGGTCTGGAATGGATAGTAAACAGACAGGTCTGTATAGTTCAAGGGAAGTTTTACCCAAAGTCGTCTACGTCTTCCGGCAGTCGGCGCGGGGACCGCATAATGCGGCCCTCAGGAGGCCTTACATGGCAGCAAGCAAGCGCGAGCAATTGATCGAAACCGCCCTGTCGCTATTCAACCGCGTGGGCTATCACGCCACCGGGATCGACCGCATTCTGGCGGAGTCGGGCGTGGCCAAGATGACCCTCTACAAGCACTTCAAATCCAAGGACGAGCTGATCGTGGCGGCCCTGGAGTCGCGCTTTGGCGAAATCCGTCAGCGTCTGGATTTCGCCCGCCAACATGCCGAGCCGAGCGCCGCGGTACTGGGGGCATTCGATGGCTTGCAGCAATGGCTGCAGCAAGATGATTTCTGCGGTTGCCTGTTCGCCAGCGCGGCGGCGGAATTTTCCGAGCGCAGCCACCCGGTGCATCAGCAGGCGGCGGAGCAGAAGCGCTTTTTCGCCGCGTACTTCGAGGACGCCCTGCAGCGCCTTGGTGTGGCACAGCCGGGCGTACTGGCGCGGCAGCTGCAGTTTTTGTTTGAGGGCGCGGTGGATATGGCGCATTTGTATGGCCCAGGCGATCAGGCCGCAGAAGCCAAGGCGGCGGCGCTGGTGCTACTGGCTGCGGCCGTAGTTTCAGTGTGAATTTTCCTACTAATCTGTAGGACCACCTGTCGGGCTCGCGGTGAAATGCCCTTAACTTTCCCTGGGGGCTGCCGTCAACCTTGCAGATGTCCTGTCGAGGAACATGACCATGGCTACTTCTTCCGCTGCCTTTCTGCCCGCCAACCTGCGTACCGGCAATGTTGGCTCTGCCGCCACCACCGGCGGCACTCTTGATCCGCAAAAAACCTTGGCCAATCGCTTGGCCGACCGCCTCGGCCTGAAGCCCGGCGACCTTAACGACAAAGCCAGCAATTACACGCCCGATAAAGTGTCCGAGCGCATTCTCGGTTTTGTCGAAGGCAGCATCAAAGCCAAGGCCGCCTCAGGTGCCGATCCGGCCGAGCTGCAGGACATGCTCGAGCAAGCGCGCAAGGGTGTGGAGCAGGGCTTTGCCGAAGCGAAGAAAATTCTCGATGGTCTGGGTGTGCTGGGCGGCAAGATTGCCAGCGATATCGACGAGACCTACAGCAAGATCACCGATGGCCTGGACAAGCTCGGCGAAAGCCTGGGCGCGCCGTCGTCCGGCGATACCACGTCGATCAGCGGTGATTACAGCAACCGCAACTACCAGGCCCAGGCGCAGAGCTTCAACCTCGACCTGACCACCCTGGAAGGCGACAAAGTGCGTATCCGCGCCGCCAATGCCTCGTCCAGCGACAGCACGTCGTCCGCTGATGGCAGCTCGTCATCGACCAAGACCATTCAAGTGGCCGGCTATTCCGTGGAAGTGGATGGCGATTTGAACGACGAGGAAATGGCTTCGCTGAAAGACTTGTTCAGCAAGGTCTCGGATATCTCCGATAAGTTTTATTCCGGTGATCTGCAGGGTGCCTTTGATCAGGCGGTGAAGCTGGATATCAATGGCACGCAACTGGCCAGTCTGTCGCTGAACATGACCAGCGCCAGCGTGCGCGCTACCGAGGCCTATGGCTCAGTGGCCGGCGGCAGCAAAGCCGGGGCCAGCAACAGTGCGCTGCAGGACTACGCCAAGAGCCTGGTGGATGGGCTGCAGACGGCCAGCGGGCTGTCCAGCGATCCGGCGAAAACCATGTCCGACCTGCTCAAGGGCGCGTTCAGTCTGGATGAGCGCTTCAACCAGGAAGACCTGGACAAGGCGCAAACCCTCAACGACCGCCTGCTCGATGGCCTCAAAGGCCTGATCACTGCGCAAACCGCCACGCCAACCGCGGCCGGCGCTGCCAGCGGCGAGTGAGTCGGCTAAACTGCGCCTCATCTTTTTTCTTGAGGCGCAGTCATGCTTCCCGAATGCCAATTGTTCGGCACCCTAGGCTGTCATCTGTGTGAAGTGGCCGAAGCGCTGCTGATGCCCTTTGTCGAGCACGGGCTGCTGGTGGAGCTGGTGGATATCGGCGACGACGAAGCGCAGGTGGAAATCTACGGCCTGCGCATTCCCGTGCTGCGCCGCTGCGACACGGGGGCGGAGCTGAACTGGCCGTTCGATGCCGACCAGGTCGCCGCCTTTCTTCGCTGAACGTTACTCGTCGTCTTTCTCGCCACGACGGCGCGGTGGCGGTGGGGTGTCTTCAAAAACGGCCGCCACTTCGGCGGCCATTTTTTCGCTCGGGAAAGGCCCGGCGACCTGTTCGCCAGCGGCCGAACACATCCACCAGTTACCAGCGCCGATCTGCTTGATCACATAACCGTTTACGGTTTTTTCTGCGCTCATTATCTGTTCTCAATAAAGTAAGAAATGGGTGGCTGCACGCCTTGTAGTAAAGGCGAAAACGCGGCCAATAAAAAACCCGCCGAGAGGGCGGGTTTTTCAGGGATTGGTCGGAGAGACAGGATTCGAACCTGCGACCTTCTCGTCCCGAACGAGACGCGCTACCAAGCTGCGCTACACTCCGAATGAGGCCAGATTTTACTGAAAAAGTTTTAGCGCACAAGGGGTTAGCCGGAAATTTTTCTTACGCGGACTAACCCTTTTCTTTGCGTGCTGGACAGACTTCAGAGTTCTTTCACCGTACGCACTTGGTCTTTATTGACCTTGGTCCGTTTGCCATCCAATTGCTCGAATTCATAGAAGCCGGAGTCGTTATCGTATTCCGGTTGGTCGACGGTCTGGATCTCGCGACCGTCGTTCAAAGTGATCACCGATGGCGAGGAGCAACCGGCGAGGGCAACCAGGCCAAAGGCCAATGCAAAGGCGGCAATGATCCGCTGATTCATGGGTTTTTCTCCGTTATAGGCAGACGACTATCTGCGCGTGTGGCACAGCTTTTTTACGCAGCATGAGACGCAAGCCTACCGGTCAAGTTCATTGGGCCATGGCACTCAGATCAAAACAATCGCGGTTAAAACCGCTCCTTCGGATTGGGCGACCTCGTAGGAGCGGCTTCAGCCGCGATCCCTGCAAACGTCATTTAACGCTCGGTACTCGCCAACAACTCCGGGGTATTCAGGTTGGCCAGCCGCGGATCGTCTTCGGCGAGATCCAGATACATCGCCCCCTGCCACTCAAACACCTGCCGCGGGCTGCGTTTGCCCGCTTGCCAGGCCTCTTCCACCCCCGGCGCAATGGCCGTCGGCAGCAGGCTGAATAGCGGTTCCCACTGTGCGCCGCGGCGCAGCATCACAGGTTTTTGCTGTTCCTCGGCCAGGCGCTGCATGGCTTGTAGCAGCGGCAGATCAATCAGTGGCGCATCGCAGGGCAGCACCAGCACCCAGGGATATCTGGCCACGGCGAGGCCGGCGCGAATACCCGCCAGCGGGCCACAGAAATCCGCATTGTCGTCGCCCACCAACTGGTCGGCGTAGTGCGCATACAGCGCCTGATTGCGGTTGCAGGAAATGATCAGGTCATCGGTCAATGGCCGGGTCAGCCCGTGCAGATGGGCAATCAACGGCTTGCCGCGCCAGCTCACCAGGCCTTTGTCCAGGCCGCCCATACGTTGGCCGCGGCCGCCGGCCAAAAGCAAAATCGAACAGGCGGGCAGGGTGGTCGAATCAGTCATGGGCGCTCCCGGCGCGTTGTAGGTAAGGGCTGTGATATAAACACCGACCTGCCTCCCCCACAACCGGATTGAGCCTATGAACACCAAGGCTGATGCACCCTTTGTGCCCCTGAATATCGCCGTGCTGACCGTCAGCGACACCCGCTCCCTGGACACCGATACCTCGGGCCAACTCTTCGTTGATCGCCTTACCGCCGCCGGCCACCACCTGGCCGCCCGCGTGCTGCTTAAAGATGATCTGTACAAAATCCGCGCCCAGGTCGCCACCTGGATTGCCGAAGACACTGTGCAAGTGGTGCTGATCACCGGTGGCACCGGCTTCACCGGCCGCGACAGCACCCCGGAAGCGGTGGCCTGCCTGCTGGACAAACAGGTCGATGGCTTCGGCGAGCTGTTCCGCCAGATTTCGCTGCCGGATATCGGCACCTCCACCATCCAGTCCCGCGCCCTCGCTGGCCTCGCCAACGGCACCCTGGTGTGCTGCCTGCCGGGCTCGACCAATGCCTGCCGCACCGGCTGGGATGGCATCCTGGCCGAGCAGTTGGATAACCGTCATCGCCCGTGCAACTTCGTCCCGCACCTGAAGCAGGCTGCGCCCTGCGAGACGCGCGGATGAGTGTGGCCAAACGCCCCGGCCTGCTGCCGGTGGAGCAAGCGTTGGAGCGTCTGCTGGCTTTGGCTGAGGCGACGCCGATTGTCGAGGTTGAAGCCGTGGCGCTGGCCGCTGCCCATGGCCGTGTGCTGGCCGAGCCGCTGGTGGCCAGCCTGGATCTGCCGCCCTGGCCGAATAGCGCCATGGATGGTTATGCCCTGCGCCTGGCCGATTGGCGTGGCGAGCCGTTGCAAGTCAGCCAGCGCATTTTCGCCGGCCAGGCACCGCAGCATTTGCAGCCCGGCACCTGCGCGCGAATCTTCACCGGCGCACCGGTTCCGCCGGGCGCGGACTGTGTGGAAATGCAGGAAAACGCTGACGTGCAGGACGATGGTCGGGTGCGTTTTAGCGAAGCCCTCAGCGTTGGCCAGAACATCCGCCCGCAAGGCCAGGAAACCCGTGTTGGGGAAACCGTGCTGGTGGCCGGTACGCGGCTGAATTCGATCAAGCTCGGCCTGTGCGCCACCCTCGGTGTGGCGCAGTTAAGCGTGGTGCGCCGTCCGCGCGTCGCGGTGTTGTCCACCGGCGACGAGTTGATTGAACCCGGTCAGCCGCTCGGCCCCGGGCAGATCTACAACAGCAATCGCACCTTGCTGATTCAGTGGCTGCAGCAGGTCGGCTGCGAAGTGATCGACGGCGGCATTCTGCCGGACGACCTCGAACTTACCCGCCAGCGATTGGGTGGCTTCAACACGGCCGATCTGATTCTCTCCACCGGCGGGGTGTCAGTGGGCGAGGCGGATTTCCTTGGCCATGCCCTGCGCGAAGAGGGCGAGCTGGCGCTGTGGAAGCTGGCGATCAAGCCCGGCAAGCCGCTGACTTTCGGCCATTTCCGAGGCGTGCCGGTGATGGGTTTGCCCGGCAATCCAGCCTCCACGCTGGTGACCTTCGCGCTGCTGGCGCGGCCATATCTGTTACGCCGCATGGGCGTGCAAGAGGTGTTGCCGCTGCGTTTTCCGGTGCCGGCGGGCTTTGTCTGGCGCACTGCCGGCGAGCGCCGCGAATACCTGCGCGCACGTATCGAAAATGGCCGCGCCGTGCTCTACAGCAACCAGAGTTCCGGCGTGCTGCGCAGTGCGGCGTGGGCGGAAGGCTTGGTGGAAGTGCCGGAAGGCAGGACGTTGAGTGAAGGGGAGAGCGTGAACTTTATTCCCCTGAGTGAAGTGCTCAACTGATAGACCACGTAAACCCGTAGGAGCGGGGGGGGGGGGGCACCCCGATGGTGGGTAGACCAGCACGACGCCCGCGCACCACCCCACCACACACCA
>NZ_JBSRZF010000030.1:0-42332 GCF_054057335.1 Pseudomonas sp. TE3786
ACCCCGTCATTCCTGCGTAGGCAGGAATCCAGAATTGCAGAACGAACGGTGCACTCCTGAAAGATTCTGGATTCCAGCCTTCGCTGGAATGACGGTGGTTCTGGCACGGGAGCAGGGATGTTTTTAGGGGTTAGCTGAAACGCACGAAGGCCAGGTAAACATCCTTTGCCTTCAAACCCCCCGTCATTCCTGCGTAGGCAGGAATCCAGAATTGCAGAACGAACGGTGCACTCCTGAAAGATTCTGGGTTCCAGCCTGCGCTGGAATGACGGTGGTTTTGGCACAGGAGCACGTTCGCTTTTAGCGGGTTGCTGAAACGCACAGAGGCCGCGTAAACCTCCTTCGCACTCAAAAACCCCGTCATTCCTGCGTAGGCAGGAATCCAGAATTGCGGAACGAACGGTGCACGCCTGAAAGATTCTGGATTCCAGCCTTCGCTGGAATGACGGTGGTTTTGGCACAGGAGCACGTTCGCTTTTAGGGGGTTGCTGAAACGCACAGAGGCCGCGTAAACATCCTTTGCCCTCAAAACCCCGTCATTCCTGCGTAGGCAGGAATCCAGAATTGCGGAACGAACGGTGCACTCCTGAAAGACTCTGGATTCCAGCCTGCGCTGGAATGACGGGGGGGTTGGCGCAGAAAGAGGCAAAAAAAAGCGGCTGAAACCGCTCCCACAAACCTCTCGGTCCTTGTGGGAGCGGCTTCAGCCGCGATGCTTTTAGAGCAGAAGGGCAAACCCGGTATCAGTGAGCCCGGTGCAAAGTTAAGCCCCGCCCATGCGGTAAACGCTGATCAACACTTCATGCTCGCTAACACCATCAATGGTGCCGACAAAGATATAGTCGTTCATCCACGCATGCTTGCCCGGCTGGGTTTTGAAGGCCGGCACAGTGCGGCAGTAGAAGTCGGTTTCTTTCATGTCTTTGAGTTCCAGGCCTTTGGCTTTCTTGGCCAGCCCCGACTCATTCATGCGCCAGATGCCGGCGTTGTCGATGATGATGATTTCACCGTCATCCGTTTTCAGCCGGTACAGGGCGTTGATGCGGGTAACACCGTCTTCGCGCATCACTGACATGTCCGCACCGCCGGGCACCACGGTGCCTTTCATTTCCTTACCGTCGATGTCTTTGCCGATGAAGGTGCCGCCGGCAATCGGGTAGTTCAGACGCAGGCCGTCCGGGCCTTTGCCCATTTCTTCCCGTGGGCCGAGTTGCACGTTGATTTGCAGCACCAGGTCGTTGGTCAGGCGGTTGGGGATCTTCTCCTTCAGCTCGTTGGCCTGGGCTGGCGGCAACCAGGCTGTAGCCATGGCCAGGCAGAGAGCGCCGAACAGGCGCAGGGTGTTGCGTTGGGTGTTTAGTACATTCATTCGTGCAGTCTCGAATCTCGATGGGAAGCCACCCCGCGCCAGGCGGGGGTGGCGTTGTGTTAACGCATCAGAGCGGGCGGCTGAAGGCCGACAGCGGGTTGTGGCGACAGGGCTGCTTGAGCAGCGTGTCGCAGGCTGGCAGCGCTTGCGGCACGGTTACACCGGTCAGCTCGCCCAGTACCAGGCGCGAGGGGTGCTGCGCGTCGTGGTACACACTGTTGCGGCTCTGCAACGAGTAGTAGGCGAAACCGTAGCCACCGGTGCGCGAAGGCGCGTCAATCCAGATGCGCAGCTTGGAGCCCTTGCGGAACGGGTGGGAGAACGGTGGAATTTCCACGCGGCCCAGGGCTGGTACGTTCGGCAGCATCGGCTGGATGGCATCCGGCTCGTCGACCAGCCAAGGGCGCAGTTCGGTGGACTTGCTCTCGTCCAGCTTGCGATTGGACATGCGCAGCCAGCCACGTTGGACGAATACTTCCTTGTCGTCCGGGCGCACCTCGGTGATGGTCACCTGCACGTCCGTATCAGGCGCCAGGAAGGTGGACAGCCAGATATCTGCGCTGGCGGTGCCGTAGCTGAGCAAGTCACGCTCAAACGGTGCGCTGGTGTAGGCCAGGCTGCCCTGTTTCCACAGCGGATGCTGCCAGCCCCAGGCGTTGTCCTTGAGGTAGGTGTTCACGTCCGGGCCGGGGATCGGGTAGAGGTAGGCGTCCGGCTTGCCGCTGCCCTGGCCGCCCTCGATCAGCTCGCCGTCTTTGCTCAAGGCGAAGCTCACCGGCTTGACCGCAAGCGGGTAGTGGTCGCGCTCGATGGTCCAGCCAGGGTTCGCCGTCTCGTTCGGTTGATGGCGACCTTCGCGGACATCAGCCACCGTCTCTTGCCAAATTTCCAGACGCTTGGTGCTCTCGAAACCGTTCTGCTCACCTTTCACGAAATGGTCGAGGAAGGGATACAGCTTCTCCTTGCGGAAGTGCTCCGATTCGTAGAGGTTGTGGCCGCCACTGGACTGCACCATCCACAACAGTTTCGGGTCAAGACGTTCCTGGTAGTAGCCTTCGCGGGCCAGTACCGCTTCGTCCTGCCAGCTCTGCATGGACAGCACCGGCACCTGCACCTCGTTGGCACGATTGCGCGGCTCGCGTTGCTTGGTCCACTCATCGCGCAGCGGGTGGCGAATCAGGTTGTACATCAGCGAGGAGCTGACCACTTTCGCCTTGTTCGCTTCGACCTGGGCCAGGCAGCGTTTGTCCTTCTCTGTTTCGGCGCTGGCCTTGACCGCGTCCCAGCGCATGTCGACGAACCAGTGCCAGGTCGTGGTGAACTCCTGGTTGGGCACGCCACCCGGGGCCCAGCTGTCGCTACGCGGGTCACCGAGGATCATGCCTGGAGCAATGGCCTTGAGCCCTTTGGGTCGTTCGGTGGCGGTCATCAGCTGCGACATGCCGGCCCAGGACCAGCCGAACATGCCGACACTACCGTTGGACCAACTCTGCTGCGCCGCAAACTCCACGGCACTGCGACCGTCGGTGCCGTACTGTGGCCCGAGGAAGTCGAAGGTGCCCTGTGAGCAGCCGGTGCCACGGGCCTGTACGCCCATCACGGCGTAGCCGCGCTCGACCAGGTCCTTGTCCATCGCGACCGAGAAGGTCTCGTTGTCGGCCAGGTAGGCCGAGCCGCCGATGCTGCCGGAGTCGTAGCCGCTGTAGCGGATCAAGACGGGGAATTTGCCTTCGCCCTTGGGCAGCAGTACCGAGTAGCGCAACTCGGTGCCATCGGCTGCGGTGATATAGCCGGTAACGCGCTTGCTCCAGAAGGCCTGGAAGCTGCGATCGGCAGGCGGCGGACCTTCCATCGGTGGTTGGGTGTTACAGCCGGCCATCAGCAACGCGGCGCAGAGGGCGCATAGGCCAAGGGCACGCTTGATAGGGGGGATCTGCATAACTGAACCTCAGTATTGGCTAGGTATTCTCTAGGTCTGGACGGCAGAAATGTCTGCCGCTACGAGTCAGAAATTCTTCATCGCCGAGAACACGACGGTGGCCTGGCAGTCGCCGCCCTTGCCGAAGTTGTTCTGGCACTCGGCCTTGGACAGGTCGGTGTCGATGTAGGCGGCCTTCCACTCCAGGTCCCACATGCGCTTGGTCAGGGATACGCCCCAGTCGCTGTAGCCACTACGGGTGTTGCCACTGCCCGAGCGCCAGGCGTTTTCGTCAGGCGTCCAGGTGTGGCCGTAGCGCACGTTCAGTTTGGTGGCATAGGGCAGGTAGAAGTCGTACTCAGCCCAGCCGATGGTGCGGTGCGGGTCACGCTCGGGAATGAGGCCTGGCAGTTGTACCCATGGCGGGATCTGGCCGGCTGCCTGGGCCGCGTGTGCAGCAGCAATGTCCTTGTTGGCATCGTCGATCGGTTTGGGTGTCTGCAGGTCCCAGGCGTACTTCACGCCGACGGTGGCCTGGCGGTAGCTGAGGGTGCCGATGAGCTCGTCGAAGTTGATCCAGCTGTCGCCGGGGTATTCGTAGCGGATGTAGGTCAGCGAGTAACGGGTGTCCTCGGTGATCGGCCGACCAATGCCGACGTAGTAGCCCATCTCGCGGTTGGCCTCGGTGTCCATGTCGACGGATACACCGTAGGCGCCTAAGTACAGGCCGCTCAGCTTGTGCACCAGGGTAGCGTTGCCTTGGTAGACGGGGGCGCCGCCCATGTTCAGTGAGAGACCTCCCACGCGCCAGTCGCTGGCGATACCAAGGTTTATGTCCAGCATGGTCTCCGGGGTCAAGTCGACGGCCTGAGCACAGAGGGAGAGGGCGAGCAGGCTGCCGGCCAACCCCCGGGTTGCAATCTTGTTCATGTACTTCTGCTCCTTTGTTCTGATTTATTTGGCAGAGAAGAGGTCGATCTGCTTTTTCTTGTTATTTGCCTGCTCACTTTTGCGGGCATGACAAGGCCCTGGCTCGTGCGCAGGCGAACCGAAAAGTGGCTGAGGCTTGGTGTTGTCAGGTGCTGGTGAGGTGGTTGGCTAGAACGATTCTGGTTGTGCGTGGTTCTCCTTGCTGGGTTAGTCGACTCGGTAGCACTCGATCCATACCCCGTGCTCGGCGGGATAGGTGATGACCCCCAAGAACAGGTGCTGTGTCAGCCACTGGTAGCGCGGGCTGTCGGTGGTGAACTGCGGTGTGCAGCGGCAGCGGTATTCGTGCTCTGGTATAGGCCACTGGCTCTGTGCCAGACGTTGACCTTTTTCAGTCAGCCTCAACAGCCCTCGGTTGCGCACGCCAATCACCGCACCGTCGTCACAGTGCAGTTGGTAGTTGGCGTCCAGCACGCCGGTGCCGTCGTCGAGTTCCAGGTAGTAATCCGCGCCGCCGCCGGGGACAACGCCCTCCAGGCCCGGGCCGGCGAAACGGCCACCGAGAATCGGGTAATCGATACGCTCACCCAGCTCAGTGCGGCCGCGGCTGATGCCGGGGCCGATCTGTACGCTTAGGTACATGGCCAGTTGCAGCGTTGGCTCAGGCATCGGAACGGATCCGGTTCCAAAGGCGTGTGAGCAGACGTTGTGCGGCCATTTTCGGTGGCTCGATCTGGAACAGCAGATGGCGATCGGCCTCGGGCACAAACAGGTTTTTCTCGCCGAGCAGTTCGGGGTTGATCAGTGGCGTGCTGGCCGGGTTGGGGTTGGGGTAGCCGATCTGGTTGGTGATGCGGGCGATCACCTCTGGCTGCAGCAGGTAGTCGATAAAGGCGTGGGCCTGTTTGATGTTTTTCGCGCCCCTGGGGATGACCATATCGTCCGACCACTGCAGCGTGCCCTGACGCGGCAAGGCCATGCGAATGTCGATGCCGTTGTTGGCAGCCAGCGCCATGTTGTGCGCCGCCAGCATGCCGCCCGACCAGCCCAGGGCCACGCAGATATCGCCATTGGCCAGGTCTTGCGGGTACTTGGCCGAGTTGAAATAGCGCACGTACGGGCGAATGGATTTGATCAAGGCTTCGGCTTTGGCGTAGTCCTCTGGTTTGTCGCTGCTGGGGTTCAGGCCCAGGTAGTGCAGGGCGATAGGCACCACTTCATCGGGGCTGTCGAGAATGGCCACGCCGCACTGGCTAAGCTTGGCGATGTTCTCGGGTTTGAACAGCAGGTCGTAGTCGCGCATGTCCACGTCTTTGCCCAACACTGCTTCCACCTTGGCCTTGTTGTAGCCAATGAGCGTGCTGCCCCACAGGTACGGCACGGCGTAGCGGTTGCCGGGGTCGAGTTGTTGGCGGGCGGCCATGAACGCCGGGTCCAGCTGATTGAAGTGCGGCAGTTGGCTGCGGTCCAGCGGTTGCAACGCTTTGGCGTTGATCAGGTTGGGCACCTGGCTGCTGCTGGGAAAGGCCACGTCATAGCCGGCCGAGCCGGTGAGCAGTTTCGCTTCCAGGGTTTGCGGGCTGTCGAAGACGTCGTACACCAGGCTGATGCCAGTCTGCGCTTTGAAATCCTCCAGCACGTCCTTGGGCAGGTATTCGATCCAGTTGTAAATGCGCAGCTCGCCGCCGATTGGCTCGGCCTGGGCGGCCAGGCTGGCGCCACCGATGAGCAACCCCAGCAGGCAGTGTTTCAGCACGTGTGTCATGTCAACTCCTAAAGGTGGCTCACAGGGCGCAGGCCAGGGAACGGATCAGGCGCAGGGTGTCGATATCCAGCACGCTCTCGGCAATCGGTAGCGAGGACTGTTTGACGATGACCACCTGCCGGGCGAAATCGATATACAGAATCTGCCCATGAATGCCCACCGCCAGCAGCGCTTCGTTGGGGTACACATACCACTGGCTTTTATAGGTGGCGCCGGGGCTCCACAGGGCGAAGGTTTCGTTGGCGGCGTAGATGGCCGGGTCGCCACCTTGCAGCACGGCCTGAATGGCCGCTGCGGGAATCAACTGCTGACCGTTCGCTTCGCCACTGGCCAGTAGCAACGAGCCAAAGCGCGCCATGTCCCGCAGCGTGGCGTTAAAGCCGGCGCCGGCGACATTGCGGCCCCAGGGGTCGGCAACGAAAAACCCATCACGCTCGCAGCCCAGCCCTTGCCACACGTCGTGCAATTGTTCCGCACAGCTGCGGCCGCTGGCGCGCTCCATCACCCAGGCCAGGGCTTCGGTGGTGGCGGTCACGTAATGGAAAAAGCCGCCGTGTTCGCCTTTTTTGCGGGTGGCGGGCAGGTATTCGTACAAGGACTGGCTGGCAGCGACGCCGGCGGGCGGCACGGTCAGGCCGCAGGCGTAGCCGAACTGCGAGCTACCGGAGAGCGGGTCGTCATAGACCTCGTCGTAATCGATGGCTACGGCCATATCCAGCAACTGGCGCACGGTGGCATCACCAAACGCGCTACCGGCGAGCTCCGGCACATAGTCGCTGGCCAGCGCCTGCTCCTGCAGCTGGCCGCTGCCGACCATGGCTTGCGCCAGTACGCCGATCAGCGACTTGGTCACCGAGAACATGATGTGGCGCTTGTGCGCCTGGTGGCCGTTGAAGTAGTCCTCCTGCAGCACCGCGCCGTTTTTCATCACCAGCCAGCCATCGGTGTAGCTGGCCGCCAGGTGCTGCTGCAAGGTCACGGTGAGGCCGGCGGCGCTTTCAAAGCTGAAGTCGTTCAGGCGTTTGGCGGCAAGGGCCAGCGGCACGGCGGGCGTGTTGCCGCGCTCCACGCTGATGCTCGGGCGAATGCGCCCCAGGTTATGAAAGGCCCAGCGGTTGTGCGGCGGGCTCATGAAGTTATGCCAGGTGACCCGGTGCTCGGCGGCAGGCGGAAAGCCCTGCATCAAAGGCGGGGTGGGCTCGGCACCGGCTTCATAAGCACCCATAAGGGCCTGGGCGAACTCGCTATTAGTCATGATGTGGGGGCACGTCTCGTCGTTGGCGATGACATGTTTTATTCATATAAAAACTTATAGTCAACTAAAAAGATTGACCGCAGTCTAAATTTACCTAGAATCAGCCACTTATCAGGATGGCCTGGGAGGGCGTGGCGTGAGTGGTTTACGGCAGCGACAAAAAGAGGCGCGCAGGGAAGCGATCGTCACGGCGGCCCTGGGGCTATTTGAAACCCACGGCTTTGCTGCCACCACGGTGGAGCAGATTGCGGTGCAGGCCGGGGTGTCGACGCCGACAGTGTTCAACTACTTCGGCAACAAGCAGGAGATTCTCCTGGCCCTGGTGGAGCATGCCGACAAGCAAGCCATCCTCGACGCACGCTCGCAGATCCCCGAGTTCGATAACGCCGTGGACGCCATGTGCCACCTCGAATCGCTGATCGTGCGCCACGAACTGAAGGTGCTGCCGCCGGCCATCTGGCGTGAGCTGCTGCCGCTGAGCATGATCACCGCGCCGCCGGAGCAGGTGTCCACCCTCAACGCCGGCCTGGTAAGCGAAATCGCCAACCTGCTGCGCGAACTGCAAGAACGCAAAATGCTCAGCACCACAGTGGACGTCGACTTCGTCGCCTACTTCCTCAACGACTACAGCTCCATGCTGTTCATGCGCCTGGTGCAAGACGATGTGCCCGACTTCGACGCCCACGCCCAACGCATCCGCCAGTTGACCCAGACCCTGTTCGACGGGCTGAAGCCCTGACCGACTCTTGCGGCTTGCGCTCCCCGCGCAAGCCGCCGGTAGAACGCCACGCGAGAGGCGTTTTTTTGCCGCCCCAGCCTGTTGGCCATGATGTGTGAGCGTTGTGGTTGAGGGGTGTGGGCGGCTTTTTTGCGATTGGGGGTAGTGCAGAGCAAGGCGAGGGAGGAGGGTAGCCCCGATATTTCCACTTCCCCATTTGGCTCTTTTAACTTAGCTTAACTGTGCTTTTAAGATGTTCACTTTCCTGCGCTTTGCTGTATGCCTTATATTTCAAGGGTTGGCGCTGTTTTTTTTAAGATAATATCCAGGACCTTTCGAGATATTTACCGATGGCTGAGTTTTATCATCACCAGCTTGAGCTGCTGAATCCGTCTTTCGATTCAGAGCTGGCTGATGTGTTGATGGAGCTTGAGCAACTTCGTCGATTGCGTCTTGAAGGTGATACGCCGCCTTCGGTTTTCTTCCAGTTGAAGTCGCTATTTCATGCCTTGGAAAGTCTCGGTTCTGCCCGAATCGAGGGCAACCACACCACATTGGCCGATTACATCGATAGCAAGGTTGAAGGCGAAGCCGAGGCAACTGATCAACTGCGCGAGGTCGCCAACATTGAAAAAGCCATGGATTTCGTCGAAACCGTCATGGCCCCTGGCGAACCACTGACCGAGCGAACCATTCGGGAACTGCACAGCATGGCTGTGCAAGGGCTGGAGCGAGAGGGTGATCGAACGCCAGGTGCCTATCGGACTGCTGGGGTGCATATCGCCCAATCGGACCATCTGCCACCAGAAGCCGTGATGGTTCCCGGCTATATGGAGGAGCTGGTTGCCTTTGTGAATAAAAAGGATCCGCCCAAATACGACCTGATGAAGGTCGCGCTTGCGCACCATCGCTTCGGCTGGATCCACCCGTTCAGCAATGGCAACGGTCGCGTTGTGCGGCTGCTCACTTATGCGCTGATGATCAAGTACGGTTTTAATGTCAGCACGGGTGGCCGGGTGCTCAACCCGACGGCAATTTTTTGCAATGACCGCGAGCGTTACTACGCCATGCTGGCGACGGCCGACCTAGGTACACACGCTGGATTGGAGACGTGGTGCACCTACGTGCTCGATGGCATTCGAGTAGAGCTGGAAAAGGTCGACAGGTTGACTCACTACAGCTACCTGACCAAGCACATTCTCGGCCCGGCCGTCACCATGGCCAGAGAGCGGGAGTGGATCACGGATGCAGAGCGATTGGTGTTAGGGGCGGCTATCGACGCGAAGGTGGTGAAGTCCGGCGATATCGCTGCCGTTTTGCCGGCTCTGACAGCCGGGCAGCGCACCTACCAGATCCGCAAACTGGTGGACCAGGGCATGCTCCTGCCCATCACGGCGGGTGCCCGGCAATACACCATCGGCTTTTCCAACAATTTCCTGATTCGCGGCGTGATCAAAGCGCTCCGTGATCAAGGTTTCATTCCGGAGCCGTTGGATAAGCCATAGGAAATGGCAAGTTGAGCGCTGCTTGTGCGCCAGAAACGAAAAAAGCCCCGGGCATTCACCCGGGGCTTTCTCATTTATATGGTGCACCAGGCGGGATTCGAACCCACGACCCCTGCCTTCGGAGGGCAGTACTCTATCCAGCTGAGCTACTGGTGCAGCGCGGCGCCATGATACGCATGTCGCTCGCGGGCGTCCATTGCGGGGCGTTTTGTTCGCTTTATCAAACGAAAGTACTAATCCCCACGGTGACTGATCAGAAAAGCAGCAACTTTCGTGGGTTTTCGTACATTTTTTCGAACAGGCTATTGCCCTTTAGTGGTTACCTCCCTAGGATTCGTTTGAGATTTCAAACGCCCTCGACGCTCACAGCCGCAGACCGAACCAAGCGATCCGCTGCTGTTCCAAAAGCCCGTCATCAGCGCTCAATCCGTTCTACGTGTCATCCACTATTCTTCGCTGCAGCCTTTAACCGCTGCGGCGGCTTACAACAATTTTGTCTGCCGCTATGGCGGCGGGCTTAAGGAGACGGCTATGCAACTCAAAGACGCTCAATTGTTTCGCCAGCAAGCCTTTATCGACGGCGCTTGGGTAGACGCGGACAGCGGCCAGACCATCAAGGTCAACAACCCGGCCACCAACGAAATCCTCGGCACCGTGCCGAAAATGGGCGCTGCCGAAACCAAGCGTGCCATCGAAGCTGCCGACAAGGCCCTGCCGGCCTGGCGTTCGCTGACTGCCAAAGAGCGCGCCAACAAGCTGCGTCGCTGGTTTGAGTTGATGATCGAAAACCAGGACGACCTCGGTCGCCTGATGACCCTCGAGCAGGGCAAGCCATTGGCTGAAGCCAAGGGCGAAATCGCTTATGCCGCTTCCTTTCTGGAGTGGTTCGCTGAAGAAGCCAAGCGCGTATATGGCGACGTAATTCCAGGCCACCAGCCGGACAAACGCCTGATCGTGCTCAAGCAGCCTATCGGCGTCACCGCGGCCATCACGCCGTGGAACTTCCCGGCGGCGATGATCACCCGTAAAGCCGGCCCGGCCCTGGCCGCTGGTTGCACCATGGTGCTCAAGCCTGCCAGCCAAACGCCGTACTCCGCTTTGGCCCTCGCCGTACTGGCCGAGCGCGCCGGCATTCCGAAAGGCGTGTTCAGCGTGGTGACCGGTAGTGCGGGCGACATCGGCAGTGAGCTGACCAGCAACCCTATCGTGCGCAAACTGTCGTTCACCGGCTCGACCGAAATCGGTCGTCAGCTGATGGCTGAATGCGCCCACGACATCAAGAAAGTGTCGCTGGAACTGGGCGGCAACGCGCCGTTTATCGTGTTCGACGATGCTGATCTGGACGCCGCCGTAGAAGGCGCGCTGATCTCCAAATACCGCAACAACGGCCAGACCTGCGTCTGCGCCAACCGTCTGTACATTCAAGACAGCGTGTACGACGCGTTCGTGGAAAAACTGAAAGTGGCCGTGGCCAAGCTCAAAATCGGCAACGGTCTTGAAGACGGCACCACCACCGGCCCGCTGATCGACAACAAGGCCGTAGCCAAGGTTGAAGAGCACATTGCCGACGCCCTGAGCAAAGGCGCGAAAATCGTCTTCGGCGGCAAGGCCCACAGCCTGGGCGGCAGCTTCTTCGAGCCGACCATTCTGGTCGACGTACCGAAAAACGCCGCTGTGGCCAAAGAAGAAACCTTCGGCCCGCTGGCACCGCTGTTCCGCTTCAAAGACGAAGCCGATGTGATCGCCCAGGCGAACGACACCGAGTTCGGTCTGGCCTCGTATTTCTATGCCCGCGACCTGGGTCGTGTGTTCCGTGTAGCCGAAGCGCTGGAGTACGGCATGGTGGGTATCAACACCGGTCTGATCTCCAACGAAGTCGCGCCGTTTGGTGGTATCAAGGCTTCTGGTCTTGGTCGCGAAGGTTCCAAGTACGGCATCGAGGATTACCTCGAAATCAAGTATTTGTGCTTGGGCGTCTAATGCAGCTTTGTAGTACCCCGGGGTGGAACCAAAGAGCCGGCCCACCCGGGCGCAACACCGCAATAAAAGAACCTGAGCAATCGGCAGGCGCGGCAGTCGATCATCGAATGCTGCGCGCGCCCCTCCCGGTTGCGTTTATCCCACTGCGCCGCCCGATCAGCGGCGAATGAGGACCGCACCATGAGCAAGACTAACGAATCCCTGATGCAACGCCGCATGGCCGCCGTACCGCGCGGTGTGGGCCAGATTCACCCGATTTTCGCCGAGCGCGCCGAGAACGCCACCGTGTGGGACGTGGAAGGTCGGGAATTTATCGACTTCGCCGGCGGTATCGCTGTGCTCAACACCGGCCACCTGCACCCGAAAGTGGTAGCAGCGGTGCAAGAGCAGCTGACCAAGCTGTCGCACACCTGCTTCCAGGTGCTGGCCTATGAGCCTTACGTGGAACTGTGCGAAGAGATCGCCAAACGCGTACCGGGCGACTTCGCCAAGAAAACCCTGCTGGTCACCTCCGGTTCCGAAGCCGTAGAAAACGCCGTGAAGATCGCCCGCGCTGCCACTGGCCGTGTCGGCGTGATCGCCTTCACCGGCGCTTACCACGGCCGCACCATGATGACCCTGAGCCTGACCGGCAAAGTGGTGCCGTACTCCGCTGGCATGGGCCTGATGCCTGCCGGTGTGTACCGCGCCCAGTCGCCGTGCGAGCTGCACGGTGTCAGCGAAGACGAGTCCATCGCCAGCATCGAACGTATCTTCAAGAACGATGCCCAGCCGTCCGATATCGCCGCCATCATCATCGAGCCGGTGCAGGGCGAAGGTGGTTTCTACACCAACTCCAAAGCCTTTATGCAGCGTCTGCGCGCCCTGTGCGACCAACACGGCATTCTGCTGATCGCCGACGAAGTGCAAACCGGCGCTGGCCGTACCGGCACCTTTTTCGCCACCGAGCAACTGGGTGTGATCCCGGACCTGACCACCTTCGCCAAATCGGTTGGCGGTGGTTTCCCGATTTCCGGTGTCAGCGGTAAAGCCGAAATCATGGACGCCATCGCCCCGGGCGGTCTCGGCGGCACCTACGCCGGTAGCCCGATTGCCTGCGCCGCGGCCCTGGCCGTGCTGAAAGTGTTCGACGAAGAAAAACTGTTGGAGCGCTCGCAAGCCCTGGGCGAACGCCTGAAGGCCGGTCTGCGCGACATCCAAGCCAAGCACAAGGTGATTGGTGACGTGCGTGGCCTGGGTTCGATGATCGCCATCGAGCTGTTCGAAGGCGGCGACACCCACAAGCCGGCCGCTGAGCTGGTTGGCAAGATCGTCGCTCGCGCTCGCGAGAAGGGCCTGATCCTGCTGTCTTGCGGCACCTACTACAACGTCATCCGCTTCCTGATGCCGGTCACCATTCCTGAAGCTCAACTGGACAAAGGCCTGGCCATTGTCGCCGAGTGCTTCGACGAACTCGCCTAGGGCTCACCAGCTCGGCAAGTTTGAGACCCGCTTCGGCGGGTCTTTTTTTGCCGGATGCGCAGCCGATGGACTCGCGTTATCCCAGTGGATTCAACTGCCGATCAAACGCCGCCATTTTCGGAAAGCGCAGCGGCTCCACGTCCTCCACACGCACCAACTGCTCGCGGTAATCGGCGAGCATGGCGGTGCGTGCTTCGTTGTCGATATAGGGCACGTGATACGCCGCAAACGGCGGCAGCACGCTAAGCCCGGCATACGCCAACGTACCGCGCTGCAGGTGGCGCAACATCAAGTTCAGCTCCCCGTGAATCGCCGCCTCATCGGCAAACATATGCGGCTGCGCGCCGAGGGTGAAGCTGAGCATGGCTTTCTTGCCGGCCAGCCCGCCTTTGTCATAGAAGCGCAGACCGCCGTAGCACACGCCGGACACCAGCACGCGGTCGATCCAGCCCTTGAGAATGGCCGGCACCGAACACCAGAAAATCGGGAAGTTGAAGATCACCAAATCGGCCGCCAGCAGCTTTTCCAGCTCGGCGCTGATGTCGGCGGCCAAGGCGCCTTGGCCATGGGCGTGGCGTTGTTCCAGGGCGTAAACCAGGTAGTCCGGGTTGCTGCGAACGCCGAAGTCTGCGGCGCTGGCGATCGGGTTCCAGTTCATGGCGTACAAGTCGGACACCTGCACGTTATGGCCGGCGGCCTCGAAGGTGGTGACGGCCAGGTCTTTCATGGCGGTGCAGAACGATTGCGGCTCGGGGTGCGCGTGGACGATAAAAACGTTCATGGATAAGCCTTGTAACGGAGACGAAAAAACGGCGCCGAAGCGCCGCTATGAAGTACGGATTAAAGCGATCAGGCCGTTTGGGTTTGCTGGGTGGCCGCGTTCTTTTCTTCGGTGCGGGTCCAGCGATTGGCCCGGGCGAAGGTGCCGAAGTCGTTGAAGCGCACACCCGCTTCGCGCATCACCTTGTGGGCGAAGGGCACGGTGAGCTGGCGGATATAGAAGGGTTCCTTGACCACGAAGTGGTGGATCGCATGGCTGCTGCCGAAGTTGAAGCAGAACGCCTGCAGCGGCCACAGCCACACCGGGTTGAGCACCTGGCATTGCTGGATCACGTTGCCCGGCTCGATGTCGCCGTAGTAGTGCATGTTGGAGCTGACAAAGTGCAGGCTGAAGGTACGCAGCACGTTAGGGCCAACCAGCACCACCACGGCAATGTTCACCACCTGCATCACTTCCAGCGTGGTCGCCGACCATTCAATCGGCGCGCCCAGCAGGGTGCTAACGAAGGTGCTGAGATGGAAACCGAGGAACACATACCAGGTGCCCCAGTTCATCAGGCCCAGTGGCGAGTAGACCTTCACGGTGCGGCTGACGATGGTCCACTTGTGGGTCCAGGTCTTGGCGCGCAGGAAGCGGATAAACGAGGACATCATGTTGTCGCCCACCATCAGCAGGCGCGCGATGCCCCAGGGCTCGCCGTTGGTGATGGCGCGTTCTTCCATATCGGTTTCGGTGCCGGACACCTTGTGGTGGTTCAGGTGCAGGTGGCGACGTACCCAGGGGTTGATGGTGCTTGGGCGGGCCAGCCATACCAGGGCCATCATCAGATTGTGCGGCACGCGCTTTTTGCGAAAGTACATCGAGTGGATCAGGTCATGCTCCAGCTCGTGGGTCAGCGAAGCAAAGAACGCGTTGAGCAGCAGGCACGCCCACCAGGCCATATAGCCTTCGATATACAGCGCGGCGCTGCCGATCATGCCGAGCAGGGCAAAGGCGAGGATGCCGGCACCGAGGGCGTCCTGGTGGTTAAGAATCGGGAAACGCTGGCGCAGTTCAACGCCATGCGCCATCACCACTTCGCGAATATGCGCAGCACGTTGTTGCGCATTCTGGCTCACGGGGCTTGCAGGAGAGTGGGACATGCTTACATCCTCTATTTAACGTGAGGCTACTGTGCCGGCCTGGACGCGCGCCGGCCTGACCTCTAACGCCAACCTGTTGACCGGATGCGCCAATCTGCATGACTGCCGAACCCACTTCCCTCGCCAGCTGGACCCGTGCCCTGCGCAAGCAGCTGGATGCACTGGGCCTCAATAGCGCCCAGCTGTGCCAGGAAGCCGGCCTCGATCCTGCCCTGATGGAACATCCCAACGCCCGCTACCCGCTGTCGGCCACCACCCGCCTGTGGCGGCTGGCGGTAGCGGCCAGCGGCGATCCGGCGCTGGGTCTGAAAACCTCGCAATACGTCAGCCCCACCAGCTTTCATGCGTTGGGTTATGCCCTGGTCGCCAGCAGCAGCCTGCGTGAAGTGTTCGAACGTATCGTGCGTTACCACCAGGTGGTCAGCGATGCCCTGAGCCTGGAACTGAAAGCCCTGCCGGACCGTTATGAGTTTCGCCTGAAAGTGCCGCTGGACCGCCCGGCACCAGCGCCGGAAGCGGTGGATGCTTTTATCGCCATCTACGTGCGCACCTGCCGCAACCGCCTGGGCCGCGACTTTGCGCCGTTGGCCGTGTACCTGCGCCGACCGCAACCCGCCGACCCCAGCCCGTGGCACGACGCGCTGCGTGCGCCTATCCACTTTGCTGCCACGGAAGACCTGCTGCAGTTCCCCCGCGAGGCCTTCGACAGCCCCCTCGAAGACGGTAACCAGGAGCTGGCCGAGCACAACGAAACCGTGCTCAAGCGCACCCTCGAACAGTTGCACCCGGTTACTTGGCGGCGGCGTGTCTGCACCTGCCTGGAAAACCAATTGCCCAACGGCGAGCCGTCTGCCGAACGCATCGCCAACAGCCTGCACCTGAGCCTGCGCAGCCTGCAGCGGCACCTGGCGGACGAGGGCTGCAGCTACGAAAGCCTGCTTAGCGAAACCCGCCAGAACCTGGCCCTGCAGCATATGCGCGACCCGCATTGCTCCATCAGCGAGATTGCCTACCTGCTCGGTTTTGCCGACAGCAGCAGTTTCAGCCGCGCATTCAAACGCTGGACCGGCACAGCCCCCAGCCAGTACCGCGATAGCCTGCTGGCCAAAGGTGCCGGCACATAGGACTAAAGCGCACTGGCAGCGCGGCCGATGACATGCTCGAATACGTGACCGTGACGCTTACTCGTCCCGTAGGAGCGGCTTTGGCCGCGATGCTCTTGACCTTAAAAGCATCGCGGCTGAAGCCACTCCTACGAGGTCCAGGCAGCGCCACGCCGCACCATAAAAACAAGAGGTTTGCCGATGCGCCCCGCCTACTCCCGACGCCCTTGGGTCTGCCTGCTGCATGCCGTTGGCCTGGCCGTGTTGATGGCGGTGTACCAGTGGATGCAGTTACCGCTGTTCCTCAGCATTCCCGCCTACCTGCTGCTGGCCCTGTGGCCCTGGCTCGGGCCATGGAAGCTGCCGGCCGAAGAGCCTGGCCGAGCTGCCCAGCCGCAGCCGGCATTCAACGAACTCAGCCGGAACCTCTCGCGCAGCACCTGCCATAACGCCTTGTCGGCAGCCCAGGTGGCCTTTGGCGTGAAGCAGATGGCCGACAAGCTGCAATCGCAGTTGCAGGTGGTGGAGCAGGTCAGCGTCGGCGCCCAGGCGATGACCGACACCGAACAGGCCAGCGCGCAACGGGCCGAACAGGCCCTGAGCGCCGCCCATGCCGTGCGCGAACGCAGTGACGAGGGCCAGCAGGCGCTGCAGCAGGCCATCGCGCGGATGCAGCAGCTGAGTGTGCAGGCCGCCGACAGCCGTGAGTTGATGGATGGCCTGAGCAGCCGTACCGAGCAGATCCAGCAGGTCACTCAAGTGATCCAGGCCATTGCCAGCCAGACCAATCTGTTAGCCCTTAACGCCGCCATCGAGGCCGCCCGCGCCGGCGATCAGGGGCGTGGTTTTGCCGTGGTCGCCGACGAGGTGCGCAAGCTAGCCGGGCGTACCGCTGAAGCCACCGAAGAGGTGGCGCAGATCGTCAGCGATATCCGCCAGCAAAGCGGCGCGGTGGTCAGTCATATCCAGCAGCAGGCCAGCGAGCTGGACCAGGCGGCCGCCCAGGTCGAGGCCATGGGTGGGCAACTGCAGGGCATTACCGGCTTGGCCAGTGACGTGGAAAGCCAGGTGGCGTTTATTACCCGTGGTACCGAGAGCAATCACCAGCAACTGTCGGCGTTGTTCGTGGCGCTGGAGCAACTGCGCAGCGATGTGCATGGCAGCGAGACGCAGACCCGCGAGCTGGCCACTGCTGCGCAGCGTCTGGTGGGGCAGGCCGAGAGCGTCAGCGAGCAGTTGGCCGAGGTCGGTCTGGACGATTACCACCAGCGTATTTACGACCTCGCCCGCGAAGGTGCGGCCGCCATCGGCGCGCAGTTCGACGCCGATATCCAGGCCGGACGGGTCAGCCTCAGCGACTTGTTCGACCGCAGCTATCAACCCATCGCCAACAGCTACCCGGCGAAATACCGCACCCGTTTCGACGCCTATGCCGACCAGGTGCTGCCGACCATTCAGGAGCCCTTGCTGGCCCGTCATGAGGGCCTGGTGTTCGCCATCGCCAGCACCCCGGAAGGCTACGTGCCGACCCATAACCGCGCGTTCAGTCATGCGCCAACTGGCGACCGCGCCGTGGACACCCTGAAGAGTCGCAGCAAGCGCCTGTTCAACGACCCCACCGGCATCCGTTGCGGCAGCCATCAGCAGGCGTTGTTGCTGCAAACCTACAGCCGCGATACCGGCGAACTGATGCATGACCTGTCGGTGCCGATCACGGTGCAGGGGCGGCATTGGGGTGGGTTGCGCTTGGGGTATCGGCCGGAGGCGTAATGGTGTGGGTAGCACGGCCCCGTAGGAGCGGCTTCAGCCGCGATGCTGTTGATCTTGAGCATCGCGGCTGAAGCCGCTCCTGCGGGTGCGCGTGGGGTTTAGTGCTGCGCCACTTCTCGCAGTCGCTGGATATCGACAATCTCGATCTCGCCATAGGTCAGCCGTACAATTCCCTGCGCCTGCAGGTCTTTGAGGATCTGGTTGGTGGTCTGCCGGGAGATGGCCAGCATCAGCGCCAGCTGTTCTTGCGCCAGGTGCAGCACACGGCGCGGGTCGCCCTCGCCGTAGTTGTCGGCAATCATCAGCAGGCGCTGGGCCAGGCGCGGCGCGGCGGGTAGCAGACTGATCTGTTCCAGGGCGATAAAGGCCAGGCGTAGCTTCTGGCTCATCAGCAGGGCGAAGTCCCGCCAGTAGGCTGGTTGGCGTTGCAGCAGCGCGGTCAGTACCGCTTGCGGCACATGCAGCAGCACGGTCGGGCCTTCGGCGAAGGCGTCATGGGTACGCGGCTGGCCGTCGAACAGCGAAATCTCGCCGAACCAGTAGGGCGGCTCCACCAGGGTGAGCAACGCTTCCTTGCCATTGACGCTTACCGCGCCCACACGCACCGCGCCTTCCACCACGGCATACAAGCCGCACGGTTGATCGCCGCGATGGAACAGCCGCTCGCCGCCCTGCAATCGGCGCAGCGCCGCGCTGCCCAGCAGCTCATCCTGCAGCGCCGCTGGCAGCGTGCTGAACCAATGGCCGGTGCGCAGCAAGGATAGGTACGGCAGAGAATGGTCCATGGATGTATCCGGTCGCCGTAGAAGGTTTGTCAGCTACCTGACAGAGTTGCAGCTTACCCAACCTGCATGATTCATCCAGCCCGAATAGAGGCAACCCCTGAGGACATAAGATGAAAACCCTGATTGATCACCTTGCCCAATACGCTACCTACCACCGCGACCGGCGCAATATCTTCACCCACTTCATTGGCGTGCCGATGATTGCCTTTGCCGTCACCGCACTGCTCTCTCGTCCGGGCTTCAGCGCCATGGGTCTGTGGTTGTCGCCGGCTACCCTGTGCGCGCTGGCTTCGGCGATTTTCTATCTGCGTCTGGACCTGCGCCTGGGGCTGCTGATGAGCGCCTTGCTGGGCCTCAGCCTGTGGGGCGGTGCCAACCTGGCACAGGAAAGCACCCTGGTGTGGTTGAGCGGCGGCCTGGGGTTGTTTGTGGTGGGTTGGATCATCCAGTTCATCGGCCATTACTACGAAGGGCGCAAACCGGCCTTTGTCGATGACTTGTCCGGGCTGATCGTCGGTCCGCTGTTTGTGGTCGCAGAGCTGCTGTTCCTGGTGGGAATCCGCGATGAGGTACGGCTGGCCATCGAAGAGCGCGCCGGCCCGACCCATATCCGCGGCAAAGACGCCTTGGTCTGATAGTGCCATTTGCCGCCCGCTTTCCCAGCGCCGGTGGCTACCCTTCAGGCCGCTTCAGCGGCTTGGGCCGTGGGTATGGCGGCCTGGTCTGACTGCTGAGCGCAACGGCGGCCGACACAATCGTCCTATCTGACTCGGAGGGGACGACGATGCAAGTGCGGATCACCAAGCTGGTCATGGTGGCTATGGTGGGGCTGTTTGCCCTGCTGGTCGGGGCGGACAACATCCTCGACTACGGCACCAACTTCTCTTATGTGCAGCATGTGCTGGCAATGGACACCGTCCCGCCCAGCACCCTTCAGCATTGGCGGGCGATCAGCAGCCCGCTTGTGCACCATCTGACCTATGCCCTGATCATTGCCTGCGAACTCGCCATCGGCGTCATCTGTCTGCTCGGCGCGCTGCGTTTGAGTTGGGCACGGGCCTGCCGGGCGGCGCAGTTCAACGCCGCCAAACGCACCGCCATCGTCGGCCTGGTGCTGGGTTTTGCCTTGTGGTTTTTCGGTTTTATGGTGGTCGGCGGGGAATGGTTTCAGATGTGGCGATCGCCTGCCTGGAACGGCCAGCAGGCCGCCTTCCGTTTTGCCTGCTGCCTGGGGTTGGTGCTGCTGTTTGTTGCGCAGCGGGATGACGACCCGGTTTAGGGCCAGCATCCGCCTGGCAGCAGGAGGTCAGTTGGAGCTCATCAACTGATCGCTCATGGCCCGCGCGTGGCGATCGACGATGGTCGGTGCGAACGGCCGGCCGGACAGGCTGGTCATCGCCGTCACGCCACTGTTCATGTCGGCCAGGGCTACTCGCAGGTAGCTCCAGCGGGTATCCAGTTTCTTCTTCACCGCGGCGTCCTGCTGCGGCAGTTTGTTCATCTCGCCATCGATATCCGGTACCAGCAGGCGCTCGTCCTGACCGATGTACTGGTCGGCATGTTCGCGGGCCAGTTCCAGGCTGCCGACGTAGGAGCGGAACAGGTACTGCACCGACAGGTATTCAAGCTTTACCGGCAGCTCATCCACCGGCGTGGCGGGTGCCAGATCATGGGCGGCGATAAGGAAATCGCGCAGGGATTTGCTCAATTCCTTCTGGTAGCCCCAGGGCACGTCTTCCTCGTTGGGGCCGAAGGAAACACCGCGTTTGATCTGGGTAACAAGAATCTGCTGAGCCGCGCGCAACTCGCTGCTGGCTTGCGGGCTGCTTTGTACGGCTGCGGCGAGGGCAGCAAGGTCGCTGTCGACCCGTTCGGCGTAGCTGGCTTGGAAACCTTCACCGCGGTACAGCAGCAAGCTGCCCACCGCGCGGCAGGCCTGCACCTGCATTTGCTCCTGCGGCGTCTGGGCTTGCACCGCCGCCGTCGAGAGTGTCGCCAGCCCGGTCAACAGGCAGGCGAGCAGAATATGAAGCATGGACGTACAACGCATACCGAGGTGCTCCTTATTATTTTTGTGTTCTTCCCCGCGCAGTAGGGTACTGCACCGCTGCGATATGGAAATTAGCCCCAAAGAGTGATTTATGCAGCGATGCGTGACCAAGTGGTCGTTTTTTGCCGATGCCTTGGGCAAAAAGTGCTACTTGCGGCGCAACCCCATAGCCACGCTGGCCTACGAGTGAGGGTGAAAGCACCGAATCCGGACGAAAAAAAACCGCTCAACCAGAGGCGGAGCGGTCGGGAAGTAACGTTGATTGAGGAGCTACCGCCATCAACGTCAGGAGAACTGCAGCACGCGCCCGGAGCGCAGACGCGTGGGGGGTATCAACTGTCTTGCGCGGCTTTTTCGGCGGCCTTCTGGGTGGCGACCGCCTCGGCGTGGGCGCTTTGCTGTTGCTGGGCAATTGCAGCATTGCGTGCAACAAAGGCCGGCGACTCTTCAGCCAGGCTAAGTTGGGAGAAAAACAGCGAACTGGTGGCAAACAGGGCAGTAAAAATCAAAGTGCGTTGCATGGTGTGATCCTCATCTGGGCTCATCAGTGAAAGCCTGGCCAGTCTAAAGAGGAGCAAAACCTAGAAAAACCACGGTTTTGGAGATGAGCTATTACCTGAAATGCAACAGTAGTCAGGGTGCCCAGTGGGCCGGGTTATCGAGGATCGCCTCGTCCTGAGCGAACAGCGGCGGCAACTCGGCCTTGAGAAACTCCACCCAGGTTCTGATCTTCGCATCGAGAAAACGCCGCGATGGGTACAGCGCGTAGATATTGCGTTCGCGCAGCCGGTATTGCGGCAGCAGGCGCAGCAGGCTGCCGTCGAGCAGCGAAGGGCAGGCAACAAACGACGGTAGCAGGCAAAAGCCCATACCCGCCTGGGCGGCCTTGGCCAGCGACTCGGCGATATTCACCTGAAAGGCTTCGGTGGGCAGCACTTCGTAGCTGCCGTTGGCATCGTCCAGCAGCCAGTTGTCGACATACAGCGGGTCGAGCAGGCGCAGGTAGCGATGCTGGCGCAGGTCGGCCGGGCCTTGCGGAGTGCCGTGCTTGGCCAGGTAGCTTGGCGCGGCGCAGAGCACGCTGTACATGGGGCCGAGGTTTTGCGCCACCAGCTGCGAATCGGGCAGCTCGCGGGCGAAGGCGATGATCACGTCATGGCCATCTTCGATGGGGTCGGGATTGCGTTGCGACAGGGTCAGGTCGACCACCACCTGGGGATAACGCTCGGTGTACTTGGCCACCAAGCGGGTGATGTGCTGCAGGCCCAGGCCGGTCATGGTGTGGACCCGCAAGCGGCCGCTGGGGATCAGATGGGCACCACGGGCCTCGGCGGCGGCTTCGTCGACTTCACTGAGAATCTGCCGGCAACGCTGCAGGTAGCGCTCACCGGTTTCGGTCAGCGCCAGGCGGCGGGTGGTGCGGTGCAGCAGACGCGCTTGCAGCTGCTGCTCCAGCTCCGAGACCAGCCGCGACACCTGTGCAGTCGACAGCCCCAGGGCCTGGGCGGCGGCGGTAAAGCTGCCGGTGTCGATCACCCGGGCGAACACCCGCATGCTTTGTAAGGTGTCCATCACCCCTCCCTCGTTGTTGCCATTGTTACCCGCACTGTAAGGCTGCTTCACCAAAGGCGCTGATTATCTGGCCCTGGCGGCAAAATATACTGCCTGCCCTGAGCTGTCACCGCGCAGGCTTCGCCGTTGCCGGTTCTTTATCTTTTCTATTGGTTAATTCAGAGGTGCGCATGACTGCGGAGCAGCGCTTTGCTCGCCGCGTACGGGTCGCCATTGCGGCCTTCGTGCTGTTGTTTGGTTACTTTCTTGCGGCCGATCTGTGGATGCCCATCACGCCGCAGGCGCAACTGACGCGCCCGGTGCTGCGCATTGCCCCACGGGTCAGTGGCCAGGTGCTGGAAATTGCAGTGAGCAACAATGCCCATGTGCAGGCCGGGCAGTTGCTGTTCCGCCTCGACCCCGAGCCGTTCCGCCTGGCCGTGCACGCCGCCGAGTTGGCCCAGGAGCAGGCCGAGCAGAGCAACCAGCAGCTGGATGCCGCCCTCGCCGCCGCCCGCGCCGATCACCAGGCCGCCCTGGCCACCGCCAGCGAGCTGCAACGCGAAGGCGCGCGGCTGGCCAAGCTGTTGGCCACTCAGCATGTGTCACGCCAACTCTATGAACAAACCACCTCGCAGACTGCCGCCGCCCAAGCCAAGGTCGGCTCTGCCAATGCACGCATCCGTGAGCTGCTGGTGGAGCGCGGTGAGCCGGGCAGCGGCAACCTCGCCCTGCGTTTGGCCCGCAATGCGCTGGAGCAGGCCAAGCTGCAACTGGCCTATAGCGAAGTGCGCGCCGAACGCAGCGGCACCCTGAGCAACCTGCAGTTATCCATAGGTGCCTATGTGGCGGCTGGCAGCGCGGTGGCCGCGCAGGTGGCGGACGAAGCGGATATCAGCGCCGACTTCCGCGAAAAAGCCCTGCGCTATGTCGACCTGCAAGACCCCGCTTCGGTGGTGTTCGACGGCCTGCCGGGGCAGGTGTTTGCCGCCAGCGTCAGTGCCATTGATGCCGGGGTGAAAGAGGGCCAGCTGGAAGCCAACGGTGACCTCGCCGCGCCGGCCACTTCCGACCGCTGGGTGCGCGATGCGCAGCGCCAGCGTCTGCATGTGGCGCTGGACCAGGCGCTGCCGCAAGCGCTGCCCAGCGGGGCCAAGGCCACCGTGCAGCTGTACCCGCACGACGCGCCATTGGCGGCGTTTTTCGGCCGGGTGCAGATCCGTCTGATCAGCCTGTTGCACTACATCTACTAGGCCCCGCCATGAGCCTGCCAGCCCTTACCGACAACGGCTTGCGTCAGTGCCTGCGTATCGCCACGGGCTGCACCTTGGGGCTGTTTATCTGCAAGTTGATGGACTGGGACAACGGCTCGTTTTTCGCCGTGTACCCGATGTTGCTGCTGGGCCTGACGCCAGTCATCAACAGCCATGTCATCCGCCAATTCCTCGCCCAGGCCTTTCTGGCCTGTCTGGAAGTGCTGCTGATTTACGGCCTGTTTGGCGACCGGCCGCTTTTAATTGTGCCGCTGGTGTTCGCCTCATTCTTCTGGCGTTTTCGCCTGATGGCGCAAGGACCGCTGTTTATGTTCGGTGCCCTGGGCTGCGTGTTTCTATCGATGCTGCTGCACTTCGCCAGTTACCCGGAAACCCATCTGTATGACCTGGTCACCAGCAATGTGGTATCCGCCGTGCAGACTGTGCTGATCGCCTGGCTGATGTTCTTCCTGTTCCCCGACGCTGAACCCCGTCCGGCCCGCCCGCCGGAGGCCAAAGACCTGCCCAGCCAGCGGCATGAAGCGCTGCTCGGGGCTTGCATCGCCACCCTGTCGTTTATGTTGTTCCAGACCTTTGACTTGAAAGACTCACTGTCAGCGCAGATCGCCTCGATTCTGGTGCTGTTCCCCATGCACTGGACCGGCATCCGTTTCGCCGGGCGGATTCGCGCGCTGGGTACCTTGCTCGGTTGTGCGGTGGGTTTGCTGTTGCAGCTGGTGCTGTACGACCACTACGACGTGCTGCCGCTGGTGACCCTGCTGTACTGGATCGCCACCTTCTGCTGTGCGCGCATTCATACCCGTGAGGGCGTGCAAGGGGTGGGCTTTGGCGCGCTGACGACGATTGCCATCGTCTTCGGCCAGTACCTGACGCCCAGCCAGGACATGATGTTCAGCCTGGCGTATCGCCTGAGTTCGGTGTGTGTGGCGGTGTTTGTCACGCTGCTGGCGGTGTTCGCCCTGCACCGGTTGTTCAACCGGTTTGCCTCGATTCGGCATGCCAGCCATGAGCGCTGAGGGGTGAGTCAAAAGCATCGCGGCTGAAGCCCCTCCCACAAGGAACCGCGATCCAGTGTGGGAGGGGCTTCAGCCGCGAGCTTTTGATCTTGTGGATCAGATCTGCTTGAGCGCCTGCCAAACCTTGGGCTTGAAGAACAAGGTTTCGCCGCGCACCAGACCGGTGAGGCTGTCGTGGTCTTTCACCACTTCGGCCTCAATCAGTTCGTCCTGCGCCGGCACTTTCAAGGTCACCCGGGTGATCGCGCCGAGTGGGCGGATGTCGCGCACTTCAGCGGCCTGGTGGCCTTCGACTTCATGGCGGGAAAGCGAGATTTCGTGCGGGCGGAACAGCACATGCTCTTCGCCACCCAGGTGCAGGCGGTTGGAGTCGCCGAGGAAGTGGTAGACGAAGTCGCTGGCCGGGTTTTCGTATACCTCGCCCGGTGAGCCGATCTGCTCGATCACGCCCTTGTTCATCACCACGATGCGGTCGGCCACTTCCATGGCTTCTTCCTGGTCGTGGGTGACGAATACCGAAGTCAGGTTGATGTCTTCGTGCAGGCGCGCCAGCCAGCGGCGCAGCTCTTTACGCACCTTGGCGTCGAGGGCACCGAAGGGCTCGTCGAGCAGCAGCACTTTCGGTTCCACCGCCAGGGCGCGGGCCAGGGCGATACGCTGGCGCTGGCCACCGGAGAGTTGTTCCGGGTAGCGGTCGGCCAGCCAGTCGAGCTGCACCATGTTCAGCAGCTCGTGCACTTTTTCGGCGATACGGGTTTCAGTCGGACGCTCGCCTTTAGGCTTCATGCGCAGGCCGAAGGCGACGTTGTCGAACACCGTCATATGGCGGAACAAGGCGTAGTGCTGGAACACGAAACCGACATTGCGATCACGCACGTCATGGCCGGAGACGTCTTCGCCATGGAACACGATGCTGCCGTTATCCGGAGTTTCCAGGCCGGCAATAATGCGCAGCAGGGTGGTCTTGCCACAGCCCGAGGGGCCGAGCAGGGCCACCAGTTCGCCGCTGTGGATATCCAGATTGATCTGGTTGAGGGCCTTGAAGGCGTTGAAGTTCTTACTGACGTTACGGACTTCGATACTCATGACTTATTCCTCGTCCGCTTTGGCTTTCAGGCGGGTGATACGGGACTCGCTCCACTGCTTGAGCAGAAGGATGAACAGCGCCAGGATCAGCAGCAGGCTGGCCACAGCAAAGGCAGCGACGTGGTTGTATTCGTTGTAGAGAATTTCAACGTGCAGCGGCAGGGTGTTGGTCACGCCGCGGATATGCCCGGACACCACCGACACCGCGCCGAACTCGCCCATGGCCCGTGCGGTACAGAGCACCACGCCATAGATCAGACCCCATTTGATATTCGGCACGGTCACATGCCAGAACATCTGCCAGCCGTTGGCACCCAGCAGGCGTGCGGCTTCTTCTTCCTGGGTGCCTTGTTCCTGCATCAGCGGAATCAGTTCACGGGCCACGAACGGCACGGTGACGAAGATGGTCGCCAGCACGATGCCCGGCAGGGCGAAGACGATCTGGATATCGTGGTCCTGCAGCCAGGGTCCGAACAGGCCCTGGGCACCGAACATCAGCACATAGACCAGACCGGCGATCACCGGCGATACCGAGAACGGCAGATCGATCAGGGTCACCAGAATGCTTTTGCCCTTGAACGAATACTTGCTTACGCACCAGGCGGCGCTGACACCGAATACCAGGTTGAGCGGTACCGAAATCAGCACGGCAATCACCGTCAGCTTGAGGGCCGACAGCGCGTCCGGTTCGAAGATCGCGGTGAAGAATGCGCCCAGGCCGTTTTTCAGACCTTGGGACACCACGATAAACAGCGGTAGTAGCAGAAACAGGAAAAACACCAGCCAGCACAGGCTGATCAGCACACGTCGCGCATTCACGCTGCCACGGCGGGCGGCGTTGGCAGAAGCGGCGGCGCTAAGCGATGGAGAAGACATGGCGCGCTCCTTAGGGCTTTTCAATGCGACGTTGGAGGAGGTTGATCAGCAGCAGCAAGACAAACGACACCACCAGCATCAGCACGCCAATGGAGGTGGCACCGCGGTAGTCGTACTGGTCGAGCTTGACCATGATCAGCAGCGGCAGGATCTCGGTTTTCATCGGCATATTGCCGGCGATGAAAATCACCGATCCGTACTCGCCAACGCCCCGGGCAAAGGCCAGGGCAAAGCCGGTCAGCCAGGCGGGCAGCAGGGCCGGGGCAAGAATATAGCGAAACACCTGGAAGGGCTTGGCACCCAGGCAGGCGGCGGCTTCTTCCACTTCGCGGGGAATGTCGGCAAGCACCGGCTGCACCGTGCGCACCACGAAGGGCAGGGTCACAAAGGTCAGCGCCAGGGTAATACCCAGCGGGGTGTAGGCAATCTTGAAACCGAGGTCAGCGGCGAACTGGCCGACCAGGCCGGTGGGGGTGTACAGCGCGGTAAGCGCGATACCGGCAACGGCAGTGGGCAGGGCGAACGGCAGATCGATCATCGCGTCGATGACCTTGCGCCCCGGAAAGGTGTAACGCACCAACACCCAGGCCAGCAGGGTGCCGATCACGCCATTGATCAGCGCGGCATACAGCGCCGTACCGAAGCTCAGCTTGAGCGCGGCGATTACGCGGGGAGCGGTGATGATGGCCCAGAATTGCTCCCAGGTCAGGTGGGCGGCGTGGACGAACATGGCCGCCAGCGGAATCAGCACAATCAGACTGAGGTACACCAGGGTGTAGCCCAGCGTCAGCCCGAAGCCGGGTATGACGGGGGAGATCTTGCGTGACATACGTATCCTTCTCGGAAGCTACTGCGCTCGGTAATACGGCGTTGGCCGGGTGGGGGAAAATGCGCATTGGCTACAGCCAACTGCGCTTTTTCCCCCACCCGGCCGCCTTGTCTTACCTTCGCTCGCTACGCTTCCGACTTCTCGAGTACTGCTCGAAAGCGTTTGGATTGAAAAGCTGCTTAACGATTACTGGGCTTGGTAGATCTGGTCGAACACGCCGCCATCGTTAAAGAATTTCGGTTGCGCAGTTTTCCAGCCGCCGAAGTCCTTGTCGATAGTCACCAGGTCCAGTTTGGGGAATTGGCCGGCGTACTTGGCCGCTACCTTCTCGTCACGTGGACGGTAGAAGTTCTTCGCCGCGATTTCCTGGCCAGCCGGGCTGTACAGGTGTTTCAGGTACTCGGTGGCGATTTCGGTGGTGCCTTTTTTCTCGGCGTTCTTGTCGACTACAGCCACTGGCGGCTCGGCCAGGACCGACAGCGAAGGCACGACGATGTCGAACTTGTCGGCACCGCCATCTTCTTTAAGGGCCAGGAAGGCTTCGTTTTCCCAGGCCAGCAGCACGTCACCCTGACCGTTGTTGACGAAGGTGATGGTTGAGCCGCGAGCACCGGTGTCCAGAATCGGTACGTGCTTGTACAGCTGCTCTACGTAGTCTTTGGCTTTGGCTTCGCTGCCACCGGCTTTCAGGCCATAGGCCCAGGCGGCGAGGAAGTTCCAGCGCGCACCACCGGAGGTTTTCGGGTTCGGGGTGATGACCGACACGTCTTTCTTGATCAGATCGCCCCAGTCCTTGATGCCTTTAGGGTTGCCCTTGCGCACCAGGAACACGATGGTCGAGGTGTACGGCGTGCTCGATTGCGGCAGACGGGTTTGCCAGTTTTCCGGCAGGGTTTTGCCCAGCTTGGCGATTTCGTCGATGTCACCGGCCAGCGCCAAGGTAACCACGTCGGCACGCAGACCATCGATCACGGCGCGGCCTTGTTTGCCCGAACCACCGTGGGATTGCTGGATAACGACTTTGTCGTCCTTGTGGCTTTGTTGCCAGAATTTGATGAACTCGGCGTTGTACTCCTGGTACAGCTCGCGAGTTGGGTCATACGAAACGTTCAGCAGCTCGTAATCCTTGGCGACGGCGGTACCGGCGAAGAGGGCGCTGGTCAAAGCTGCCAAAGCGAAACGGCGAATGGACATGGTGTAACTCCTAAGATTTCAAATTTTGTTCAAGTGTTGTGGCTGAGTTTCTTATGAGGGTTTCCGCATTCGCGGCTGCCAGCGTGACCGCTGCTGGCTGGTGTTTCGATTACGGCTGCTACAAGGGTTCTGGGTGTTCATCGTGCTGCCCTCCGGTCGTCCAGTAGGCGGTGGTTCAATTCGCGATCAGGCTTGCTTGCCAGCGGCCGGTGGCTGCAGGCGGAATTTCTCTTTGCGCTCGATCTGTACGACCTGGCCGTTGTGCACGGTGATTTCCACCGAGCCAAAACGCAGGCCCTGCAGGGCTGCGGAAATTTCGCGGAGGATGCCGGCTTCGTCCTGGCCCTCAACGCTTCGAAGGGGTGCGCTCATCTATCTGCTCCTTGAAAAAATGCCCTGGCCTGTTGGTGATAAGTGGGCGTGGTCAGTGGGCGTGGAGCGGATAGTAGGGGGCGGCCAATATTCTTAAAAATACTATTTAAGAATTTTTATATAACCATTTTGTTTTTTTGGTCGAGCCCATCTCTATACCGCGACGCGCGCGAGCGCCGCGCCTCTGGAAAAAAGGCTGGAGAGCTTGGAAATAGAGGGCTTGAGGGGCGGTTAAGGAAGGCCGTAGGCGGCTTTTTGCCATGATCAAAATTGCGTTAAAGGTATAAGTAAATAATTTCTTATTCCTTAACGAGTATATGACCGCTCCCTATACTGGCCTCCACACGTACTTCGCAGGAGGCGTTTCCCATGCGCAGCGAATCGATCCGCTATCTGATAGTGCCTGGCTGGCAAGGCTCGCCGGACGAGCACTGGCAAAGCCATTGGCAACGCAGCCTGCCCAACAGCCAGCGGGTTGAGCAAGCCGATTGGCTTAATCCCGATCGCGCCGCCTGGGTCAGCGAACTCGACCGCGCGGTTGCCGCGCAATCGACGCCGGTGATCCTGATTGCCCACAGCCTGGGTTGCGTCACCGTCGCCCATTGGGCGGCCGGCGCGCCGGTGGAATTGTTGCGCCGGGTACAAGGCGCGTTGTTGGTGGCACCGGCGGATGTCGAGCGTCCGGCCTGCCCGGAAGCCTTGAAAGGCTTCGCACCCATCCCCCGCGAGCTGCTGCCGTTTCCCAGCCAGCTGGTGGGCTCCGACAACGACCAGGCCGCCAGTGCCGCGCGCGCCATTGAACTGGGCCGCGACTGGGGTGCCGAGGCGGCGATTCTCAGTGGGGTCGGCCATATCAATGTGAAGTCTGGCCATCAGCGCTGGGAGCGTGGTTTTTCCTACCTGTACCGCCTGCAGAACCGCATCGAACAGCACGCCCGCCGCAGCGCCTGATTCGTCGCACCCGCTGATTTTTTCGTTACCAAGCCGCTGTGCCAGCAGCCGGCTTGGTCTGGAGTTTTCGTCATGTCCCGCACTGAACACCCCGGCCAGCCCTTGCTGACCTTTCCCGACGCCGATAAAAGCCCGCTGAGCATCCGCGCCAAGGCGCTGGTGTTTATCGACGTCCGCTCGCGGCAGCTGCGCGCAGAGGTCAGCCAGCTGGCCCCCAGCCATTTGCCGGTGCTGATTCAGGGCGAGATGGGTACCGGCAAGGAGTTGCTGGCCCGCCATATCCATCGCGAAAGCGACCGCGCCGGGCTGTTCGTGGCCTTGAGCTGCAGCAGCCTGAGTCAGAACCACGCCGAGGCCGAGCTGTTCGGCTACGCCGCTGGCGCCCACAGCGGTGCAGCTAGCAGCCGTGCCGGCTGGTTTGGTTCGGCCAATGGCGGCACCCTGTACCTGGACGAAATCGGCGATTTGCCGCTGGCGCTGCAAGACAAGCTGCTGGCCGCCCTGGAAAACCGCGAAGTCACCCGCGTCGGTGCCAGTCTGGCCACGCCAGTGGATGTGCGCCTGGTCGCCGCCACCAGTATCGACCTCGGCCAGGCGGTGGACGCCGGCAAGTTTCACCCGCGCTTGTACCAGTACCTCAACGAAGGACGCCTGGCGCTGCCGCCGCTACGCGAGCGCATCGGCGATATCCTGCCGATGGCCGAATACTTTCTCGGCATCTACACCCAGCGCCTCGGTCTGCCGATGCCGCTGATTGGCGCTGCTGCTCAGCAGGTGCTGGAGTGGCATCCGTGGCCGGGCAACACCCGCGAACTGGAGAACGTTATTCACTTTGCCCTGCTGGTCAGCAGCGGCGCGGAGATTCTGCCCGAACACCTGGAACTGGCTGGCGTGCGCGCGCCATTGAGCGCCATCGAGCAGCAACTGCGCGAATGGCTGAGTCGTGCTGGCGCCGATGGCGCGCTGCAGTTGCAGCAGCTGCTACAGCGGGTGGTCGGCTAGGCTTTGCGCCACACACTGGCCAGCCAGGGCTGTTGCTCGCGGGGCAGGCCGGTGGGCCGGTAGTAGTGCTCCAGCTCGACGAAGCCGGCGTCACCGAGGTATTGCTGCCAGGCCGCCAGGTCGTGGTAACTGCCATAGCGCGGGCCGTTCCAGCCCTCCTGGTTATCGCCGCGGGGATTGGAGCTGAACAGCACGCCGCCGGGTTTCAGGCAGGCATGCAACTGGCGCAACACCCGCGGCAACTCCTGGCTGGGAACATGGAACAGCACGGCATTGGCGAACACCCCGTCGAAGCGTTCGGCCGGCAGCTCCAGCGCCAGAAAGTCCTGATGCCATACCTCGCAACCGCTGTCGTCGCGAGCCATCTGGGCAAAGCTCGCCGAGCCATCTAGGCCCACCGGTACGTGGCCCATGTCGCGGAACACCTTCAGATCGCGGCCCGGGCCGCAGCCGAAATCGAGAATCTGCAGCGGCGCTGTCGCCGTGATATGGCGCAGCAGGGCGGCAATGTTCTGGCTGACGTCGTGGTCGCGGGTGCCCTCGCGAAAGCTTTCTGCGCTCTGGTTGTAGTGCTGCAGGGTGAGGGCGGTGATCTGGGTGAGTTGCTCGGGGGACAGGGGCATGGCGGCTTAAGGGTTTTGTGAAGGATGACCATTATCCATAGGAGCGGCCGGTCCGGCGCTCTGATCTTCAAGAGCATCGCGGCTGAAGCCGATCCTACGAGACGGCGAAGGCTTTGGGTTTAACGCCAAACTTGTTGCGGTACTCGCTGGGCGAAAGATTGGTGATCTTCTTGAACGCGCTGCGAAACGCGCCCGGGTCCTGATAGCCCACGGTCCAGGCGATATGGTCGACCGTGCCATTGGTGAATTCGAGCATTTCCCGCGCCTTGCCGACTTTCACATGCTGGCAATACTCGGTGGGCTTCAGTCCGGTGGCTGCGCGGAAGCGGCGTAAAAACGTCCGCGCTTCCAGGCCGGCGCAACTGGCCATGGCGCTGAGGCTGACATCCACCGCGCCATTGCCCTGCAGCCAATGCTGCACCTTGAGCACCGCGGCATCGCCATGGGCGAGGATGGGGGCGAAATTGCTGCCGCATTCGCGGGCACTGTCGCTGTGTTCCACCATCAGATAACGCGCGGTGCGGGTGGCGATGCTCGGGCCGAGCAGGCGGTCGACCAGGCGCAGGCCGATTTCCGCCCAGGCCATCAGGCCGCCGGTGGTGATGATGTCGCCGTCGTCGATGATGGGCTTATCGACATCCACCTTCACCTTGGGGAACTGGCCGGCCAACTCTTCGCCGTGGGTCCAGTGCGTGGTGGCCTTGCGGCCGTCCAGCAGGCCGGTAATGGCTAGCAGAAAAGCCCCCAGGCAGATCGAACCGACGATGGCACCCTGTTCGTGGCTGGCCTTGATCCACTCGGCCAGTGGCTGGGCTTCCCGCACGCTGGGCATCTCGGCCAGGGACGGCGGAATGACTATCGCGCCAAGGCGGCTGGTGCTGCCCGGCAGGCTGTCGAAACGGCGTTGCAGCGGGGCATCGTAGCTGTCGGCGCTCCAGTGGCTGACCCGCAACTGCGGTAGCTGGTCGGAGTCCTGTTCGTTGGCCATGCGGTTGGCCACCGCGAACAGATCGGTCAGGCCATGCACGGCGGCCGTCTGCGCACCGGGATACACCAATAGGCCAATCTCCAGCACGGGTCGGGTTGCACGCTTTGTCATTTTTTCCACCGCTATTGTCGTTCCGGCTAATCCTCGGCCGCGTTGCCTTGGCCAATACTTCAACCACGCAAACAACCTACCCAGCTGAAACGAGGAACACACCATGTCCAAACGAGCGCTCATCGTAGTCGATATCCAGAATGACTACTTCTCCTCCGGCAAGTGGCCGCTGGTAGGCGCTGAAGCCGCCGCCGCCAAGGCTGTGCAAGTGATTGGGGCGTTCCGCGCTGCGGGTGATCTGGTGGTGCATATCCGCCATGAAGCCACGGACAAGGACGCGCCGTTTTTCGTTGCTGGCTCCGAAGGCGCGCAGATCCACCCGAGCGTCATCAACCAGGGCAACGAGCCGGTTATCGTCAAACACCACATCAACTCGTTCCGCGAAACCGAGCTGAAGGCCGTGCTCGACCAGCATGGCATCGACAGCCTGGTGATCGTCGGCAGCATGAGCCATATGTGCACCCATGGCATTGCCCGCGCCGCAGTGGACCTGGGTTACCACACCACGGTTATCCACGACGCCTGTGCCACTCTGGATCTGGAGTTCGACGGCGTGAAGGTTCCGGCCGCTCAAGTGCATGCTGCATTTATGGCTGCGCTGGCCTTCGGGTATACCCCGTTGCTGTCTACCGCGGACTTTCTGGCGTGATCAGCAAGACTTTTTAAGTCACAAAACGGTGCCGAGCACTAAATTTGGTGTTGCGCGTGACCGGTATCGTGATCATGTTTTGCGAAATGTGTCTAATATTCTTAAAAAGCATTAAAAACAAACTAATAAGTCTTTTTAGATTTATACATTTTTTATTACTGTTGCGCGGTCGTAAACGGGCCCCCCGGGACGACCCGCACCAAGGCAGCTGAATCCTCGATCCGCGTCCCCCGCTCGTGATCTCCCTTGCAGTGTCGGAAAACTAAAAGAACTGCATCTGGAGCAAGCACCATGACCAAATCTCCTTTGGCCGCCGCCGTACTTCTGGGCCTTATCGCTCAGCAAGCTGGTGCCGCCGGTTTCGTTGAAGACAGCAAGGCCACTCTGGGTCTGCGTAACTTTTACTACGACAACAACGTGAAGCACTCCGACAACGCGCCGTCCGCGCAAGAGTGGGGCCAAGGCTTCCTGTTCAACTACACCTCGGGCTTTACCCAAGGCCCCGTTGGTTTTGGTCTGGACGTAGTTGGTCTGTCCGGCATCAAGTTGGATTCCGGTGGCACCAATACCAAAGCCGACCGTAGCCGCACCCCAGGTGCCCTGTTCCCGCTGGAAAGCGACGGCAGCGCCACCGATAGCTACGGCAAAGCCGGCGCTACCGCCAAAGTACGCGTTTCGAAAACCGAAGGTCGTCTGGGTACCCTGCAGCCAAAACTGCCAGTCGTAACCTTCAACGACGGTCGCCTGCTGCCACAACTGTTCAACGGTGGCCAGGTTACATCGAACGAAATCGACGGTCTGACCCTGATCGCCGGTCAGCTGGAAAACACCAAAACCCGTAGCTCCACCGACAACGTCGGCCTGCGTGTAGCGGGTGCTCAAGTGGTTCGCGGCCAACAAGCTGACACCAACAAGTTCTACTACGCCGGTGGTGACTACAAAATCACCAAAGACCTGACCGCGCAGTACTACTACGGCAACCTGGACGACTTCTACAAACAGCACTTCCTCGGCCTGATCCACAACTGGGCTATTGGTCCAGGCGTGCTGAAATCCGACCTGCGCTATTTCGACAGCAGCTCCGACGGCAAGAACAGCAGCGCAGCAGGTCGTGCTGATGGCTACGGCGCTACCGGTTACTACGGTAATACCCCAGCCGGCGCGGCCATCGTTCGCGGCGAAGTGGACAACCGCACTTGGAGCGGCTTCTTCACCTACACCCTCGGTGCCCACGCGCTGAGCGCTGGCTACCAGCAAGTGTCGGGCGACAGTGCTTTCCCATACCTCAACCAGGGTGATGGTTCGACCGCTTACCTGATCACCGACCGTCAGATCGGCAAGTTCCAGAACGCCGGCGAGCGTACCTGGGTGACTGAATACGGCTACGACTTCACCTCCGTAGGCGTGCCGGGCCTGAAAGCCGTTGCTACTTACCTCAAAGGCGACAACATCGACACCGCCTCTGGCGATGCCAAAGAGTGGGAACGTGACTTCCGCATTGACTACGTGCTGCAAGACGGTGCTCTGAAAGGCCTGGGCCTGACCTGGCGTAACGCGAGCCAGCGCGGCAACTTCGCGGCTGACAACGACGAAAACCGCCTGATCGTCAGCTACACCCTGCCGCTGTTGTAAGAACAAACGCAGTAAAAAAGCCGGGCATCTGCCCGGCTTTTTTGTGCCCGTAATTTTTCCAACGGCTGTTTCGGAATTTTTTCTCCGTTCCACAGCTTTCACCCTATTCACCTGCCGCCCGCGTCCTAACTCCAACGCCCAACGATCTCATGAAAATCCGCTTCCTCAATTGCGCTCAGCTCTACGGAAGGGAAAAACATGCGGTTAATTACGCAAAGGCTGCTGATGTCTTACCTGATGGTAAGCATCGTATTTTCTCCAGTGGCCCCAGTTCTGGCACAGGAGGCCGCCAAGCCCGAAAAACAGCCACTACCGGAGCTAGGCTCCTCCGCAGCTGAGCACGCAACAGCCGCCACGCCCTCGCCAGCACGCGAGCGCTCAGCCGATTGGTTGTCGCCAGCGGGCACCGATAGCGACTTGGCGCCCAGCGTAATGCGCAACCGCAGCCAAGGCTTCGAGCAAGCCGCGACGCAGGGTGCCAACATGCTTTCGGGCACGGCCAGCGAGGCCGCCGAGTCGTGGTTTGCCAGCCATAACCTCACCTCCAAGCTCGACCTTAATGTTGATCACCAAGGTTTCCGGGGCGGCAGCCTGGATGTTCTGGTGCCCTTCTACAAAGCGGGGCAGAACCTGGTCTTCACGCAAGTCGGGGTACGCCGCGCCGACACCTACACCAAGGATCATCGCAACACCGTCAACCTGGGGCTGGGCTATCGGCGCGACGTGGCCAACTGGCTGCTCGGCGTGAACAGCTTCTACGACCGCGATCTCACCGGCAAAAATGATCGCTTGGGCCTGGGTGTTGAAGCCTGGACCGATTTCCTCAAGCTGAGCGCTAACAGTTACCTGCCACTTTCCCAGTGGAAGGCCTCGGCGGATATGCCCGACTTTTTCGAGCGCCCCGCCAAGGGGTGGGATATACGCGGCGAAGGTTACCTGCCGGCCTATCCACAATTGGGCAGCAGAGTGGCGTTCGAGCAGTACTACGGCAAACAGGTGAGTCTGTTTTCTTCCGATGACCGCCAGAAAGATCCTCACGCCTTGACCCTGGGGGTTATTTACAACCCGGTGCCATTGATTGGCTTGAGCGTGGACCACCGTATGGGGCAGGCGGGTCTGAGCGATACCTCGGCCACCCTCTCGCTCACCTATCGCCTGGGTGAGTCGCTGCGCAAGCAGCTGGCCAGCGCCAACCTGGCCGCCAGCCATCGTCTGGAGAACATGCGCTACGACCTGGTTTCGCGTAACAACGAAATTGTGCTCGACCACCAAGCCGTTGAAACCCAGCTGCGGCTGCCGGAAGTTCTTTCTGCCAGTGCAGCGACTACGGTGAAGTTCGCCATAACCGGCATTGCCAACCTGCACTCGCTCAGTTGGGTCGGCACCGCCGCCGGTTTTGCTCTGCCTTGCAACGGCAGCAGTTTCGGCGAGCTGAATGTACCCACCTATGCCGCTGGCGCCAGCGCCTTGTATGCAGCTCGGCAAGTCGATGGCAGCAATACCTACACCCTGCAGCTTGTCGGCACCGACAAGTACGGACGTGCCGTCGTCTCCAACGTGATGACCTTGGTCGTGCAAGCGGTAGCTTTGGCGGTGACAGCCAGTCCCGCATCCATCGTGGCGGACAGAACCAGCACCTCCACCCTCAGCACAATCGTCAGCGATACCAACGGTAAGCCGGTGGCAAACACCACCGTGACCTGGACCACCACCGCAGGCTCGCTGGATAAAACCAGCTCGGTGACCGGCGCCAATGGTGTGGCCACCGTACAGCTCACCAGTTCGGCCACGGCCGGCATTGCCACTGTTGAAGCGAGTTCGGGTGGTGCCCGTAACACTACCGATGTGAGCTTTGTAGCGGGTAGACCGGCTGCTGTAGGGGGCGTGAGCGTTTCGTCGAGTTCCATCGTTGCCAACGGCACCAGCACCACGACCATCAGTACCGTAGTCAAAGATGCCAATGGCAACCCGGTTCCGAACGCGGACGTCACCTGGACAACTACCAACGGGACGCTGGACAAAACCACTTCCAAAACCGATGCCAATGGCGTCGCGACGGTCCAACTGACCAGTTCCACTACTGCCGGTAAGGCCACTGTAGAAGCCACCTCGGGCGGTGCGCATAACTCGACGGAAGTGACCTTCGTGGCTGGTGCACCGGCTGCAGTGACCGGTGTGACCGCATCTTCGCCCTCCATCGTTGCCAATGGTACGAGTACCTCGACCATCAGCACCGTGGTGAAGGACGCCAATGGCAACCCGGTTCCGGGTGCGACGGTTAACTGGACCACCACCGGTGGTACGTTAAATAAAACCAGCTCGGTAACTGATGCCAATGGCGCGGCCAGTGCTGTGCTGACCAGCGCGACTGCGGCCGGTACGGCGACCGTCACCGCCACCTCAGGCAGCGCGCATAACTCGACCGCGGTGAATTTCGTGGCTGGCGCACCGGCTGCAGTGACCGGTGTGGCCGCGTCCTCACCATCCATCGTTGCCAATGGCACAAGCACCACGACCATCAGTACGGTAGTCAAAGATGCCAATGGCAACCCGGTTCCGAACGCGGACGTTACCTGGACAACTAGCAACGGAACGCTGGACAAAACCACGTCGAAAACCGATGCCAATGGCGTCGCGACGGTCCAACTGACCAGTCCGACTTCTGCCGGCAAGGCAACTGTTGAGGCCACTTCAGGCAGTGCGCATAACTCGACGGAAGTGACCTTCGTAGCAGGTGCACCGGCCGCGGTGACCGGTGTGACCGCGTCTTCGCCATCCATCGTTGCCAATGGTACGAGTACCTCGACCATCAGCACCGTGGTGAAGGACGCCAATGGCAACCCGGTTCCGGGTGCGACGGTTAACTGGACCACCACCGGTGGCACGTTAAATAAAGCCAGCTCGGTAACTGATGCCAATGGCGTGGCCAGTGCTGTGCTGACCAGCGCGACTGCCGCCGGCAAGGTAACTGTTGAAGCTACCTCAGGCAGTGGCCGTAACTCGACCGAAGTGACCTTTGTAGCAGGTGCACCGGCAGCGGTGACCGGTGTGGCAGCCTCCTTGCCAACAATCGTTGCCAATGGCGCGAGCACCTCGATCATCAGCACCGTGGTGAAGGACGCCAATGGCAACCCGGTGCCTGGTGCAACGGTTAACTGGACCACCACGGGCGGCACCTTGGATAAAACCAGCTCGGTGACTGATGCCAATGGCGTGGCCAGTGTTGTGCTGACCAGCTCGACTTCGGCTGGTACGGCGACCGTTACCGCTACCTCCGGCAGTGCACATAACTCGACGGACGTGAATTTTGTCGCAGGTGCACCGGCTGCGGTGACAGGTGTAACCGCGTCTTCGCCAGCAATCGTTGCCAACGGCACGAGCACCTCGAACATCAGTACCGTGGTGAAGGATGCCAATGGGAATCCGGTGCCTAATGCGGACGTTACCTGGACAACCACCGGCGGCACGCTGAATAAAGCGACGTCGAAAACGGACGCCAATGGCCTGGCGACGGTTCAACTGACCAGTTCGACTACTGCCGGTACAGCGACCGTCACCGCCGCTTCCGGGGCCATTCGCGGTTCGACGGATGTCAGCTTCGTAGCCGGCGCACCGGCTGCGGTGACCGGTGTGACCGCGTCCTCGCCCTCAATCGTTGCCAACGGTACAAGCACCTCGACCATCAGCACCGTGGTGAAGGACGCCAATGGCAACCCGGTTGCTGGTGCAACGGTGAACTGGTCCACCACGGGCGGCACCCTGGATAAAACCAGCTCGGTGACTGATGCCAATGGCGTGGCCAGTGCAGTGCTGACCAGCTCGATTAATGCCGGTGCGGCGACCGTCACGGCCTCTTCAGGCAGTGCGCATAACTCGACGGATGTGACGTTCGTAGCAGGTACACCGGCCGCGGTGGCCGGTGTGGCCGCGTCCTCGCCATCCATCGTTGCCAACGGCACAAGCACCACGACCATCAGCACTGTGGTGAAGGATGCCAATGGCAACCCGGTTCCGAATGCGGACGTTACCTGGACAACTACCGGCGGCACGCTGGACAAAACCACGTCCAAAACCGCCGCAAATGGCGTCGCCACTGTAGTGCTGACCAGCTCGACTACCGCCGGTACGGCAACTGTCACCGCGACCTCGGGCGGTGCGCATAACTCGACGGATGTGACGTTCGTAGCAGGTACACCGGCTGCAGTGACTGGCGTGACAGCGTCCTCGCCATCAATCGTTGCCAACGGCACAAGCACCACGCGCGTGAGCACTGTGGTGAAAGACGCCAATGGCAATCCGGTTGCTGGCGCGACCGTTAACTGGACCACTACTGGCGGCACGCTGGATAAAACCAGTTCGGTAACTGATGCCAATGGTGTCGCGACAGTTCAACTGACCAGTCCGACTAGTGCCGGTACGGCGACCATTACCGCCACCTCAGGCAGTGCGCATAGCTCGACGGATGTGACGTTCGTAGCAGGTACACCGGCTGCAGTGACTGGCGTGACAGCGTCTTCGCCAGCAATCGTTGCCAATGGCACAAGCACCTCGAACATCAGTACCGTGGTGAAGGATGCCCAGGGCAACCCGGTGCCTGGTGCTACGGTCAATTGGACCACCACAGGCGGTACGCTGGATAAAAGCAGCTCAGTGACAGATGCCAACGGTGTGGCGACTGTGCAAGTGACCAGTCCGACTACCGCCGGCAAAGCAACTGTTGAGGCCACCTCAGGCACTGGGCATAGCTCGACGGAGGTTACCTTTGTAGCGGGTGCACCGGCTGCGGTGGGTGGCATGACCGCATCCTCGCCTTCAATCGCCGCCGATGGCACCAGCACCACCACCATCAGTACCGTGGTGAAGGACGCCAATGGCAACCCGGTTGCTGGCGCAACGGTTAACTGGACCACCACCGGTGGCACGTTAAATAAAGCCAGCTCGGTAACTGATGCCAATGGCGTGGCCAGTGCTGTGCTGACCAGCTCGACTGCGGCTGGTACGGCGACCGTTACCGCCACCTCAGGCAGCGCACAAAACTCGACCGCGGTGAATTTTGTGGCTGGCGCACCGGCTGCAGTGACCGGCGTGGCCGCGTCCTTGCCAACAATTGTTGCCAATGGCACGAGCACCTCGATCATCAGCACCGTGGTGAAAGACGCCAATGGCAACCCTGTTGCTGGTGCAACGGTTGACTGGACCACCACGGGCGGCACCTTGGATAAAACCAGCTCGGTGACTAATGCCAATGGTGTGGCCAGCGCTGTGCTGACCAGCTCGATTAATGCCGGTGCGGCGACCGTCACGGCCTCTTCAGGCAGTGCGCATAACTCGACGGATGTGACGTTCGTAGCAGGTTCACCGGCCGCGGTGACCGGTGTGACCGCGTCCTCGCCATCAATCATCGCCAACGGCACAAGCACCTCGACCATCAGCACTGTGGTGAAGGATGCCAATGGCAACCCGGTTGCTGGTGCGACCGTTAACTGGACCACCACGGGCGGCACGCTGGATAAAAACAGCTCAGTGACGGATGCCAATGGTGTGGCCAGTGCTGTGCTGACCAGTTCGACTACTGCCGGTACAGCGACCGTCACGGCCGCTTCCGGGGCCGTTCGCGGTTCGACGGATGTCAGCTTCGTAGCCGGCGCACCGGCTGCTGTTACCGGCGTGGCAGCGTCCTCGCCATCAATCGCCGCCGATGGCACCAGCACCACAACCATCAGTACCGTGGTGAAAGATGCCAATGGCAACCCGGTTGCTGGCGCAACGGTTAACTGGACCACAACCGGCGGCACCCTGGATAAAACCAGTTCGGTGACTGACGCCAATGGTGTCGCGACGGTTCAATTGACCAGTCCGACTACCGCCGGCAAGGCAACTGTTGAGGCCACCTCTGGCGGTGCGCACAGCTCTACGGAAGTGAACTTTGTAGCAGGTGCACCGGCATCGGTGACCGGTGTGACAGCGTCCTCGCCGTCAATCATTGCCAATGGTACAAGCACCTCGACCATCAGCGCCGTAGTGAAAGATGCCAGTGGCAACCCGGTTGCTGGTGCGACCGTTAACTGGACCACCACGGGCGGCACGCTGGATAAAACCAGCTCAGTGACGGATGCCAATGGCGTGGCCAGTGCTGTGCTGACCAGCTCGACTTCGGCCGGTACGGCGACCGTTACGGCTACATCCGGAACCGCTCACAATTCTACGGATGTGAATTTCGTAGCCGGCGCACCGGCTGCTGTTACCGGCGTGGCAGCGTCCTCGCCATCAATCATCGCCAACGGCACCAGCACCTCGACCATCAGCACTGTGGTGAAAGACGCCAATGGCAATCCGGTTGCGGGTGCGACCGTTAACTGGACCACCACGGGCGGCACGCTGGATAAAACCAGCTCAGTGACGGATGCCAATGGGGTTGCCAGTGCTGTGCTGACCAGCTCGACTTCGGCCGGTACGGCGACCGTTACGGCTGCATCCGGGACTGCACATGGTTCGACGGATGTGAATTTCTTAGCCGGTACACCGGCGACGGTAACCGGCGGGACGGCCTCCTCGGCAACAATCGCCGCCAACGGCACCAGCACCACAACCATCAGCACCGTGGTGAAGGACGCCAACGGCAACCCGGTTCCCAATGCCGATGTTACCTGGACGACTACCAACGGCACGTTGGATAAAACCACGTCGAAAACCGATGCCAACGGTGTAGCCACTGTAGAACTGACTAGCTCGACTACCGCCGGCAAGGCAACCGTTGAGGCCAACTCGGGGACTGGGCAAGGCTCGACCGAGGTGACCTTCGTAGCGGGTGCGCCGGCTGTGGTTAGTGGCGTGACCGCGGCCTCGCCATCCATCGTTGCCAACGGCACCAGTACCACCACCGTCAGCAGCGTAGTGAAGGATGCCAATGGCAATCCGGTAGCGGGGGCGACGGTCAACTGGACCACCACCGGCGGCACCCTGGATAAAACCAGTTCGGTAACTGATGCCAATGGTGTGGCGACGGTTCAATTGACCAGTCCGACTACCACCGGCAAGGCAACCGTTGAGGCCACCTCAGGCACTGGGCATAGCTCGACGGAGGTTACCTTTGTAGCGGGTGCGCCGGCTGCGGTGGCTGGCGTGACAGCGTCCTCGCCATCAATCGCCGCCGATGGCACCAGCACCACAACCATCAGCAGCGTGGTGAAGGACGCCAATGGCAATCCGGTGCCTAATGCCGATGTTGCTTGGACGACCACCAACGGCACGTTGGATAAAGCGACGTCGAAAACCGATGCCAACGGTGTTGCCGCTGTAGAGCTGACCAGTTCGACCACTGCCGGTACGGCGACCGTTACGGCTGCATCCGGGACCGCGCATGGTTCGACGGATGTGAGCTTTGTGGCGGCTGCGGCGGCGACTGTAACCATCACGTCTTCTCCAGGCTCCATCGTTGCCAACGGCACCAGCACTTCGGCTATCAGTTCTGTGGTGAAGGATGCCAATGGCAATCCGGTTGCCAATGTTGACGTTACCTGGACAACCACGAGCGGCACGCTGAACAAAGCCACGTCGAAAACCGATGCCCATGGCGTTGCCACTGTCGTTCTGACCAGCTCGACTACGGCGGGCAGGGCGACAGTTGCAGCAACTTCGGGAGCTGC
>NZ_JBSRZF010000031.1:0-38006 GCF_054057335.1 Pseudomonas sp. TE3786
GCCCTGAAATACAAAACGCCCGATGCGGTGCATCGGGCGCTCTGAGGTGCGGGGCATGACCTGAAAGGGTGTAAACCTATTTCAGGACTGGACAGCGCCAGGCGAACCCGGCGCGCGCGTCAGAAGATTTCCAGCGGGTATTCGACGAAGGCACGAATCTCGTTGAGGTTCGGGCCGACATCACGGTCAGCGCGGTAGATCGAGTTACGCAGTTTCAGCGAGAGGTCCTTGAGCGAACCGTCCTGCACCACGTATTTCACCTGGTTGAAGAATTCGCGTTCGGTGCCGTCCTGCTCGCCGCCAGCATCGATATTGCTGCCGCGTACATAGGCGGTTTTGTAGGTCAGGCCGGGCACGCCGTACTCGCTGAAGTCCAGCTCGTAGCTGAGCTGCCACGACTCTTCATCCTTCAGGTTGAAGTCCGAGTAGTAGGAGTTGGCCACATAGATGGTGCTGCCGCCGTCGCCGTAGTCGTAGGCGTAACCAGCATCACCGCTGCTGCGCTGGTGGGCGACGATAAAGGCATGGGCACCCACGCTGTACTTGGCCGCCAGGCTCCACAGCGTGTTGCTGTCATTGTTGCCGTCGCCGCCGAAGTCCAGCGCCGCCTGGGCGTTGTCATCGTAGTCGGTGCGGTAGATGTTGAAGTCGAAGTTCAACGCCTGGGCATCAGCCAGCGCCAGGGTGTAATTCACGTTGCCGTAGTACTTCTTGAAGGTGTCTTCCACGTCGGAGTGGTAGGCGGCCACGCTCAGGGCGTCGTTAACGGCATAGCTGCCGCCGACCACGTCGATGCTCTTCAGACGGTTCGGGTCGCGGGACGAGTCGCCCATCGGGCTGTCCGCGGTGAAGTGACCGGCGTTGAGCTCCAGACCTTCGATTTCCTTGCTGGTCACCAGGGTGCCCGTGAAGGCTTGGGGCAGCAGGCGCGAGTCGTCATAGGCGAGGACTGGCAGCGACGGGAACTGGTTGCCGTAGCGCAGCACGGTGTTGGAGATGCGCAGTTTCACCGCGGCACCGGCTTCGGAGGTGTCATCCACTGGATGGCCATCGCTGTCGGTATCGAAGAACGCGCCGTAGTTACGTCCACGGCCGCTGTCCAGCTTGATGCCCAGCAGGCCATAGGCGTCGACGCCGAAGCCGACGGTGCCCTGGGTGAAACCGGACTCGAAGGTACCAATGAAACCCTGGCCCCAGACCTTGGCATCGTTGGTGTGGTTCTTGTAGTCACGGTTGAAATAGGCGTTGCGCAGCAACAGGTTCAGGCTGCTGTCTTCGACGAAACCCTTGGCGTCGGATTGTTCACTGGCGAAAGCCGGCGAAAGGCTCAGCGAAGCCAGCGCGCAGGCCAGTGCGATGCGTGTGCGATTGAACATAGGTGCTCCCCATATCAGGTTTTTGGCGTAAATGTAGGGCAGGACACTGCACGGCCGATTCGAGCGTCAGCTGACGTAGAGAGGGAAGTTATTAGCTATAGGAGTTCCCAGCCTATGCAGTGGCTGGGATAAATACGCCCTGAGGAATCATCGGTAAAACTGCTTATTTCAATTTTTACTATCGATGATATTAATGGTTAATTTCCGTTAAAGGGGAATATCCTCGGCAGCGATGAATCTCCAAGGTACTGAATTTAGAGACTAATTCAGTGTTCTGCGCCCTTCATCAACCTTTGGTTTTATTTGCCGCCTCCTGTAGGCGGCTTTTTTATGGGCGGAAAATTATCGACGGGTTCGATTGAATTTTGCTGCCGAGCCTGGTTTTGAAACGCCAATTTTGCGCGCTTACCAAGCGGGAAACGCCAGAGGAAAAATGCGCTGCTGGAGGAGGCTTATTGGCGCTTCAGCGTTTGCCCACGCCATCCAGCAACATGCGAATCTGCTCCAGCAATTCGCTGCTGTTGAAGGGCTTGCTCAGCATATCCATGCCGGTGCCCACCAGGTTCTGCCGGTCCAGAGCATTTTCGGCATAGCCGGAAACGTACAGTACCGGCAGCTCGGCGCGCATGCTGCGGGCCAGTGCGGCCAGATCGCGGCCGTCCATACGCGGCAGGCCGATATCGGTAAGCAGCAGGTCGATCGAGGCATCGGTTTTCAGCGCATGGACCGCGCCTTCGGCATCGTAAGCCTGGGTATGGCGGTAGCCGGCATCGCTGAGAATCTCCGCCATCAGCGCACTGACCGAGACCATGTCTTCAACGATCAGCACATGCTCGCCAGTGCCTTGCTTGGGCAGGTTCTGTGGCGCTGCGTTACTGCTGGGTAGCTCCGTGCCCGCGGGCAACAGCAAGACCACTTCGGTGCCCTTGTTGATCACGCTGCGAATGCTCACGTCGCCACCGGACTGGCGAGCAAAACCGTAGATGCTCGACAGCCCCAGGCCAGTGCCCTGGCCCACGGGTTTGGTACTGAAGAAGGGGTCGAAGACCTTGCCGATCACCGCGTCATCGATGCCTACCCCGTCGTCGCGTACCGACAGGGCAATGTAGGTACCGTCTTCCACTTTCGAGTTGCCCGTCACCACCGTGGCAAAAGTGGCGATGCGGATACTGCCGCCTTTGGGCAAGGCGTCACGGGCATTGATGATCAGATTGAGCACCGAGCTTTCGAACTGAAACGGATCGACCATCGCAATCGAGGTGCCGGAGGTCAGCTCCAGGGTCAGGGAGATCCGTTCGCCGATGGTGCGGCGCAGCATTTCTTCCAGCGACAGCACATGGGCGTTGATATCGATCGGCCGCGTATCCAGCGGCTGCTGGCGGGCAAAGGCCAGCAGACGATGGGTGAGGGCAGCGGCGCTGTTGGCCGAGCTCAGCGCGGCATCGGCATAACGCATCAGGGTGTCGTAACGCTGGTCTTCGACCCGGCGCTTCATCAGCTCAATGGCTGCAATGATGCCGGTGAGCATGTTGTTGAAGTCGTGGGCGATGCCGCCGGTGAGCTTGCCCAGGGCGTCCATCTTCTGCGCTTGCAGCAGTTGTTCTTCGGTGCGTGCGCGCTCGGCCACTTCCTGGGCGATGCGGGTATGCGCCTTGTCCAGCTGGTTGCGCTGTGAGCGGTCGCGTTCACGGTGCTCGGTAACGTCTTCGACGAATACCAGGCTGTGCCCGGGCAGACGGTAGGGCGAGGTCTGCCACTCGGTTTCCCGTTCTTCGCCGCCCAGCATCAGGGTGAGGCTGCCGTTCCAGCGCTGGCCGTCCAGCAGTGCGGTGCGCAGTTGCACCAGGCGCAGTTCCTGACCCGGGGCGATGCACTGCAGCAAACGCTCGTCCTCGGTGCAGCCTTGCAGCAGGTCGGCAAACGCCTGGTTGCTCTCGATGACTTTGAGGTGCTCGTTGATCACCGCAATCGGCGCCGACACATGCAGGAAAATTTCGCGGAAACGTGCCTCGCTTTCACGCAAGGCGTTTTCGCTGTCGCGCACCCGCAGCAATGTGCGCAGGGTGGCCATCAGAATTTCCGGGTCGATGGGGTGCGTGAGGTACGCGTCGGCACCGGTTTCCAGGCCCGTGATGATGTCGTGCGGCTGAATCGAGGCGGCGGACACATGCACCACTGGCACCAACGCGGTACGCGGTTGCTGGCGGATCTGGCGAACGATATCGAAGCCGGTCATGTCCGGCAGGTTCACGTCGAGAATCAAGGCGTCGTAGTCAGTCGCGGCGATCAGCGCCAGGCCTTCGTTGCCAGTGCCGGCCTCATCAATGACATAACCTTGCTGCTCGAAACGACGACGCAGGGCGTAGCGCGTGGCTACATTGTCGTCGACGATCAGCAGGCGAATGTCACTTTTCATCGGGTGTGTCCTGGTCAATGGCAAAAGGAATGATCACGTAAAACGTCGAACCAACGCCGGGTTCGCTGTCCACCCCGACGTGCCCGCCAAGTAGCGCAGCGAAACGTTTGCACAATGACAGACCGAGCCCCGTACCGCGAAAACGTTTTTGCAGCGGCGAGTCGACCTGGGAGAAATCTTCGAACAGGGTGCGGTGCAGCTCCGCGGGGATACCGATGCCGGTGTCGGTTACGGCAAAGCGCACTTCATGCTCGTTCTCCAGGCGCGCCGAGATCCGCACCTCGCCGCGCTGGGTGAACTTCAGCGAGTTGGAAATAAAGTTGCGCAGAATCTGCGCGAGCTTTTTGTCATCGGTGTACAGCCGTGGCATCGCCACCGGCTCTTCGAAAGTCAGGTCCACCGTGCCGCCTTCGACAATCGGGCGGAACATGCCACGCAAGGCCGAGAACAGATCGAGCATATCGAACCAGGCCGGTGAAATGGTGATGCGCCCGGCTTCGATCTTGGCCAGGTCCAGCAGGTCGTCGACCATGTCGCTGAGCTCGCTGGCCGAGGTGCGTACAAAACCCACCTGCTTGTGCTGCTCGGGGCTTAGCGGGCCATCCAGTTCATCGCCGAGCAAACTGGTGATGCTCAGAATCGAGCCCAGGGGTGTGCGAAATTCGTGGCTCATATACGAGAGAAAACGGCTTTTCAGGTCGGATGCCTGACGCAGTTCTTCAGCCTGGATATCCAGCTCGGCATACAAGGCCAATACGCCCTGGTTGGTTTCATCGAGCTCGGCGCGCAAGGCTTCGTTTTCGGCCAGGGCAGCGGCCAGTTGGGCCTTGATGTCGGTATCAGCCATTGGCTGCCTCCAGAGGTACGACCAATACGGTTACATCATCACGCCCACGGCAGAAATCGCGGTGCAGCACGGCAGCAATCACGGCCGGGTGCCGGGACACCAGGCCAGGGTAGTCCTGCAGGTTCCAGCGTGACTGCAAGCCATCGCTGTACATCACCAACAATTGCCCCGTGCAGTCAGGGAAGTCGAACGTCTGGGCCTTGCGAAACTGCGCGCCGAGAATACCGGGGTGGGAGGCCAGTCCGCGGCTCTTGTCCATGCTAACCAGCGTAGCGCCGATATTGCCGATGCCGGCGAACTGCAGGCGGCCCGTTGCGGCGTCGTATTGCGCCACGGCACCGGCACCACCCCGGGTGCCGCACATGGCGCGGTGCAGGTCTTCAATCAGGAAGGTCGGAGTAGAGAAGGGCGACGCGGCAAAGGCTTTTTCGCCGGCCTGAGCCGCGTCCTGCGCATCCGGGCCATGGCCCAGGCCGTCGATTACCAGCGCGCTGACATGCTTGTCTTGCATCGCCAGGTGCCAGATATCGCCGCAGGCCGGGTCGTTGTGTAAGGAGTGCTGGGTGACGCCAAAGCGCACGTCGGCCACCTTGCTGCCACGCGGATACAGACGCGCCATCAGCACCGCGCCGCGGTGATCGGCAAACACATCGAATACGTCGGACTGACGATCCACCGCCCCCATGCCGATGCCCTGCGTGCCGCCGGTGGAAAACCCGTCGGCCAGGCAGTCGTGCAGGTTGAAGCCCGGTCCGCGGTCAATGGCCAGCAATTCGATGCCGCTTACCTCACCGTGGGGCAACACGCGTACATGTAGCTCGCCGCGGCCGGCATGTTTGAGCAGGTTGCTGGTCAATTCCGTGGTCACCAAGGCGGCGCGGCCGGCGTCGTTGCTGTCAAAGCCAATGTCACTGGCAAGCTTCTGCACGACGCGGCGGGCGTGGCCCACCTGACTGTCATCGTCAACCTGCAACGCGAGGGTGAGCGAACTGCTGATATTCAGGTCCATCGAGTAATCGTCACACGCGTCCCGGCACCCGGTGCCGTATCCAGTTCAAACTCGTCCACCAGGCGTTTTGCACCGGTCAGGCCCAAGCCCAGGCCGCCGCCCGACGTCCAGCCATCGGTCATCGCCAGTTTGATATCGGCAATACCCGGACCTTCGTCGCGAAACGTAATGCGCAGACCAGTGCGGCCGTTGTCGTCGAGAATCTGCCAATCCATATCGCCGCCGCCGCCATACACCATGGTGTTGCGGGCCAGCTCACTGACGGCAGTCACCAGCTTGGTCAGGTCGATCAAGCGCATGCCGCAGTCCTGGGCCAGTTTGCGCGACGTCTGTCGCGCCATGACCACGTCCTGCTCTATGCGTACCGGTTGGCTACCACTGCTGCGCACGCTCATTGCGCGGCCACCCGTTCGCGCAGCAGTTTCATGCCGCGTTCAACGTTGAGGGCGGTGCTTACCCCCGGCAAGGTCAGGCCCAGCTCCACCAGGGTGATGGCCACCGCTGGTTGCAGGCCGACCACCACGGTTTCCGCGTCCATGATCCGCGACAGACCGGAAATGGTGCTGATCATGCGGCCGATAAACGAGTCGACCATATCCAGTGCCGAGATATCGATCAGTACGCCGCGTGCCGAAGTGGCGCTGATGCGTTCGGAGAGATCGTCTTGCAGGGTCAGGGCCAGTTGGTCGTGCATGTCCACCTGTATGGTGACCAGCAGGAATTGGCCCATCTGCAGAATGGGGATGCGCTCCATATCACTGCGCCTTGGTTACGGTAACGCCCAGACGCCGCATGGCCAGTGCCAGGGCATCGGCCAGGTTGGCCTTGGTGACCACACCCTGCAGGTCGAGGCCCAGGTGCACGATGGTCTGCGCGATCTGTGGACGCACGCCGCTGATAATGCAGTCGGCACCCATCAAGCGAATGGCGGTTACGGTTTTCAGCAGATGCTGAGCCACCAGAGTGTCCACGGTCGGCACGCCGGTGATATCGATAATGGCGATTTCCGAACCGGTATCAACGATGCGTTGCAACAGCGACTCCATCACCACCTGGGTGCGCTGCGAGTCGAGGGTGCCGATCATTGGCAGCGCCAGCACGCCGTCCCACAGCTTGACCACCGGGGTCGACAGCTCCAACAGCTCTTCCTGCTGCCTGCGGATTACCGACTCGCGCGACGCCTGGTAGGTACGGATGGTATGCAGGCCCAGGGCGTCGAACAGCTCGGAGGCTTGCAGCAATTGCTCGGCGAGTAGCTGCGGCTGGTCACTGAATTCGTTCTGCAGCAGGGTGAAGAGCGGGCCTTTGAGGGCGAAGACAAAGTTGGCGGTCTGGCTGGAGTCCTGCCCCAACTGGGCGCGGCTACGCGACAGGCGCTCAAGGAACAGACGGGTCTCTTCCCACTGCGTGCTGCCGATGGCGGCGCTGGCACCTTGCTCCAGCGCGGTGGTGATCAGATGAAGGAGTTCTTTGGTGTCGGCTTTCAGTTCATCGCCTTTCAGGTTGCGCGTGGCACCTGAGGCTTCGAGTGCGGCGACCCACTGTTGCAATAGCTGTGGCTCAGCGCTTTTGATTTTCTGAACGGCGTGTTGACCCAATGCGGCCATGCTGGAACTCCTGTAGGTGGCTGTTCTTTTTAATTGAGGGAATCGCGCTTCGAGTTGCCCGCGGCAGTGTCGCGCCGCATTAACTCTAGTGTCTTGCTGTCATCAGTACAGCACGGTTTGCGTTTGCCGCAGCAGCGGAAAAACGCATAGCGTGCGCACTCGCGTGAGTGCCTGGCTGACTCGCTAACGCGTAGAGCCTGGGTGGAAAATTAAGTTCAGGTTCATTTGCCACAGAACAGGGCGCGGGGCTTGGGCAAGCGGGAGGGGCGGCGCTAGGCCAACATCGCGCTCATCCCTGAGCAGCTTTCATCCATGAGTAGGCACAAGTGGGGTGCGGCGGCGCTGCGCCCCACGCAAGCAACGCCTGCTCAGGCGCGCAGCCACTGCTGCGGCGCGCGCTCCTGGCGTTGGGCGTGCGCCGCTTCCTGGGCGCGATTGGCCAGGAAGCTACCTTGCTCGGTATTCAGGCTGAGCGAGCCGTTGGCGATTTTCATATCGCGGCGCAGCTCACGAATCAGGCGGCCGACCATTTTTTCGTTAAAAATCATCGCCGGCTCGATCACCTTGGTGAAGGTCTCGCGGGCGTTCTTCAGCGTCAGCAGCACGGAAGTGTCCGGACGGGCGCTGAAGGAGATTTCGTAAGTCGGGAAGGCGTTGAACAGGTGTTTGACGGGGTATTTCATTTTTCACCGCTCCATCGGGTTTTTAATCGTTGAGACAGTTAGAGCAGCCAACGTGCCAGTTCTGGCTTACCCACCTCTCCCCGGAAATCGCGGCCTCCAGCCAGGTTGCAATCAGCCTGCCATTAGCAAATTGCACGATTGCCCGCCTCGCGCCTTGCAAATCGCATGAGGCGCAATACCCGCACTGCTTTCCGGCCCCTACAGCATCGAAGCGGATTCGCCTGACGCAACCTCGGCTCAATGATCTGCTCAAGGGCAAGGTCGACAAATTTTCCCTGGATGCTCTGGTGAATATGTTGGCCGGGGCCAAGCTGAAAATTGCAGTGCAAGTGAACGCGGCTTGAGCTGCCTGCTGTAGCCCGTTGTCTGCTTCCGGCAATCTGCTGCTAATCTTCGCCACAGCGCCCAAGTAGACGGGCGCGTTGCCTCCCATCGGCTTCAGACGTAGCAGGGCAGGACGCTCGCTTAAGGACAGCTGCACCCGTGGACTCGAAGATCTTCTACACCCGTTATGGCACGCCCCGCACGGCGTATATCTCCACGCGCCTGGTGCCCAATATGCTGGCGGTGAAATTTGCCGTGATCGCCCAGGAGATCGAAGAGGGCGACAGCCTGCCGGCGATGGAGGGGCACCACTTTCTCGATGCCTTGCTCAAGCGTATGGGCGTGGTGATTGTGGATGTCGTGGCGGTGCGCAAAGCCTCTCGTAAAAAGGACCTCAGCCCAGGCGAGCCGGGCTGAGCCGGCTGCCCTGACCTCAGGCTGAGCGGCGCATCATCAGCAGCGCCAAAACCACGGCCGCTGCTGCGCCCACTGCGGCCATAAGCCCCAGGCTTTCCAGGCCGAACTGACGAATCGCCAAACCACCAAAAATCGCACCCAAGCCAATGCCGGCGTTGGCGGCAGAGATATTCATGCTCGCCGCCAGTGCCTGGGCGCTGGCACCCGCTTGCATCACCCGTACCTGGCAAATCGGAAACAGCGCGGTATGGGCGATGCCCCAGGCGGTCAGTGCCACCATCAGCCATAAGGTATGGCTGGCCGCTGGCACGCTGGCCAGCATGCCGGCGGCGAGCATCAGCAAGAACAGCACCATGGCCGCTAAGGGGTTGCGGTCGACCATGCGCCCGCCCAGGTGATTTCCCAGCATGCCCACCGCTCCGAACGCCATCAGCCACCAGCCCACTTGGCTGGAAGGAATGCCGGCGAGCCGCTCAAGGGTGTCGGCCAGGTAGGTGTAGGCGGTGAACATGGCGGTGAAGGCCAGGGTCGATAGCAATACATGGGCGAGAAAGCGCGGTTGTTTGAGGATCTGCGTCTGGCGCTGCCCAGCCGTCTGTTGGGGTGCTGGTGGCAGGGAGGGCATCAGCAGATGGATCAGCAGGGCGATCAGCAGCGCCGCCCCCGCCAGTAGCCAGAAGCTGCCGCGCCAGCCCAGCGCATCGGCGGCCAAGGTACCCAGCGGAATGCCAAATACAAAGGCGGCGGAAATACCCATATACACCTGCGCCACCGCCTTGCCGGCGTTGCCCGGGCCGGCCAGTTGCCCGGCGGTTTCACTGGCAGTGCTCCAGAACACCGGCAGAAACAGCGCGGCCAGAAATCTGGCCAGGGCCAGCACCCAGATATTCGGTGCCAGGGCGGCCAAGACATTGGCACCTACGAATACCAGCAGCACGAATACGAACAGGGGTTTACGTGGCAGGTGCGCCAGTTTCACCGTTAACAGCGGGCCGAACAGCATCACGGTAAAGGCGAACAGCGTGACCAATTGGCCGGCCAGCGGGACGGAAATGTTCAGGTCGCGAGCCAGGGCGGGCAGCAGGCCGAGGATCAGAAACTCGGTGGTCAGGATAATAAAACCAGCAATCGCCAGAATCAGGATCGACAGACCCGTGCGCGGCGCGGCGGTGTCACTGGCCGTCAAGGTGGTGGAGGGCATGGCAGGTTGCTCAAGAGACGTTCAGACGGCAAGCTTATTGGCGAATCACGGTCCTATCTGCGTTACTTTCTCTAAAGTGCTGTGAACTGAATTCATTAATTGGGCTGCGCCATGTTTTCTTCCGAGCGATTGAAAGGCATCGATGTATTCGTCTGCGTGGCCGATGCCGGCAGCTTCACTGCCGCCGCCGAGCGCATGAACCTCACCAGTTCGGCGGTGAGCAAAGGCATTGCCCGGTTGGAATCGCGCCTCAGCACTCGGCTGTTCCAGCGCACCACGCGACGCCTGGCGCTGACCGAAGCCGGCAGCGATTTCTATCGCACCTGCACCGCCGTGCTGGCCGAGCTGGAGGAGGCCGAACTGGCTCTGCATACCCAGCACGGCGAGCCCTGCGGCAAGGTACGCATTGAGTTGCCGGCCTCCTATGGGCGTCTGCATGCGCTGCCGGTGATCCTCGATTTCGTCGCCGAGCATGCTTTGCTGCAGCCCCATGTGTCGTTTTCCGATCGCTTTGTCGACCCGGTGGAAGAGGGCATCGATATCCTCGTGCGCATCGGCGGTTCGGATGTCTGGGCGGCGGCACTCGGGCACCGATACCTGGGGGCGGAACGCCTGATTTTCTGCGCCGCGCCCAGCTACCTGGTGCGCCATGGCGAACCGCAAAGCGAGCTGGAACTGCAGGGCCATAGCTGCGTGGTGTATGGCCGTGGCGATGGCGGGGTGAATCCCTGGCTGTTTTCCGGTGAACATGCCGGTGATCGTGAGCGCCGGGTTATGCCGGCGCGTATCGCTGTGGGTGACGGCGAGGGCCAGGTGATTGCCTTGATGGCCGGCCACGGCATTGCCCAACTGCCGCTCTGGCTGGTGAAGGACCAACTGCAAGCAGGCACGCTGGTGCAGGTGTTGCCACAGTTGGCGATGGATGGCTTACCGATGAACCTGGTCTGGCTGAAAAGCCGCCAGGGTCTGCCCAAAGTCAGCGCCTTGCTGGAGGCCTTGGCGGCAGAGCTGACGCCTTCGGGCCGGCAAGCCTAGGTGCCGCGCAACAGGTCGTTGGCGTTGAGGATGTCGAAGGCGATTTGCGGGGTGTGCTCCAGGCCGCGGCGGATGGCGGCCGGAATGGCCTGGCGGGTTTTGCGGCACAGCCCCGGCAGCTCCAGCACCTGAATACTGATGCCGCGCATGGTGCGCACTTCATTGAAGCCGGGGCCGATTTGCAGACGAATACCCAACTGCTCCTCCATGCGCCGGCACATATGCTCAAGGTCCGCCAGGCTGTTGATGGCTTCCAGACGGTCGAGCAATTTGCGTTCTTCCATGCGCGTCAGCCGCACGATGCGCAGGTCGGCATCCGCTGCTGTGCGCAGCTGCTCCAGCCCGCAAATGCAGGTGCCGGGCGGGCAGGGTTGGCGAATGGGAATGGCGCTGTTCATGGGCCTGATCATAGCCAGCGCGCCCTGCCATTGCCCACCGGCTTTTTTCTGCCGCTGCTGCGCCTAGCGCAAAAGCGATTCCCCACTAGGCTCTAGCGAGTCACTGTCAGGGAAGAGGCCAACCTATGGTTGCCAGGCAACTGTTGCTGGTTCTGCTGCTAAGCGTGCTTGGCGGCTGCGGGCTGTTCAAGCTGGAGAAGGAAATGCAGCAGGCCCGGGAGGACCTCGTGCTGATCGCCGGGCAGGTGCAAAGCACCCAATCGGGACGCGATGCTCTGGTGGCGTTGCTGGATGCCCAGGGCAAGCTGCTGCGCTATCGAATTGCCGCGCTGGGTGAGACGTTCTATTTCACCGAGGCACCGGGCACTTACCAGCTGCTGGTGTTCGACGACCTTAACGGCAACTTTGCCCTCGACAGTAACGAGCCGCGCCAGTGGCTGCCGACTGCGCAAAGTACCGCGCTGCATGTGCAACCCGACGCGGCCACCCGCGAGCGCCTGGGCCAGCTCAATCCGATTCGCCTGGGGCCAAGCGACCTGGCCAGTGCGCCAGCCGTGAACCTCAACCTTGAAGTGCTGTACCGCGAACAGCCGCAGTTGCAGCGTAACTACCTGCAACCGGTGAGCTTCGCTGACCCGCGCTTCGATGAGGCGAATATCCAGCTCGGCGCCTGGCAGCCGCTGACCTTTCTCCGTGAGTTGGGTTATGGCCTGTATTTGCTGGCACCCTGGGACCCGAACAAGGAGCCGATCTTTCTCGTCCACGGCATCAATTCGTCGCCGCGCAATTGGCAGGAGCTGGCCGCTAACCTCGACACCAAGCGCTTCCAGTTGCTGCTCTTTCACTTTCCCAGCGGCGTGCCGTTGAACAACAGCGCCTATATGCTCAGCCTCGGCATTCGCGATGTGCAGCGGCGTCTGAAGCCGGCGCGTATGCATGTCATGGCTCACAGCATGGGTGGCCTGGTGGCCCGGCGTGCCTTGCAGATGTTGAACGAAGAAGACAGCCGCAATCTGTGTCTGTTTATCACCCTGGCCACGCCCTGGGATGGCCACCCTTCGGCGGCCACCGGCCTGGAGCGGATGCCAATAGAAGTGCCGGTGTGGAAGGATATGTCGCCGGGCAGCCCGTATCTGCAGCAGCTGTTTGCCTCGCCGTTACCTGCGCATATCAAGCAATGGATGCTCGTCGCCTATGCCGGTAACAGCCGCCTGCTGGAGGAACCCAACGACGGCGTGGTGCCCCTGGCCAGCGAACTGCGCAACGCCGCCCAGGACGAAGCGACCCGGCTGTACCTGCTCAATGAAAACCACACCAGCATTCTGCAGAGCCGGCGCACCACCGAATTGTTGCAGCGAGCGTTTGCCAGCTTGCCGGAAAAGGGCTGTGAGTAGACTGCGGGAAAGCCGTGGCTAAAAACATCGAAGGTTTTCTGGGACAAAAACAAGGCCGCCCTGCGGCGGCCTGGTTCGACTCTGTACCTACCCTCAAGCAAGTACAGAGATAGTCGGCTCCAATGAAGCCGGAAGTTGCCCGGGCGAAGCCAGGCCTGAGTTGTCGCTATAGTCGCCGATAAGGCGGTCCTGCTGTTGGCTCACCTCTTGGGCGACCTCCAGTGGGGTGGGTTGGTCGTCAACGTTGCTCTCGGTGGCTACCGCAAGGTAGATATCGAGTTGGTTCTGCTGGCTGCTGTTGCTGTACACCTCGGAGGCGGCTTCGCGACGGTTCGCTTGGCTCGCATCAGCGCTTTGCTGGCTCAGGGTGACGCGATCAGCGCCGCGGTCGACGGCTGTATTCACCTCTTCCGGGGTCACGGGAGAGTTTGGATCTTGCGCGGCTTCCCCAGCCTTGTTTATCACTTGCGTGGACAGGGGCAGGGCGCTACTGGTGTTGGTTATTTGCATAGAGCTCTCCTGCTTGATGGGGTTAGGTGAGTCTACTCCAGCCTGCGCGGCGGCTTAGACTGAATGGCGATTGGCAGCGCGGCGTTTGTGGCTAAAGCCCATTAGCTGGCAGCGGCGGCTTAGCTAGGCCAGCGGTTTTTCAGGTGGTGCGCGCCGGGGGCGGCTTATGGACCATAATCCTGGTCTCCCTATGAACAGGATTAATCAATGCCGCGCGAGAACTACAACGACCTGTTGGCCTTCGTCACCGTCGCGCGGGCCGGCAGTTTTACCCGCGCAGCGGCGCAACTGGGGGTCTCCCAGTCGGCCCTGAGCCATACCATCCGTGGCCTGGAAACTCGCCTGGATCTACGCCTGCTGACTCGCACCACCCGCAGTGTGGCACCCACTGACGCGGGTGAGCGGCTGCTGCTGACCCTGGCACCGCGCTTCGAGGAAATCGATAGCGAGCTGGCGGCGCTGAAAGAACTCAAAGACAAACCGGTCGGCACCATTCGCATCACCGCTGCCGAACATGCGGCCAACACCGTGCTCTGGCCCAGGCTGGAGTCGCTGCTGATGCAGTACCCCGAGATCAAGTTGGAAATCACCATCGACTATGGCCTCACCGATATCGTCGCCAACCGCTATGACGCCGGTGTGCGCCTGGGCGATCAAGTGGCCAAGGACATGATTGCCGTGCGTATCGCTGCGGATTTGCGCATGAGTGTGGTGGGCGCTCCGGGCTATTTCGCCTCGCGTGCAGTGCCACAAACACCGCAGGACCTGGCGGGGCATAACTGCATCAATCTGCGTTTACCCACCTACGGCGGGCTGATGGCCTGGGAGTTCGAAAAGGATGGCCACGAGGTCAAGGTGCGTGGCGAAGGACAATTGGTGTTCAACAACAGCAACCAGATGCTCAAGGCGGCACTGGCCGGCTTTGGTCTGGCGTATCTGCCGGAGGATATGGCCCGTGAGCATGTGGCCGAAGGTCGCTTGCAGCGGGTGATGGAAGACTGGTGCCCGAGCTTTCCGGGTTATCACCTGTACTACCCCAGCCGCCGCCAAAGCTCGCGGGCGATGGCGGTGGTGATCGAAGCGTTGCGCCATAGGAGTTGATGCGCTACAGCGCCCGGCGGGAAATTCCGGGTTCCGAATCGTCGAACCCAGCGTTACGCGTCGAGCGCTATTGATCAGGCGTCCAGCGACGCCATATCAATCACAAAGCGATAACGCACATCCGAGCGCTCCATCCGTTCAAACGCCTCGTTGATCTCGTCCATGCGGATCATCTCGCAGTCCGGCAGGATGTTTTTCCGCGCGCAGAAGTCGAGCATTTCCTGGGTTTCGGCAATACCGCCAATGGGCGAGCCGGCCAGGCGACGACGGCCGAGCACGAAGGGCAGGGTCAGCTGCTGGTCGATGGGGCCGATCTGGCCGACGATCACCAGCGTGCCGTCGACATCCAATAGCGACATATAGGGCGATACGTCATGGCGTACCGGGATGGTGTCGATGATCAGGTCGAAGCTGGAGGCCGCTTTTTTCATTGCGTCCTTGTCCGAGGACACCAACAGATTGTCCGCCCCCAGTTCCAGCGCATCGGCTTCCTTGTCCGGGCTACGGCTCAGCACCGTGACCTGAGCGCCCATACCGGCCGCCAGTTTCACCGCCATGTGGCCCAAACCGCCCAGACCGATCACGCCTACCCGGCTGCCCGGCCCGACGTTCCAGGTGCGCAGCGGCGAGTAGGTGGTGATGCCAGCACAGAGCAGCGGCGCGGCCTTGGCCAGGTCGAGCGCATCCGGCACGCGCAGTACGAATTCTTCGCGCACTACGAGGTGCTTGGAGTAGCCGCCGAAGGTGGGTTCTTTAGTGATGCGGTCACGCCCGTTGTAGGTCTGGGTGTTGGCCTGGCGGCACAGTTGTTCTTCACCTTTACGGCACTGGTCGCATTCCTGGCAGGAGTCGACCATGCAGCCAACCGCCACCGCATCGCCGACCTGATAGCGTTTTACCGCGTTGCCGACGGCGGTGACCCGGCCGACGATTTCGTGCCCCGGTACTATCGGATAGGTGCTGAAACCCCAGTCATCACGGGCCTGGTGCAAATCGGAGTGGCAGACGCCGCAGTACAGAATCTCCATCGCGACATCGTTGGGGCGCAGGGCCCGGCGTTCGAACTTGAAGGGTGCCAGTGGCGACTTGGCGGTTTGGGCGGCATAACCAATGGTGAGCATATACAACCTCCAGATAGGGGCAAACCGGCGGGCGGCGCTTTACCAGCGTCGCCCGTGAACAAAGTCAGGGGCCTTACTGTAGCGGGTCTGTCATGACGGGCAGGCTAGTCCCTAGCGATTGATCATTTGCGACACGCTGGCCGGGTAACGCTCGCCGACCACCTGAATCTGCTGCAGCGCGGCTTCGATGGCCGCCAGGTCGGCAGCGCTCAGGTGCAGGTCGGCGGCACCGATGTTCTCTTCCAGACGCTGCAGTTTGGTGGTGCCGGGAATCGGCACTATCCACGGCTGCTGGGCCAGCAACCAGGCCAGCGCCACCTGCGCGCGGCTGGCACCGAGGCCATCGGCGATGTGGCCGAGCAGCTCGATCAGGCCGGCATTGGCCTTGCGGTTTTCTTCGGCGAAGCGTGGCAGTTGGTTACGGAAATCGGTTTTATCGAAGGTGGTAGTGGCGTCGATGGTGCCGGTGAGAAAGCCGCGGCCCAAGGGGCTGAACGGCACAAAGCCGATGCCCAGCTCCTGCAGTACCGGGAATACCGTGGTTTCCGGTTCACGCCACCACAGGGAATATTCGCTCTGCAATGCCGCCACCGGTTGCACCGCATGGGCGCGGCGGATGACGTCGGCACCGGCTTCGGACAGGCCGAAGTGCTTGACCTTGCCTTCGGCAATCAGCTCCTTGACCGTGCCGGCCACTTCTTCGATGGGTACGGCGGGATCGACGCGGTGCTGATAGAACAGGTCGATGCATTCGGTCTGCAGACGCTTGAGCGAGGCCTCGGCTACCGCGCGGATCGATGCCGGGCGGCTGTCCAGGCCATCCGCCGAGTTGCCGTTCTTGAAGCCGAACTTGGTGGCGATCACCACCTGATCGCGAACCGGTGCCAAGGCTTCGCCCAGCAGCTCTTCGTTGGTGAAGGGGCCGTAAACCTCGGCGGTATCAAAAAAATTCACCCCTCGTTCCACGGCAGCGCGTAGCAGGGCAATGCCGGCAGATTGGTCGGCGGCGGGGCCGTAAGCGAAACTCAGGCCCATGCAACCCAGGCCGATACTGGACACTTGCAGGCCGTGGGTGCCGAGTGTGCGTGATTTCATTTCATCCTCCGGTGGCGCGTGACGCCGTGTTCGCCGACACTTCGGCTAATTGGCATGGGTGAACCTTACTCGCCTCAGAGGGCTCTGATTAGCCATATAAACCCGCATGCGCTTATGAGCCAGCCTCATAAGCTGGCAACAATGCATTGCCAAGGGGCGGGGCAACGTCGCGGAGCATCGCGGCAGTCCGCTCAGGGGGCCGTACAAGGGAGAGATACATGCGCGTCCGTTCAACCGTTGTACCAGTCGCTCTGCTGTCGATGTCCGTGCTCGCCGCCACGCCGGTGTGGGCCGATGACGAGGCACAACTGGTGCAAGCGATCAACGCCTACCGTGGCCAGGTGCAGCGCTGCGAAGGCCAGGCCTCGCCGGAGTTGCCGCCACTAACCGATGACCCGCGGTTGCGTCTGCGTTCGGACAGTTTCGGCGGCCTGCAAACCGCGTTGGCCAAGAACGGCTATCCGATGGTCAATGTGCAAGCCATCAGCCTGGCCGGGGCCCGCGACACGGCGGCAGCGATGAAAGCCGTTCAGGAAAGCTTCTGCCGGGTGATTCTCGACCCGCAGTTCGTGGATATCGGTGTGCGCCGCGAAGGTGACTTGTGGCGCATCACCCTGGCCCGACCGATGCTCACCGCGCGCATGGGCGACTGGCAGAGCCAGGGCCAGCAGTTACTGCAAATGATCAACAGCGCCCGCAGTCAGGCGCGCCAGTGCGGCACCCAGAACTACGCTGCCGCCACTCCTCTGAATTGGAACAACACCCTGGCCGGTGCCGCCGAAGCCCATAGCCGGGCGATGGCCAACGGCAACTTCTTCGACCATAAGGACCGCGATGGCCGCACCCCGGGCGATCGTGCCGAACTGGCCGGTTACGCCGGGCAGGCGATTGGCGAAAACATCGCCGCCGGCAACGACAGCCCGCGCAAAGTGCTCGACGGCTGGCTGGCCAGCCCCGGCCACTGCGCCAACCTGATGAACCCGCAATACCGCGAGCTGGGCGCAGCCTATGCGCTGGACCCGAAAAGCGATGCGGGCATCTACTGGACGGCGATGTTTGGTAGCCAGTAAACCCTACTGCTCTTCGTAGGAGCGGCTTCAGCCGCGATGCTCTTGATCTGAAAGCATCGCGGCTGAAGCCGCTCCTACGCAATCGCTTGGTCGCGTGAACTCGTGTTACTCCCCCGCGCGCTTGAGCAGCTTCTTGCAGCGCTCGCTCAAATGCACCACGCGCAGATGCTTGCCCGCCTTGCTGTAACGCTCACGCAGGGTTTTCAGGGCGGCAATCGCCGAATAATCGACAAAGCTCAAATGCGCGCAATCCAGGGTCACCTGCTGCGGGTCGGCAGCGCTGTCGAACTGATTCAGAAACGGCGTTACCGAGGCGAAGAACAGCGTGCCGTGCAGTTGATACAACTTGCTGCCATCGGCTTCCAGGTGCGTGTCGGCGTATAGCTCGCGGGCGTGCTGCCAGGCGAAGTTCAGCGCGGCGATGATGATGCCCAGCAGCACCGCAGTGGCCAGGTCGGTGAATACGGTGATGACGGTCACCGCCAGAATCACCAGCATGTCGTTCACTGGCACCTTGTGCAGCACCCGCAGCGAGGCCCAGGCGAAGGTCTGCTGGGACACCACGAACATCACCCCGACCAGCGCTGCCAGCGGAATACGCTCGATCAGCGGCGACAGAAACAGCACGAACAGCAGGATCATCACCCCGGCGACCACCCCTGACAGCCGGCCACGACCGCCGGAGCTGAGGTTGATCACTGTCTGGCCGATCATCGCGCAACCGCCCATGCCGCCAAAGGCAGCGGAGACCATATTGGCCGCGCCCAGGGCCACGCATTCGCGGTCCGGGTAGCCGCGGCTTTCGGTGACTTCGTCAGTGAGGTTGAGGGTCAGCAGGGTTTCCAACAGGCCGACCATCGCCATCAACAGCGCATAGGGGGCGATGATCCGCAGGGTTTCCAGGCTCCAGGGCAGGTCTGGCAGGGCGAAGCTCGGCAGGCCGCCGGCGATATGCGCCATATCACCCAGGGTACGGGTCGGCAGGTTGAGCAGGTACACCGCCAGACCTACCGCCAGAATCGCCACCAAGGCCGGCGGCACCGCGCGGGTCAGGCGTGGCAGCAGGTAGACGATGGCCATGGTCAGCGCCACCAGGCCGAGCATGAGCGCCAGGGGCATGCCGCTCAACCAGTGCTCGGCGCTTTTGAAATGCTCCAGCTGGGCCAGGGCAATGATGATCGCCAGGCCGTTCACAAAACCCAGCATCACTGGATGCGGCACCATGCGCACCAGCTTGCCCAGGCGCAACAGGCCGAACAGCACCATGATCAGCCCACCCAGCAGCACGGTCGCCAGCAGGTACTGCACGCCGTGCTGCACCACCAGTGCGACGATCACCACTGCCATCGACCCCGCCGCCCCCGAAACCATGCCCGGCCGGCCGCCAAACAAGGCGGTGAGAGTGCAGATAATAAAAGCCCCATACAGCCCCATCAGCGGGTTGAGGTGCGCCACCAAGGCAAAGGCGATGCACTCGGGCACCAGGGCGAAGGAGGTGGTCAGGCCGGCGAGAAGGTCGGCGCGAAGGCGAGCGGGTTTCATGGCAACAACTGCAGGACGGCGAAAGGGGCTGCGGATGTTACGGAAGATGGCGCAGGGCGGCCATGGCTTTGCGCCGAAAGCCAGGCGGCGCGGACGTCGCCGCGCCGCCCTGAGGTAGGCGTTACTTCGCCGGTGGCCAGATTTCGATCCACAGGGCACCGTCACCCGATGGCGCTTCGCCGACCCGCTTCAGGCTGCCGTCTTTGCCAATGGCATAGCTGCCGATGGTTTTGCTTTTCTCGCCGGTCACCAACAGCCACTTGCCGCTGGGGAAGAAGGCGATATTGCGCGGCTGCTTTTCTTCCACCGCGAAGTTGCCGCTGTAGGTGAGCGCACCGCTGTGCGGGTCGACCTTGAAGGCCGACACGCTGCTGCTGGTGCGCTCGGTGGTGTACAGCAGGGTGCCATCCGGCGACAGACGAATGTCCGCAGCCCAGATCCGCGGCGTCGGGTCGTCCTTGAGATCGTTGTTGGCCGCGTTGCGGATCAGCCCCTGCTGCAGCTTCAGGCTGGCGGGGACGCTTTCGGCCTGGGTGACCTGGCTGAGGGCACCGGTCTTGCCGTCGATGGCATAGCCGACCACCGTACCGCTCAGCTCACCCACCACATAAAGGAATTTGCCGTTGGGCGAGAACACGATATGCCGAGGGCCCATCTTCGCCGGGGTAGCGACTGCACCGGAGCCGATTGGAGTCAAGGCACCGGTGGTTTTGTTCAGGCTGAACTGCAGCACGCTGTCGGTGCCCAGGTTGCCGACGTAGGCAAAACGGTCGCTGCGGTCGGTGCGAATGGAGTGGGCGATGGGCCCGGTCTTGTACACCTGAATCTGCTCGGAAACCCGCTGCTCGGCATCAATCGCTTGCACGCTGAGCAGGCTGGCACCGTAGGAAGCACCGAGCAGAAAGTGCCCGCTGCGGTCGGTGGAGATATACGCCAGGCTGTCGGCCAGCGGTGCCTGAGCGAGTTTTTCCAGATGGCCGCTGTGCGGGTCAATGCGGTAACTCACCACGCTGAACGGCGCTACCCGCAGGGCGGCATACAGGGTCGAGCCGTTTGGACTGATAGCCATGGGGTTGACCTTGCTACCGGCTGGCGTCTGCTCCACCAGGGTGGGAGCACCGGTGCTGTCGTTTAGCGCGTATTGGGAAATCAGGCCGTCGTTGGGGCTGGAGATATACGCATAGGTGGCGGCGAATGCCGGCAGCGATAACGAACTGGCGAGTGCTGCAGCCAGCAGGGTGAGCTTGCTCATGGTGGGGTTCCGGGTTGTTGTGATTGTTGTCAGTCATCATATGACTACGCTGACGCAATCAGCAACATGCGACCAAAGGCGAGTAGCCGGGCAACACCAGGTCGGGCAGAAAGTGCCATTGCAGAGAGGTTCAATCAGCTACTTGGGCCGCCTGCTGGATTATTTTTGCCGCAATCCGCTCAAGTGGTTTTCAGCGCCGCCGACAAGATTGTCAGACAACACCCCCCATTCCTCCCCACGGATGAGAGCGCTTTTATGCTGCTACGCAATTGGAATATCGCCCGACGAGCCGCCTTCGGCTTTGCCCTGATCGCGCTGGCGGTGGCCTTTCTCGGGGTGTTTTCCCTAGGGCAGATGTCGAGCATTCGTGACCGCGCCACCGCTATCGAGCGCGACTGGGTGCCGAGCATCCGCATCGTCGATGCCATCCGCGAAAACATGCTGCGCATCCGCACCATCTCCCTGCGCGTAGCGCTGGACCCAGACATCAAGAACATCGACACCTACGTTGGCCAATACGAAGCGCGCAACAAGGTGCTGATCCAGAACATCAGCGATTACGAAGCCTTTATCGACTCGCCGGACGAAAAACGCCTGTACGAGCAGTTCAAAAAAGACTTCGCCAGCTATCAGCGCGGCATGCTGGACTCCTTCACCCTGGCCCGCAGTGGTGATCGCGAGGCGCTGAACAAACTGCTGCTGGTGGACATGAAACCGGTGGTCGATGGCACGGGCGCGATATTGGCCGAACTGGGCGACATCTATGGCAAAGGCATCGAGCGCGAAGGCAAAGCCTCGGCCGACTATTACGCCGACTCGCGCCTGATCGTGATTGCCGTGATCGTACTGGCCGCCCTGGCCACCGTGCTGCTGGCCTGGATGCTCACCCAGAGCATCGTCCGCCCGCTGCGCAGCGCGGTGCAGGCGGCGCAGTTTGTGGCGGCCGGCGATCTGACCAAACCCATTGAAGTCAGTGGCCGCGATGAGGTCAGCCAATTGCAGGACGCCCTCGGGCGCATGCAGCAGAACCTGCGGGAAACCCTGGCGCAGATTTCCGGCTCGAGCACCCAGCTGGCTGCTGCTGCCGAAGAATTGAACGCGGTGACCGAAGAGGCCAGCCGTGGCCTGTTGCGCCAGAACGACGAGATCGAGCAGGCTGCCACGGCAGTAAATGAAATGAGCACGGCGGTGGATGAAGTGGCGCGCAATGCGGTGTCCACCTCCGAGGCGTCCAAGGCTTCCAACCAATCGGCGCAGGTGGGGCAGAACCGGGTCAGCGACACCATCAACGCCATCACCGACCTGTCCGGTGATATGGAATCCACCGCCACCCAGGTGCGCCAGGTGGCCGAGCAGTCGCAGGACATCGGCAAGGTGCTGGATGTGATCCGCGCCATCGCCGAGCAGACTAACTTGCTCGCCCTGAACGCAGCGATTGAAGCGGCGCGGGCCGGTGAGTCCGGGCGTGGTTTTGCCGTGGTGGCCGATGAAGTACGGGCCCTGGCGCACCGCACACAGAACTCCACCCAGGAAATCGAGCAGATGGTGGCCACTATGCGCACCGGTGCCAGTCAGGCCCTTAGCGCCATGCAGAACAGCAGTGCGCGGGCGCAATCCACCCGCACCCTGGCGGAAAGCGCCGGGGTTGCCCTGGAGCAGATCACCAGCGCTATCGGCGAGATGTACGAGCGCAATCTGGTGATCGCCAGTGCCGCCGAAGAGCAGGCAGCGGTGGCCCGTGAGGTGGACCGTAACCTGGTCAATATCCGCGATCTGTCCGTGCAGTCGGCCACCGGTGCCCACCAGACCAGCGCCTCCAGCCACGAGCTGTCGCGTCTGGCGGCGGATCTCAACGTGCTGGTGAACCGCTTCCACCTGTAACGCAGGCAATCGCCGGTTGCTGCCAAGGGGGCGGCGTTCCTGGCCAGAAGTCTGATAACGTGGCGAGCATCCTCCTGTCGCCACCTGTGCCATGTCCGAGCCACTCCACGACTGGGTGAAGTACTCACCCGCGCTGCGCAAGCTGGAACGCATCGAAGCGTTTTTCAGCGGCCACGGCTTTTCTCCCCATCGCCATGACACCTACGCCATTGGCGTGACCCTGGCTGGCGTGCAGAGCTTTCACTACCGCCGCGCGCAACGGCACAGCATGCCGAGCAATGTGCTGGTGCTGCACCCGGACGAGCTGCACGACGGTGAGGCGGGCACCGAGGCTGGCTTCCGTTACCAGATGCTGTATGTCCAGCCCGCGCAGATCCAACAGGTGCTGGGTGGTCAGCCGTTGCCGTTTGTCGAAGGCGGGATCAGTGCCGATCCGCGGCTGTATCGCGCCACCCAGGCCGCCTTGCACAACCTGAGCGCCAGCATGGAGCCGCTCGAAGAGGACGACGCGATCTACGACCTGGCGCGGGCGCTGGCCGAGGTCGCTGGTCAGCGCGCGAGCCGCAAGGCAGTCGATTTCGTCGCCGCCGAGCGGGCGCGGGCTTTTATTCACGCTGCGCTGGATCGGGTGGTGAGCCTGGACGAGCTGAGCGAAGCCAGCGGCCGTGATCGCTGGAGCCTGAGTCGGGATTTTCGTGCTCTATATGGCACCAGCCCCTATCGCTACCTGACCCATCGCCGTCTCGATCTGGCCAGGGCTCTATTGCTCGACGGCCATTCGTTGGCACAAGCGGCGATCTCGGCCGGTTTCTTTGATCAGAGCCATATGAGCCGCCTGTTCCAGCAAGCCTATGGCGTCTCTCCGGGCCGCTGGCTGAAGCGTCTGGGCTAGGCAGGGCGCTTGCACAATCGTGCAATACCGGCCTCGGGCCTGCGCACTAGAGTGCGGCTTCCGATTGATTGAAGCCGAGGTTCCGTCCATGTCCCAGTCTTACACCGCGATTAACTTCGCCGAAAAATACGCCCTGTTCAGCGAGCAATGGGCACCCAAGGTGGTCGCGCAAATGAACGACTACCAATTCAAGATCGTGAAGATCGAAGGCGACTTCATCTGGCACAGCCATGCAGAAACCGACGAAACCTTTATCGTCCTCGACGGTGAGTTGCGTGTGGATTTTCGCGAGGGTTGCGTGCTGCTCGGCCCCGGCGAAATGTACGTGGTGCCCAAAGGCGTAGAGCACAAACCCTATGCCGCGCGAGAAGTGCGCCTGCTGCTGGTGGAGCCCTGCGGCGTGCTCAATACCGGTGCCGAAGGCGGCGAGCGCACGGCGGTCAATGACGTGTGGATCTAGCCGCTGAACCAGCGTTTCGTGACAGTTTTTCGTGCGCTGAAAGAGCCTGGCTATCAACACAGCACATCCGCTCTATTAGACCTGCTCCGATACGGGTCTAGTCTTGGTCTGGCATCAACGCGTGTCGATGCCGTGCAACCTGATGAGGGGACACAGAGCCTCGCCCACCGCGCCGTCGCGGTAACGATCCCAGGCCCGCCCCGCTTGTCGTCGAACTCACTCATCGGTGTTCGCAGCCCACTGGGGGCTGGAGAGCTGGATGAAGCGACCTTAAGGAAGAACAACATGTCGACTGAATCGAAATGCCCGTTCAATCATGCTGCTGGCGGTGGGACCACCAACCGTGACTGGTGGCCCAACCAACTGAACCTGAAAATTCTCCACCAACATTCCTCCAAGTCTGACCCTCTGGGTGAAGACTTCGATTACTCCAAAGCCTACAAGAGCCTCGACTTCGCCGCAGTGAAACGCGACCTCGAAACCGTGATGACCAACTCCCAGGACTGGTGGCCAGCCGACTTCGGCCACTACGGCCCGTTGTTCGTGCGCATGGCCTGGCACAGCGCCGGTACCTACCGCACTGGCGATGGCCGCGGCGGTGCCGGTTCCGGTCAGCAACGCTTCGCGCCGCTCAACAGCTGGCCCGACAACGTCAGCCTGGACAAGGCGCGGCGGCTGATCTGGCCGATCAAACAGAAGTACGGCAACGCTATTTCCTGGGCCGACCTGATCGTGCTCACCGGCAACGTGGCGCTGGAATCCATGGGCTTCAAAACCTTCGGTTTTTCCGGTGGCCGTCCGGATGTCTGGGAGCCGGACGAAGACGTGTACTGGGGTACCGAAACCGTCTGGCTGGGTGGCGACCAGCGCTACGGCAAGGCCAACAAGGAAATGGAAGAGCCGGGCCAAGGCGATCTGGTCGCTGAGCCGGCGAAACGTCCGCAAGAAGTGGGCCGCGAGCTGGAACGCAACCTGGAGAACCCCCTGGCCGCTGTGCAAATGGGCCTGATCTACGTGAACCCCGAAGGCCCGGAAGGCAACCCCGATCCCCTGGCCTCGGCCAAGGACATCCGCGAAACCTTCGGCCGCATGGCCATGAACGACGAAGAAACCGTGGCGCTGATTGCCGGCGGTCATGCATTCGGCAAAACCCACGGTGCCGGCCCGGCCGATAACGTCGGGCCGGAACCGGAAGCGGCGGGCCTGGAAGAGCAGGGCCTGGGCTGGCGTAACAAGTTCGGCAGTGGCAAGGGCGGTGACACCATCACCAGCGGCCTGGAAGTGACCTGGACCTCGACGCCCACCCGCTGGAGCAACGAGTACTTTGAAAACCTCTTCGGCTTCGAATGGGAACTGACCAAGAGCCCGGCCGGAGCCCACCAGTGGCAACCCAAAGGTGGTGCCGGGGCCGGCAAGATTCCCGATGCCCACGACCCGAGCAAGCGCCGTGCGCCCTCGATGCTGACCTCCGACCTGGCCCTGCGCTTCGACCCGATCTACGAACAGATCTCCCGGCGCTTTCTGCAAAACCCCGGGGAGTTGGCCGATGCCTTCGCCCGCGCCTGGTTCAAACTCACCCACCGCGACATGGGCCCGCTGGCCCGTTACCTCGGCCCGGAAACCCCGGGTGAAGAACTGCTCTGGCAAGACCCGATCCCAGAGGTCAATCACCCGTTGGTGGACGACAGCGATGTTGCTGCGCTGAAAGCCAAAGTGCTGGCCTCGGGGCTGACGGTGGCGCAACTGGTGTCCACCGCCTGGGCGGCGGCGTCGAGCTTCCGTGGCTCGGACAAACGCGGCGGTGCCAACGGTGGTCGGCTGCGGCTGGAGCCGCAGAAATCCTGGGCGGTCAACCAGCCCGCGCAGCTGGCCCAGGTGCTGAGTACGCTGGAGCGCATTCAGGGTGAGTTCAACGGTGGCCAGGCTGGCGGCAAGAAAATCTCCCTCGCCGACCTGATCGTGCTGGCCGGCAATGCCGGTGTCGAACAGGCGGCGAAAACCGCCGGGCAAACCGTCAGCGTACCGTTCGCCCCCGGGCGTGCGGACGCGTCCCAGGAGCAGACCGATGTCGAGTCCTTCGCCTTCCTTGAGCCGATTGCCGATGGTTTCCGCAACTACCTCAAGGGCGCTTACACCGTGTCCGCCGAGAATCTGCTGGTGGACAAGGCCCAACTGCTAACCCTCAGCGCGCCGGAAATGACCGTGCTGGTGGGCGGCCTGCGGGTGCTCGGGGCCAATGTCGGGGATGCCAAGCATGGCGTATTCACCACCCGGCCGGGCGCGTTGACCAACGACTTCTTCACCCACCTGCTGGATATGGGCGTGGAGTGGAAACCGACCTCGGCAGCGGCGGATACCTTCGAAGGCCGTGACCGCAAAAGCGGCCAGGTGAAATGGAGCGGTACCCGTGTCGACCTGGTGTTCGGCTCCAATGCGCAGTTGCGCGCACTGGCCGAGGTGTATGCCAGCAGCGATGCCCAGGCCAAATTTGTCAAAGACTTCGTCGCCGCCTGGACCAAGGTGATGAACCTTGATCGCTTCGACCTGCACGGCTAAAGCGGCTGCGGCCGCGTAATCCAGAGCGCCTCCTTCGGGAGGCGTTTTGCGGTCTGGGGTTTTTCGTTTTCATGGCATACGGCCCACTCGCCGTCACCCTGCCCAAGACTGCGGCGTATGGCCTCAACCTCATTCATATGCCTGAAGTAGGCTGGTTTCCAGACTCAGAGGGGGCGGATAAATGGCCAACAAATATTCGGATTTGCCCTAAGGCGCGCCTCGTGGGTAAAACCAAGGCCCTTCTTACACCGCGAGGGCCGCATTCCCACCTGTATCCCATCCCTATGCGCTGATGCCGGTCCGCGGCGATCCGCTAGGCTCCTCGTTCCGTTCCACTCGTTACGAGCTCCTTCAGATGACCAGCAGATACTCCACCCGCCGGGCCGTGGCCTTGCCCCTTTCGCAATCGCGTTCCGTGGCCAAGGCCAAGGTCATACTCGCCATTGGCCAGTCACAAGTGGCGCTGGCCAAGGCGCTGCAGGTTTCGCCCCCGGCCATCAGCAGAATGGAGCGCCACACCGACATCTATATCGCCACTCTGCGCAGTCAGATCGAGTCCATGGGCGGGCAGTTGCAGATGATCGTGCGTTTCCCCGAGGGCTCGGTAAAGCTCAGCAACTTTATTGATCTGGATAACGAATCCCAGCAAGCCGATGACCCGTCGTTCTCCCTTGGTTGAGCTTCAGCGGGCCGCCAGGAAACGGCCAAACCCCAGCTCTTGGCCCAGCTCGGCCACCACCTGTTCTTCATCTACCGCCAAACGGCCATTGATCAGCACATGGGAGACGCACCCGGGGTTGCGGCAAACCATTCGTGGAATGTCGAAACCCTGCATGTTGTCCCAGTTTTCCAGCTCCAGATCTTGCTGCAGGCCGCGTGGATCGAGCAGCACAATATCGGCGCGGTCACCTTCGCGAATACGTCCGGCGTCGATGCCCAGCCAGTCGGCCTGCTCACCGGTAAGGCGGTGAATGGCCTGTTCGATGGACATGATCGGCCGGCCTTCACCATGGCTTTCCTGCACCAGTTTGAGCAGGCGCAGCGGCAGGTTGTAGAACGCCATATTGCGCAGGTGGGCACCGGCGTCGGAGAAGGTGATCAGGGTATTGGGATTGCACACCAGCTTGCGCAGCACGTCCTTGCGATGGTTGCCGATCACGGTGAACCAGCGCAGTTGGGTGCCGTGGGCCACCACCATATCGAGGAACAGATCCACCACATGCAGGCCGCGCTCCAGGGCAATATCGGCGAAGTTGCGGCCCACCAGTTGCTGCTCCGGGCAGCCGAGAATCACCGCATCGCCAAAGTCGCGCTGCCAGACCCGCGGTGAAAGTTTCTCGGCGTAGAACTTGCGGAAGGTGCGGCGGTAGCTCTCATCCTGCAGCAGGGCGTTGCGCGCCACGGCATCCTTCAGATCCAGGGCCATTTCACCGGCACCGAATTCCTCGAACAACACCACATCGATGCCGTCGGCGTAGATCATGAAAGGCGTCGGCAGCAGCTGCCAGCGGAAGTCGCCACCGAGCAGATTGGTGAACCAGGCGGACAGCCGCGCCATCGGTGCGATGGTGCGGTTGCCCTTGAGGTCGAGCATGGAAATCAGCGTGGTCTTCAGCGGCTTGCGCAGCACGCCCATGGCCTGGCCGAGGTATTGCAGCACCTGCAGCGGATTAGCCGCATTCGGCGCACCCTGATGCACGCGACCGCGCTTGCGCAGCAGGTTGTTCAGGCGGCGGATCTCGCTCCAGTGCGCATAGGTGCTGGGCAGGCTTTTCGACCACTCGCGGTCGCCGTCGATCTTGTCCCACTTCAGGCTCATGGTGGACAGGCCGAGGAAGCCAGCGTCCAGCGCCTGCTCCATCACCGCCTCCATTTTGTGCATTTCTTCCGTGCTTGGCCGCACCTGGCGGTCGGTGGCGCGGTGCAGGCCCATCACCGCCACACGCAGGTCGCTGTGGCCAAGAAAACTCACCACATTCGGGCCCATGGGTTGGCGCTGAATAAAGTCCACCCACTGCTGCGGGCTGTTCCAGGTTTTGTGTTGCTTAAGGATCGGCAGCACCTTGTCGCGCGGCACGGTTTCCACCCGGGTGAAAATATCCGACGCATCTTCGGCGTCGGCGCAGACCATGCTCAGCGAGCAACTGCCCACCAGCACCGTGGTCACGCCGTGGCGTACCGACTCGCTAAGGCTGGGGGCCACAATCAGCTCGGCATCGTAATGGGTGTGGGTGTCGAGAAAGCCCGGCGTCACCCACTTGCCCTGGGCCTGGATCACCCGCGTGGCCAGGCCCGCGTCAATGGGCGTGGCACTGACCAGCGCCACCTTGCCGTCCTTCACCGCCAGGCTGCGGATTGCCGCTGGCGCGCCGGTGCCGTCGAAATAGCGGCCGCCCTGAATCACGATGTCGTACATAGCCATGCTGCACCTCGTTTTTTGTTGTTGTTATGGATGTTGCTGTGACGCCAGAGTAGGGCGCTGCACGCCGGGTGACTTGTCATAACCCGACAATCCCGGCATCGTCTGGCCACGCAGGGGAGGGCGACATGACCATTGTTTATGAGCTGCGCAGCGCCAGCCTGATCGGCTTCGAAGAACAAGTGACAGCCCTGGGCGGCAATCTGGCCGGCCTGCTGGCCGATGCCGGCATGACCCTGGCGCAACTGCGCGACCCCGATTGCCTGATCGCCAGCCAGCAGGTCATCCAACTATTGGCCAACGCTGCCCAGCGCCTGAATTGCCCGGACCTGGGCATGCGCGTGGCCAGTCATCAAGGCATCGAAATGCTCGGCCTGCTCGGCGCGCTGCTGTGCGCCGAGGCCAACCTGCAAGCCGCCTTCGAAGCTGCCCAGCGCTATATGGCCCTGCACAACAAGGCCGAACACTGGCGCCTGCAACAGCACGGCGGGCGTGTGTACGTGCAACGCATCGAGCATTTCTACGGTGCCGAACACGCCCAGCAGTATCGGGAAATGGCCGTCGCCGCCTGCGCACGGCTGGCCCGGGAAATCTGTGGTGCCGGCGATGTCTGGCCCCTGCGGGTAGAGTTCAGCCACAGTGCCCTGGCCAGCGAAAAAACCTACCGCCAGCACTTTGGCTGCGAGGTGCTGTTCAATCAGGAACACGACTGCCTGGTGTTCGCCGCCAACGTGATGACCCGCCCGGTAAAACCGCTGTCGCGGCAAACCCAGGCGCGTATCGACAGCTACCTGCGCGAGCGTCTGGCCAGCCTGCACGACAGCCTGGAAATGCAGGTGCGCACCCTGATTACGCAAACCCTCGGCCTGCACCTGCACAGCCTGGAACATATCGCCGGGCTGCTTGGCCTGCACCCGCGCACCTTGCAACGCCGCCTGCTGGCCGAGCAACTGAGCTTCAAGCAGCTGGTGCTGGAAGTGAAAATGCAGCTGGCCAGCTGGCATCTGCACGCCTCGGCCATGGACCTTACGCGCCTGGCCGATGCCCTGGGCTACAACGACCTGGCGGCGTTTTCCCGCGCCTTTAAAAACCACCATGGCGTGGCACCCTCGCGCTGGCGAGAGCAGCATCGCGCCGCGCTGCCAGGGCATGCACAATCCCTTATGAGTCATTAAGATAGCCAGCGCCCGGTTGCCATTCAGGCACTGGGTGCCTTCAGGTGCAGAGCGCAGACAATGCTGGAATCGGAACTCAAAGCTTTCTACATGGTGGCCCAGCTTGGCAGTGTCACTCTGGCGGCAAAGAAGCTCGGCTTGAGCCAGCCGACGGTGACCAATCAGATTCGCCAATTGGAAAGTCAGTTCGCCGTAGAGCTGTTCTACCGCGGCGGGCGGCGTCTGACCTTGAGTGAAACCGGCAACCGCTTGCTGCCGCTGATCAAGCCGATGCTGTCCCACAGCCTGAATATCGAGTTTTTCCTCAACAACGCCAGCGGCAACGCGGGCAAGTTACGCATCGGTGCCACGGCGCCGTACTACATCCTCGATCTGGTCAAAGCCTTCCGTGAGCAGCACGGCGGGCAGATCAGCCTGGAGCTGGGCAACTCGCAGCAAATGATCGACGCCCTGGACGAATACCGCGTCGACCTGGTGACCTCCTCGCAACGCCTGACCGATTCCCGCCTGTTCTGTTTGCCCCTGGGGCAGGACCCGCTGGTGCTGGTGGTGCACCGCAGTCACCCATTGGCCAACCACAGCCGGATTCAGTTGAATGCCCTGGAAGGTCACTGCGTGCTGATGCGCGAGCAGGGCTCGCATACCCGCCAGCTCACCGAAGACATGCTGGTGCGCGCCCAGCTCAAGCTGGAAAACATCATTGAAATCGGCAGCCGCGAAGCCATCCGCGAGGCGGTGCTGCGCAATATCGGGGTAAGCATCATCGCTCGCCATGAAGTGCCCGACAGCCAGGAGCTGCGCATCGTCACCATTCACCAGGCGACCCTGCTCGACGAGTTCCTCTACTGCCTCAAAGAGCGCCGTGGTGCGCGGCTGATCAGCGAATTCCTGGCGGTGGCGCAGCGTCGTTTCGGTTAAGCGGCGTATTTGATCAAAACAATGCCCAAGGTCACGGTGAGCGCTGCAATCAGCCGGCGGCGGCCGAAGGGTTCCTTGAACAACAGGGTGGCGATCACGGCACCGATGATCACGCTGCTTTCGCGCAGGGCGGCGATTTTCGCCACGTTGTCCAAGGTCATCGCCCACAACACCAGACCATAGGCGGCGCAATAGGTCAGCCCACCGAACACCGACAGCGGCCAGTGTTGGCGTATATGGCGGGTTAGCGCCGGGCCGCGTTTATACGCGGCGAACACTGGAATCGGCACGCTGAGTACCAGGGTGAAATACACCAGGTATTGCACCACCCCTTGCGAGCTGCGCACGCCATGGGCGTCGATCACCGTATACAGCGCCACGCATACCCCCGCCGCCAGCGCATTGCGCGGTGCCCGCCAGTGTTGGGTCAGGTGCAACAGGCTGAGCACGCCCAACGACAACACCACCACTCCGACAATCCCCAGCGGCGGCAGCGACTCGCCCAACCAGAGTGCCGCAAACACCACCACCAACAGCGGCGGTAACCCACGCACCAGCGGGTACACCTGGCCAAAGTCGCCGAACTGGTAGGCGCGGATCAAAAAGTAGCGATAGAACAGATTGACCAGGGTGGACAGGGCAATCACCCCCCACACCTGCAGCGACGGCAGCGGCACAAACGGCAGCACGGCGAGGGCGATGCAAAAGGCCACGCTATCGACCATGGCCATCGACGACAAACGATCAGGGCTGGACTTCACCACCGCGTTCCAGCTGGCGTGCATAAACGCCGAAAACAGCACCAGCAGGGTGGCCAGGTTGGCATCGGACATGAGGCGGCTCACGGCAAAAGGGCGATCAGCATGCCAAGCCCGGGTGTATCAATCCAATCGGTTATAGCGGCAGTCTGCATCAGCCAAGCTGATCCATCTTTTACCGGTCTGCCTAGCGCTATTTCCTGCGATTTTTCCCGGCCCACAAACAAAAAACCTATGGGTTCATAGCCATTTTTGCGCAGTGAGATAACGCCGTTCTGACGGCCGTTTTTAGTCATTAAGCTTTTGATATAAAACAGATAAATGTTGATTTTTGACGTGCGCTCCAGCTCTGCATGGCGCGGGATTGGGGCTGTTTTCAGGGTTTTTCCAGTTTTTGCTTTGCCCCTGGATTTTCACCGTGATACATCAAAAACCAGCGAGATAACCGCACACGGCACCGTCAGAGTGCCCGCGCTCGCCGCATTCCTGTCTGCCCTGTAATTCGTTCGTTATTGATCGTTTATCACGCGCCACCTGCTGTGTGGGTGGCTGGCATCGCATAGGAACACGTCATGGCTTATACCCCCGGTCACATTTCCACCATGCCGCTTTCGGTCCAGGGCATCGGTAAATCCTTCGGCAACCTGAGCGTGCTCAGCGACGTTTCGTTGGAGGTCGCTGCCGGCGAGCTGGTGTGCCTGCTCGGCCCATCGGGGTGTGGCAAAACCACCTTGTTGCGGATCATCGCCGGCCTGGAGAAACAGGACAGCGGGCGCTTATTGATCGGCCCTCGCGACATCTCCCGCGCCGCGCCCCAAGAGCGCGACTACGGCATTCTGTTTCAGTCCTATGCGCTGTTTCCCAACCTCACCATCGAACAGAACATCGGCTATGGCCTGAGCACCCGTAGCCTGCTGCGTTCCCAGGTGCGCCAGCGGGTGGAGCAGATGCTCGACCTGGTGGGCCTTACCGCCAGCGCGCGGCAATACCCCGGGCAATTGTCCGGCGGTCAGCAGCAGCGGGTGGGCCTGGCTCGTGCCCTGGCACCGTCGCCGTCGTTGTTGCTGCTGGATGAGCCGATGTCGGCGCTCGACGCCAAGGTGCGCGAACACCTGCGCCATGAACTGCGCTCGCTGCAACAGCAACTGGGCATCACCACGGTAATGGTCACCCACGACCAGGACGAAGCAATGGTCATGGCCGACCGTATTGCGGTGATGAACCAGGGCCGCATCGAACAGTTCGACACCCCGGAAAACATCTACCGCTACCCGGCCACGCCGTTTGTGGCCAACTTCGTCGGTCACGCCAACTGGCTCGACTACCAAAGCGTCAGTGACGGCCAGGTGCACCTGGGCCCGCTGTCCTTGCAACTGGACAAGGCCGTGACCGGCGGCCCCGGGCGTCTGTTCTGTCGCCCGGAAGTGCTGCGCATCGACAACCAGGCGCAAGCCGCCAACAGCGTGGCGGCCCAGGTCAAACACAAACTGTTTATGGGCAATCGCTACCGCCTGACCGTGGAACTGGAGCAGTTGCAGGGCCAGCCGGTGCTGGCCGATATCAGCGCCGACCTGAGCGCCGCGCCGCTGAATGAGCGGGTCTGGCTGACCTTTCCGGCCCACGGCCTGCAGGCCTTTCCGGGGGCAGCGCTATGAGCACCGTGCAGTACGCCCGCGCCGCCAGCGCCGAGGCCCAGCCGGTGTCCCGCGGCGCTCAGGCTGCATGGCTGGACCGCCTGTTCGCCCGTGGGGTGAAGCTGCTGATGCTGGCCTTGCTGCTGGTGGGGCTGGCGTTTCCGCTAGCGGCCATGCTCGGCAAGGTACTGGCATTGCCAGACGGTGTGGCGGGCATCTGGCACTACCTGTCCAGCCCGCGCTTTCTGTGGCTGCTGGGCAATAGCGTAAAAATTTCCCTGAGCACCGTGGCATTGGTGGTGCCGCTGGCCTACGTATTCGCCTACGCCCTGCAACGCAGCTGGATTCCGGGCAAGCGCCTGTTGCGCAGCATTTCCCTGCTGCCCCTGATGGCACCCTCAATGCTCTCGGCCATTGCCCTGATCTACCTGTTCGGCAACCAGGGCATGCTCAAATCCTGGTTTGCCGACGGCATTTACGGCTTCTCCGGCATCCTGCTGGGCCAGGCGTTTTACAACTTTCCCATGGCCCTGATGATCCTGATTTCCGCCCTCGGCCTGGCCGATGCGAGGCTTTACGATGCCTCCATCAGCATGGGTGCCAGCCACTGGAAAACCTTTGTCACCGTCACCTGGCCCGGCACCCGCTACGCGGTGTTTGCCGCCTGCTGTCTGGTGTTTACCCAAACCATCACCAACTTCGGTATTCCCGTAGTCATCGGCGGCGACTACCAGGTGCTGGCCATGGAGGCCTACAAGTCGGTGGTCGGTCAGCAGAAGTTTGCCGAAGGCGCGTTGATCGGCAGCATCCTGCTGGTGCCGGCGCTGCTCAGTTTTGCCGTGGATGCCTGGATGCGCCGCTTGCGCGGTAGCCAGGTGAGCAGCCAGGCCGCCACCTACGTGGCACCGCGCAACCGCGTGCGCGACAGCATTCTATTGCTGGCCGCCGGCGCTATCGGCCTGGCGCTGCTGAGCCTGGTACTGGTGGCCGTGGGTGCCTCGCTGATCAACTTCTGGCCCTACGACCTGTCGCTGTCGCTGCGTCATTACGACTTCGAAGCCAGCGGCGACGTCGGCTGGCTGGCCTACCGCAACAGCCTGACCCTGGCCGGCCTGACCGCGCTGATCGGCACCCCGGTGATCTTCACCTGCGCCTACCTGCTGGAGAAAACCCGCGGCAGCTGGCTCGATGGTGTGTTGCGTCTGCTGTGCCTGCTGCCGATGGCGGTGCCGGGTTTGGTCATGGGCCTGGGCTACGTGTTTTTCTTCAACCACCCCGGCAACCCCCTGGGCGGTATGTACGGCGGCATCGCCCTGATGGTGCTGTGCTGCGTGATGCGCTTTCTCACCCCAGCGCAAATGACCGCCACCACCGCGCTGCGTCAGCTCAACGACGAAATCGAGGCCGCCTCGCTGTCGCTGAAAGTGCCCCTGGCCAGCACCTACTGGCGGGTCACCGTACCCATCTGCCTGCCGGCCTTGATCGAGGTATTTCGCTACCTGTTCGTCTCCTCGATGACCTCGGTGTCGGCCCTGATCTTCCTCTACAGCCCCGACACCGTGCTGGCCGCCGTGGCGGTGCTGAACCTCGACGACTCCGGCAATGTCGGTGCCGCTGCCGCCCTGGCCAGCCTGATTCTGCTGACCTCGGCGCTGGTCTCGCTGCTGCTGTTTGTTGTTTCCCGTGGCCTGCTGCGGCGTACCCAGCACTGGCGTAGCGGCTCTGTTTGAACTGCCGTTCCTTTCCCTGAAAACCTAGAGGCTTACGATGACTAACGCTTGGAAAACACTCGCCGCCACTGTGCTCAGCTTCGGCGTGATCAGCAGCGCAATGGCCAGCACCGAACTGACGGTGTACACGGCCATGGAAAACGAACAACTGGCCGGCTACAAAAAAGCCTTTGAAGCCAAATACCCGGATATCGAAATCAAATGGGTGCGTGACTCCACCGGCATCATCACCGCCAAGCTGCTGGCAGAAAAAGACAACCCGCGTGCCGACGTGATCTGGGGCCTGTACGCCTCCAGCGTGGCCTTGATGGGCAAAGAGGGCATGCTGGAGGCCTACGCCCCGGCCGGCCTGGACAAAATCGACAGCAAATTCCGCGACACCCGCAACCCGCCGCTGTGGGTAGGTAACGGCGTAGAGGCCACCGCCATCTGCGTAAATGCCGCCGAAGCGAAAAAGCAGAACCTGCCGATCCCCACCAGTTGGGAAGACCTCACCAAGCCCGAGTACAAAGGCAAAATCGTAATGCCCAACCCGGCGTCCTCCGGCACTGGCTACTCGGCGGTAAACGCCTGGCTGCAAATCATGGGCGAAGACAAAGGCTGGGCCTTTATGGACAAGCTGCACGCCAATATCGGCCAGTACACCCACTCCGGCTCCAAGCCCTGCACCCAGGCGGCCATGGGGGAATACCCGATCGGCATTTCCCTCGACTTCCGCGCCGTTACCCTCAAGCGCCAGGGCGCACCGCTGGAAATCGTGTTGCCCAGCGAAGGCCTGGGCCTGGACATCAACTCGGTGGCGCTGATCAAAGGTAGCAAGAACCTGGACGCCGCGAAAAAACTCGAAGACTTCGCCGTCAGCGAGCAAGCCTTCCTGCTCTACCAACCCAACGCCGCCGCCCTGGCTCGCCCGGAGTTCAACGTCAAACTGAAGGAAATGCCGGACGCTTACTACGACCGGCTGATCACCGTCGACTTCGACAAAGCCGGTGCCCAGCGCGCCGCCGTGCTGGATAAATGGCGCGCACGCTATGACGGCAAATCGGAACCCAAGTAACCCCTGAAACGGGAAGGGCGGCATTGCGCCGCCCCACCTCAAATGCCCCCGGTGCCGCTACTCATCGGAGCCGGAGTCGCCCGCCTTTGGCACATGCACAAACTCCTGCACATGCAGTTCTTCTTCTATTGCCTCGATGATATCGACCAGGTCTTCCTCGGTGCTGGTGGCGCTCCAGGACAACCCGGCGACGACGGCGAAATCCTCACCGGTTTTCTTATCGAACAGGCGCACGTCCATCGCCTCGGGCGTCGCTAACACCGCCTCAAAGCCCCTGGGGTAGAAGTACTCCTTCAGGCGGGCGCACGCGTACGCAAAGGTCATTCTGGCCACAGCTCACCTCTACAAAAAATCATCGAGCGGCAAGCATACTGCAACGGCCATGCGCACAAACGTGGGACCCCCGGCGTTACCCAGTTCGGTGGGGCACAAAAAGGGCCGCATCAGCGGCCCTTTCACAGCGTGCTAGTCGCCATCAAGCCTTGGCCTTGTCTTCCCCCTTCTTGGTGGCGTTGACCAGCGCGTTGGCCATTTCACTCAGGGTTTGAATAACGGCTGACTCCAGCACCTTATTGGTAAAGGCATCAGACGCTGCCAGCGTTTCGACATACAGCATCAGGTCGGCGGCGCGCTCCAGAGCATCTTCGACAGGTACGCCGGGATTAACGGAAAACAGCGGAGCGCTGTCCAGATAGTCGAAGAGTTGGCGGGTGGTTACTGCGGTTGCTTCGTTCATAGCGGTAGATCTCCTATGCGATTGAGTTACCACCTCCCTTTGCGACCAAGCAAAAGGAGGCAGTTGTACGCAGGTTGGTCGACCGGGCATAGGAACCGGCACACCCGAAGGTGTCCCGCGCACAACCGCCATAAAGCAGGCGAAAAAAAACGCCTAACCCTTATAGCAGACGCTTGTGCGCCTAGGCAGCCCGGCGACCAAACCGGCATCGCTGGACATTCAGCGACGGTGCACTGTAGGCCAGGGAAACGAGGGAAATCTGTCGGCTCGGGCGGGCCGTCGCGAAGGATCAATGCCGCCAAATCGCGTTGAAACCCAAGGTTGGTTTTATCCACTGCGTTTTTGCCGACTACGCTTTGCAGCGATCAAACCCAACCTTCGCGTAAAAGGAGATAAGCCATGCATATCAATCTGGCGGGCAAAACCGCTCTGGTCACTGCCTCCACCGGCGGTATCGGTTTCGCCATCGCCCAAGGCCTGGCGTTAAGCGGTGCCACCGTAATCCTCAACGGCCGCAGCGACAGCTCGGTGCAAAAAGCCCTGGCGCGCCTGCGCGAAGCCGCGCCGCAATCCACCCTGACTGGCGTCGCCGCCGACCTTGGCGATGCCGCCGGCGCCGACACACTGCTCGCCGCGCTGCCGCCCGTGGATATTCTGGTCAACAACGCCGGCATTTATGGCCTGGTGGACTTCTTCGAAACCGACGACGAGTGCTGGGAAACCTACTGGCAAACCAACGTGATGTCCGGCGTACGGCTGAGCCGCGCCCTGGTGCCGGCGATGGTCAACAGCGGCTGGGGCAGGGTGGTCTTTATCTCCTCGGAATCCGGCCGCAATATCCCCGCCGACATGGTCCACTACGGCGTCACCAAAACCGCGCAACTGTCCCTATCCCGCGGCCTGGCCAAACGCGTGGCCGGCAGCGGTGTGACCGTCAACAGCGTACTGCCGGGGCCGACCCTCTCCGATGGCCTGGCCGTAATGCTCGAAAGCGAACGCGCCAAAACCGGCAAAACCCTCGAAGCCGTCGCCGCCGAATTCGTCATGAAACACCGCCCCACCTCCCTGATCCAGCGCGCCGCAACGGTAGAGGAAGTGGCCAATATGGTCGTCTACCTCTGCTCCACCCAAGCCTCCGCCACCAGTGGCGCGGCGCTGCGAGTGGATGGGGGGGTGGTGGACGATATTCTTTAGGATGGGTTGTTGCTGAGTGGGAGCTTTTAAGCCGGGACGGGTTTTATCCGTCCCGGTGAGTAAGGAACAAGTTGTATGAAAAGGGAGCAGATTTATTAATCGACTGTCCAGTCCTGAAATAGGTTTACACCCTTTCAGGTCATGCCCCGCACCTCAGAGCGCCCGATGCACCGCATCGGGCGTTTTGTATTTCAGGGC
>NZ_JBSRZF010000032.1:0-36379 GCF_054057335.1 Pseudomonas sp. TE3786
TAGTTTCAATGTCGGGCGCTCCTCGTTCGTCCGAACGCCAGTCGTATTTCTGCGAGATTCTGGGTCCCAGCCTGCGCTGGGACGACGGTTTTTTTGCACCTTTCACCGTCATCCCGGCGCGGGCTGGGGTCCAGGTGGGCAGATGCAAAGGCGGAAGTGCGGCCCCGGCAGGAGAGGGGGGCTGCCATCCGATTCAGCCTCGATAGTTTCAATGTCGGGCGCTCCTCGTTCGTCCGAACGCCCGTCGTATTTCTGCGAGATTCTGGGTCCCAGCCTGCGCTGGGACGACGGGGGTTTTTTGCACCTTTCACCGTCATCCCGGCGCAGGCTGGGGTTCAGGTGGGCAGATGCAAAGGCGGAAGTGCGACCCCTGCAGGATAGGGGGCGGCCATCCGATTCGGCCTCGATAGTTTCAATGTCGGGCGCTCCTCGTTCGTCCGAACGCCAGTCGTATTTCTGCGAGATTCTGGGTCCCAGCCTGCGCTGGGACGACGGTTTTTTTTGCACCTTTCACCGTCATCCCGGCGCGGGCTGGGGTCCAGGTGCGCAGATTGAGGGCAGAGGTGCGAATCTCTTGGCGGCGGGCAGCTGATTCAGCCTCGACTTTTTGATCTTCCGGCGTCCGACAGATACTGGCAAAACAGCAGCACAGACGCCGTAACGTTCTATGCTATGCCAGCGTCTTGTCCCGAGGTCCGCATGCTGGCTGTTTTCAATCATCCCCCGAAGTGGACATGGTGGCTGCCGCTACCCCTGTTGCATCTGGCGACCTGGTGTTCGCTGTTCACCCAATTCACCGCGGGCATGGCGCTGTGGTACCTGCCGTTCGCCCTGGGGCTGGTGTTCACCTATTGGTGGGGGCCGCGGGTGCTGCTGGCGATTTACCTCAACGCCGCCCTCAGTGCGCCGCTGTGGGGGCTGGATTGGCACTGGGGGCCGCTGTTCGGCCTGCCGGAAACCCTCAGCTCGGCGGCCGGCTGGTTACTGCTGAGGCGGCACCAGTTCGATTTTGCCTTGCCCGACCTCAGCCATCTGATCCGTTACCTGTTGCTCGGCGTGTTGGTGCCGGTGTCGTTGCTGGCGCTGCTGGTGCAGGTCGGGCTGTTTATCGCCGGGCAACCGCCCCGAGGTGACTGGGCCCTGGCCAGCCTGACCATGTGGCTGGCCGACAGCTTCAGTACCCTGGTGATAGCCACGCCTCTGCTCAGTTACCTGACGGTGTATCTGCGCCGGCGTGGCTGGGTGATGCCAGTGGACAACACGGCGCTGGTTCTCGCCGAACCGCTGCGCCGTCTGCCGCCCTGGTGGGTATTGGTCGGGCTGCTGCTGGGGCTGCCGCTGTTGCTGGATGTGCTGCCGGTGCAACTGACTTTACCGATCCTCGGTGTGGTGATGCTCAGCCTGGCGATGCTCTGGGGTTATCCGGGGGCCTTGTGCGGTGCGGTGCTGAGCAGCCTGGTGATTTTGCTGCTGCCGCTGATTCCCGGTAGCCAGGGCGCGTCGACCGCGTCGGCTAACCCGGTGACCGAACTGCACCTGAGCGTCTTGCTGCTGATGGTCGCCACCTTGCTGATTGGCCGCAGCCTCAGCGATTTGCGCCTGGCCCTCGGCCGTAGCGCGCAAATGCAGCAGCAACTGGCGCTGGCCAACCAGGCCCTGGAAGCCAGCCCGCTGGGCATCTCGATTGCCGATGCGCGTCAGGATGATTTGCCGCTGATCTACTGCAACCCGATGTTCGAACGTATCACCGGCTACCAACGTAGCGAGGCACTGGGGCGCAACTGCCGCTTCCTGCAAGGCCAAGAGCGCCAGCAAGGCGGCCGCCATCAGATGCGCACAGCGCTGCAGCGGGGCGATGCCGCGCAGGTGGTGATGCGCAATTACCGCAAGAACGGCACGCCGTTCTGGAACGAAATCACCCTGTCGCCGCTGCGCGATGACCAGGGCATCAGCCATTACATCGCCCTGCAAAACGACGTCACCTCGCGTGAGCGCCTGGCTGGCGAAATCGCTTCGCGCCGTGAAGAACTGTTGCGCCAGGCCCATCTGCTGTCGCAAACCGAGGCGATTGCCGACATCGGCGGCTGGGTGCTGGAAGTGCCTGGGCTGAGCATGTTCTGGAGCGAAGGCTGCTTCCGCCTGTTTGAGCTGGACCCCTCCGGTGCCACCCCGGACTTCAACCAGGCCGTCAGTTATCTGGACAAGGAAGGCCAGGCCACCGCCCAGCGCACCATGACCGACACCATGCGCGATGGCCGGCCCTTCGATGTCGAAGTGCGCCTGATCACCGCACGCGGCAATCCGCGGTTTCTGCGGATCAAGGGCCTTACCGAGCAGGACGATGGCCGGGTGATTCGCATCTACGGTGCCATCCAGGATATTTCCGCGCGCAAGCTGGCCGAGCAGCAACTGCGCGAGCGCGACGAATGGCTGCGGCTGTTCTTCGAGGCACCGCTGATTGGCATGGCGATGATCAGCCCGCAAGGCATGTGGATGGAGGTCAACAGCAAACTCTGCCAGATCCTCGGCCGCGGCCGCGACCAACTGCGTGCCGGTGGCTGGGCCCAGCTCACCCATGCCGACGACCTGCTGATCGAGCAGCCACTGTTCGAAAGCGTGGCCCTCGGTGAGCGCGACGATTACGAACTGGAGAAGCGTTTTCTGCGTGCCGATGGCAGCGTGATCTACACCCGTCTGAGCCTGCGCGCCGTGCGCGATCCACAGGGCCATCTGGAAGCCTGCCTGGCGCTGATCGAAGACATCACCGCACGTTTCGAGGCCGAGGCGCGCTACCGCACTCTGGTGGAGCACGCCCCGGAGGCGATCCTGCTGTTCACCGAAGAGGGTGGCCTGGTGGACGTCAACGAAAACGCCGAGCGCCTGTTCAAGCTCAGTCGCGAGGAGTTGATCGGCCGTCGCCCGGTGGACCTCAGCCCGCTACGCCAGGCGGACGGCCGCCCCTCCGCGCAAGCCGGCATGGGCTACACCACGGCGGCTCTGGAAGGCGCTGCGCCGGTGTTCGAGTGGCTGCACCGCGACAGCGCTGGGCGCCAGTTGCCCTGTGAAGTGCGCCTGGTGCGCATGCCCGGCGAGCAAAAACTGATTCGCGCCAGCGTCACCGATATTTCCGAGCGCCAACGCTATCAGCGCGAAATCGAACGCCTGGCCTACAGCGATGAGCTCACCGGGCTGCCCAACCGCCGCCTGCTGCTCGATCGCCTGCAACATGCGATGACTCGTGAAGTGCGCGACAGCTCGTTTGGTGCCTTGCTGTTTATCGATCTCGACCACTTCAAAACCGTTAACGACAGCCTTGGTCACCCGGTCGGCGATGCCTTGCTGCGCGAAGTCACCACCCGCCTGGCCGGTTGCTTGCGCGCCGAAGACACCCTGGCGCGTCTGGGCGGTGATGAGTTTGTGGTGCTGCTGGAAAGCATCGGCGACAACCCGGAAGTGGCCGGTGAACACGCCGCCGATGTCGGCGAAAAACTGCTGCAGAGCCTGCTCGGCAGCTACCAGATCGACGGCCATGAACTGTCGATCAGCGCCAGTATCGGCATCGCCCTGCACCCGGTGGGCGAGCAGGGTGCCGCCGATGTGCTGAAACAGGCCGACACCGCCATGTACCGGGCCAAGCGCGGCGGGCGTAATGCCTTGCACTTCTTCGCCCCGGCCATGCAGGCGGCCATCGACCAGCGCCTGCAACTGCAGGGCGAGTTGCGCCAGGCCCTGGCCCGCGACCAACTGCACCTGGCCTTCCAGCCGCAACTGGATCTGATCAGCGGCCAGGTGGTGGGTGCCGAGGTGTTGCTGCGCTGGACGCACCCCGAGCGCGGCGAAATTCCCCCGGCACAGTTCATCCCTCTGGCCGAAGAGACCGGGCTGATCCTCGATATCGGTGCCTGGGTGCTGGACGAAGCCTGCGCGGCGCTGGCGCGCTGGCATTGGCGCTGGCCGGAGTTGGTGCTGGCGGTCAACCTCAGCCCCCATGAGCTGCGCCAGTTCGATGTGGTGCAGCGGGTGGCGGATTGCCTGCAACGGCACAACCTGCCAGCCAGGGTGCTGGAGCTGGAAATCACCGAAGGCGTATTGCTCGAAGACGTCGACCAATGCATCGCCGCCATGCAGGCCCTCAAGGCCCTGGGGGTGCGCTTTGCCATCGATGACTTCGGTACCGGCTACTCCTCGCTGACCTACCTCAAGCGCTTGCCGCTGGATCGTCTGAAAGTCGACCGCAGCTTCGTCAACGACCTGCCGGACGACGCCAATGGCCTGATGCTGGTGGAAACCATCCTGATGATCTCGCGCAACCTTGGTCTGGAATGCGTCGCCGAAGGCATCGAAACCGCCGCCCAATACCACAGCCTGCGCGACCTCGACTGCGCCCTGGGCCAGGGCTTCTACTTCAGCCCGCCACTGAGCGAAAGCAACTTCCTCAGCTGGCTGCAGCAGCGCGCGCTGTAACCACAACCGCCGCGCGCTGCTGGGCGATCTTTAGGTCAGCTGCAATCTACGTAAGGCATTTCTGAGAGTGGTCCGGGTCGGTTGGCAGTGCCCGGCGTTGCTGCGACCCTGCCGTCCGCTTTGCTATACCCAGCTTTTGCTGTCCTGGCCCTCTGGTTATTCGTTACGTCCAATTTTCAGGAGTTTTTGTAGATGACCACCTTGTTGCTTTACAAAGAAATCAAGGCGCTGAACCGCGACGAACACAAGTCGCTGAAACTCGCCGGTATCAACAACAGCGAATTCGCCGCCGGCACCCACCTGGTGCCACTGGCCGGTCTGGAGTTCTTCCAGGCCTCCCGTCACTACCCCATCGTATTTATCGGTGAAGGCGCAGCGGCCATGCCGATTGCCTTGCTCGGCCTGAAAGAGGGCCACAACGGCTACGTTGGCGCTGATCAGCAATGGGCCGAAAATACCTATATTCCCGCCTTTGTCCGTCGTTATCCGTTTGTCCTGGCCCAGGACGGAGCCGAGAACTTCACCGTGTGCTTCGACTCCGCCTATCCAGGCTGGAACGAAGAACAAGGTCGCGAGCTGTTCACCGCCGAAGGGCAGAACAGCGAATTCCTGGAAGAGATGATTCATTTCCTACAGAACTTCACCGCCGAAATGGAGCGCACCCGCCGCTTCGTCGCCAAGCTCAATGAGCTGGAGTTGCTGGCGCCGCGTAGCCTGAAACTGAGTCATGGCAGTGGTGAATCGTTTGTTCTGAGCGATTTCCTCGCCGTGGACGAAGAGAAGTTCCTTACCCTGGCCGACGAACATGTGCTGGAACTGCACCGCTCAGGCATGCTCGGTTGGATCTACGCTCACCTGACCTCTCTGGGCAACGCCAACCAACTGTTCGCCCATTACCTGGCCAAGAAGGCCAGTGATGAGACCAAGCATTGATCAGTGCTTGAGGCATAAAAAAACCGGGCGAAAGAGCCCGGTTTTTTTATATGCGCGTAGCCTGACCCACCTTCAAAAACTCGCGGCTAAAGCCCCTCCCACAAGGGAACGTATTTCCTTGTGGGAGGGGCTTTAGCCGCGATGCTTTTGATCTGGATTGGTCAATCCAGGATAACGATGCTCTCGCCGGTCATTTCCGCTGGCTTCGGCAATCCCAGCAATTTCAGCATGGTCGGTGCCACGTCGGCCAGTACGCCGCCATCGCGGATCTTCAGCGCACGTTTACCCACGTAGATAAAAGGTACCGGCTCACAGGTATGCGCGGTGTGCGCTTGGCCCGTGCTTTCGTCTTCCATTTGCTCGACGTTGCCATGGTCGGCGGTGATCAGCGCTTCGCCGCCGACTTTGTCCAGCGCGGCGACGATACGGCCAACGCATTCGTCCAGGCATTCAACGGCCTTCACAGCCGCCGAGAACACGCCGGTGTGGCCAACCATGTCGCCATTGGCGTAGTTGACCACGATCACGTCGTAGCGCTGCTGCTCGATGGCTTCGACGATGCGGTCGGTGACGATGGGGGCGTTCATTTCCGGCTGCAGGTCATAGGTGGCGACTTTTGGCGAGGGGATCAGAATGCGTTCTTCGCCTTCGAACGGCTCTTCGCGGCCCCCGGAGAAGAAGAAGGTGACGTGGGCGTATTTCTCGGTTTCGGCGATGCGCAGCTGGGTTTTGCCGTTTTTCGCCAGGTATTCGCCGAGCACGTTGTCCAGGCTGCTGGCGGCAAAGGCGATGGGCGCTTTAATGCTGGCTGCGTACTGGGTGAGCATGACAAAGCCGGCCAGTTGCGGGGCGCGGGCACGGGCGAAGTCGGCGAAGTCGGGCTCGACGAAGGCGCGGGTCAGTTCGCGGGCGCGGTCGGCGCGGAAGTTCATAAAGATCACGGCGTCGCCGTCTTCGACCTTGGCGGGAGCACCAATGCGCGTGGCTTTGACGAATTCGTCGCTCTCGCCACGGGCATAGGCAGCTTCCAGGGCGGCCTGGGCGTTATCGGCGGTGAATTCGGCCTTGCTGTCGACGATCAGGCTATAGGCCTGCTCAACGCGGTCCCAGCGATTGTCGCGATCCATGGCGAAGTAGCGGCCGATGATGGTCGCGGTGCGGCCCTTGCCGAGCTTGGCGAAGGTGTCGTCCAGCAGTTGCAAGGATGGCTGGGCGCTTTTCGGCGGGGTGTCGCGGCCGTCGAGGAAGGCGTGCAGGTAGATGTTTTCGGCACCCCGTTGCGCGGCCAGTTCGGCCATGGCGACCAGGTGGTCCTGGTGGCTGTGCACGCCGCCGTCGGAGAGCAGGCCGAGGATATGCACGGCCTTGCCAGCGCTTACAGCTTTATCGACGGCGGTCACGATGGCCGGATTGCTGAAGAACTCGCCGTCGCGGATGGCTTTGGTCACCCGGGTGAAGTCCTGGTACACCACGCGGCCGGCACCGAGGTTCATATGGCCAACTTCGGAGTTGCCCATCTGCCCGTCGGGCAGGCCCACGTCCATGCCGCTGCCGGAAATCAGGCCGTTGGGCTGGGTGGCGCGCAGATGGTCGTAGACGGGGGTATTGGCGGCGTAGATGGCGTTGGATTCGGGGCTGTCACTGTGACCGAAGCCATCGAGGATGATTAGCACCAGTGGTTTGGGCGTGGCAGTCATTATCCGGCTCGCTTTTGGCAATGGGAGATCGAGGTTGGACCTGCGAAAAACACGGTGAAGGAATGTTCACCCGCGTATTAGTTTTCCGACAGGCCGAAAAGGTTCGGCATTTTAAAGCGAATGAGGGGCGGCGTCACCGCTGGACGGGGTTTGGCCGCCCTTGGGGGCTGTGTATACTGGCCGACATTTTGCCGTTCTGGAACTTATTGATGCTCGCTCACCTGATTGAATTTGCTACTAACCACTATGTGCTCAGCGGTATTTTCGCAGTGCTGCTGGCAGCGCTGATCTTCACCGAGCTGAGCAAAGGCGGGGCCAGCCTCAGCACCCGCGAGCTGACCGCGCTGGTCAACCGCGACGAAGGCATCGTCCTCGACGTGCGCGCCAACAAAGATTTCGCCGCCGGGCATATCGTCGGCGCCCTGAACATCCCCTACGACAAAGTCGCCAGCCGCGTTGCCGAGCTGGAGAAGCACAAGGCGAAAACCATCATCGTGGTCGACGCTCTGGGCCAGCAGGCCGGTGCCGTCAGCCGCGACTTGAAGAAAATCGGTTTCAACGCCGCCAAGCTGTCTGGCGGGATGTCCAGCTGGCGCGGTGAAAGCCTGCCAGTGGTGAAGTGACATGCCTGCTGTCGTCGTCTATTCCAGCGCCTGGTGTCCGTACTGCATCCGCGCCAAACAATTGCTCACCCACAAAGGTGTAGCCTTCGAGGAAATCAGCGTCGACGGCAAGCCCGACGTGCGCGCTGAAATGACCCGCAAAGCCCACGCTACCTCGGTGCCGCAGATCTGGATCGGCGCCACCCACGTGGGGGGCTGCGATGACCTTTATGCCTTGGAACGCGCCGGCAAGTTGGACGCGTTGCTCAAGGGCTGAGTTTTTACCCACTTTAACGATAAGAAGGTTTTTGCTTATGACTGACCAAGTGACCAATGAAGGCGCTGCTCAAGGCGCTGAAAACCCGCAATTCTCCCTGCAACGCATCTACGTGCGCGACCTGTCGTTCGAAGCACCGAAAAGCCCGGAAATCTTCCGCCAGGAATGGGCTCCAAGCGTTGCCATGGACCTCAACACCCGTCAGAAAGCTCTGGAAGGCGACTTCCATGAAGTGGTTCTGACCCTGTCGGTTACCGTCAAGACCGGCGAAGAAACCGCTTTTATCGCTGAAGTGCAGCAAGCGGGCATCTTCCTGATCAAGGGCCTGGACGCTGCGTCCATGAGCCACACCCTCGGCGCGTTCTGCCCGAACATCCTGTTCCCGTACGCCCGCGAAACCCTGGACAGCCTGGTGGTCCGTGGCTCGTTCCCGGCGCTGATGCTGGCTCCGGTGAACTTCGATGCCCTGTACGCCCAGGAACTGGCGCGCATGCAAGCCGAAGGCGCGGGCGCTGCCCAGCACTAAGCTTCGCTGCAATGAAAAAGGCACCCCGCGGGGTGCCTTTTTTGTGGCCGATTTTAGATCAAGAGCATCGCGGCTAAAGCCGCTCCTACGGATTGTGCGGTCTCGTAGGAGCGGTTTTAGCCGCGATGCTTTTAGCTGTTACTCGTCGCCGGCAGCGAAGTCGTAGTCCATCGACTGACTTGGCCCCTGCAGGTAGTAACCCTGGATGTAATTCACCCCGGCCTGCCACAAGGTCGCCAGCACGCTGGCGCTTTCCACGAACGGCACGATGGTCAGCTTGGCTTGCGCATGCAGGCTGCTGAGCAGGGTTTTCAGCGCTTCCTGGGATTCGGCACTGCTCAGGTCCTGGGAGAAAGAACCGTCCACTTTGACGAAATCGACGTTCAGGTGCTTGAGCGTGTTGAACGGGTTCAGCGCGCAGCCGAACTGGCTCAGGGCTACTTTGCAGTGCAGCTCCGCCAGGCCTTGGGTCAGCGCTTTGGCCTGCTTCAGGTAGGTGGTGGCATCCGGCTCGCTGAGCTGGAAGGCCAGAGAGTCTGACGGCAGGCGCGCGGCCTTGAGGGCGACGCTCAGCCATGGCAGCAGCGTCTGGTCCTGCACGCTGGCATTCGACAGGTGCACGAACAGGCAGGTGTTGTGGCCTTTGGAACGGTGGTCGGCGAGCAGTTTGATCGAGTTGAGGATCACCCAGCGGTCGATCTTCTCCGCCATACCGGCTTCGCGAGCGGCTTCGAGGAACTCGCCGGGTGGCACTTCGACGCCTTGCGGGTTGAGCATGCGCAACAGCACTTCGTAGTGCTCGTTGCTGTCGCCGCGCAGGCTGATGATCGGCTGGAACAACAGGCGGAAGCTGTTGTTTTCCAGGGCCTGCTGAACCATGGCGACAATGCTGCCGCGGTTGGCGGCGGCAGCCAGTTCCTGGGCCGGGTTGTATAGCTTGATGCCGTTGCCATCGCCCAGTTCGTCGGCGCAGCGGTGCGCGCGGTCGACCACTTCCTGAGCGTTGGGGGTCTTTTCGTTGAGCCCGGCAACACCGATGGACAGGCTGGTCTGCACGGTACGGCCGCTGACGTCGAACATATGCCCTTCGACTTTCTTCAGCAGCGCGGCGAGCTCGTCCTGCGCCTGCTCCGGCGTCTTGCCCGGTTGCAGCACGGCGAACACGTCGTCACCGAAACGGGCCAGTTGGGCATCGTCACTGAAGTGTTGGCGCAACAGGTTGGCGAGGTCGGTGAGCAGCAAATCAATGCCCGCCAGGCCGGTTTCGGCCAGCAGATTGCTGTAGCGGTCGACGCGGATATAACTGAGCGTGGCCGGTTGCCCGGCGTTCACCGCGCGTTCGGCAGCGGCGTCCATCAATTCAAGGAAATGGCTGCGGTTGAACAGGCCGGTGACCAGGTCCTGGCTGCTGATTTCCCGCAGCTTTTCTTCCAATTCGGCGTTGCCGCTTTCGGCGCGGATCACCACCTGGATGCAGGGCTCGCTGTCGTAGGTGGCTGGCGAGAAGCTCATGCGCGCCGGGAAGGTCTGGCCGTTGGCCTTGATCCCGCTGCAGGTCAGTTCGGCACTGCCTTCGGCGCTCTGGTAGTTCTTCAGGAAATCCTTGAAGTTGCTGTGATCGCAGCTGGCGATCAGGTCGATCATCGGCATGCCTTCGAGTTCGTCGGCGTCCTCGTAATCGAACAGCTTCAGGTACGCGCGGTTGGCATAGATATGCATGCCGTCGTGGACATAGGTGATGGCGTCCACCGAGCTGTCGAGCAGCAACTGGCAGCGCTTCTCCGCTTCGCGCAGGGCGATTTCGGCGGTGCGGCGGCCGCGACGTTCCTCAAGGTTGGCCAGTTCACGATTGGCCACCAGAATCAGACGCTCGTCCTCGCCTTGCGGCAGGGCATCCTGGGCACCCAGGGCCAGGGCTTCGGTGATGGCGTCGGGATCGTTGTCGGCGGTCAGCTGAATCAGCGGAATATCTTTGGCCTGACGGCGGATCGCATTGATCGCTTCGCTGGGGTCAAGGTTTTCACTGCTCGGCGCGGCGATCAGCAGGTCCCAGCTTTGCTGCAGGGCTGTCGCCAGGTCGTCACTGGAGGTAAGACGATGCACGCGGGTAGCGCGACCGGCATTGCGGAACAGGCTGACGAGACGCTCGGCCTCGTTCTGCGAGTCCTCGAGAATCAGCAGCCGGATGGTTTTCTTTTCGATGGCCATGGCGTGTGCTTAGACTGCGCCGAGCGGGCGCGAAAAGGCGACAAAAGGGGGTGTGCGGGGCAATCTACAGTGACTTCCAAAGTGAGTCAAAGTCTTCCTCGCCGCTCGCACCCTGGTTCTTCTGCGGTGTGACCGGTTTCCCTTGTTCTGAGGGTGCCTGCTCAACCGCGCGGTATTCGAACTGGTTGAAACTGCCGGTGCTGGTTTGTTTACGGCTCAGCACGGCCCGGCGTTCATCGCCGTTCAGATTTATCTGCACTTTATTGCCTTCCTGGAACGGCAGGCGGGCGGTGATCAAGGTGGCCGGACGGGAAATTGCGCTGATTTCCGGAAGCAGCAAGGCCCGCAGGTACTGACTGTTCTGGTCGGCTTTGCGCAGCAACTGCAGGCCGCACGGTTGGGCGTGCGGGGCAATCAGTTCGATGCCCATCTGCGTGCCGCCACCACGGACCTGGCGAATCCAGCGCACCAGGGCAACGCTCCAGCTTTGTTCGGGGGAATCCTGCACGCCAAGCAGCTCGCCGGCCTGCAACTGGTTGGGCACCTCTTTCGGCCAGCTCAGGCAGTATCCACCGGGGCTATGGTTGACGATGGCCAGTTCGAAGGTCGGGTAGTTGTTTTCGCCCGAGCTGGTGCTGCCGGCCTCGGCCTCGCTGAGCGGGCTCTGGTACTGGATTTCTTCATGGGGCAGGCCGCCGTTCCAGTCCATGGCCTGGGCGTCGAAGGCGTTGCGCCAGATGTCCTTGGCATCGGCATTGATCGCTTTGAAGCTGGCGGTCTGGCGTTCTTCCGGGCGCATAAGCACTTCGTTGAACGGCTTGCTGCCGGCCAGGAAGTAGTGCAGGGCGCTCATGCCCAGGCACAGGGTCAGGCTGCCCTGGCCGGCGTTGCGTTGAAAGGTGCGCTCGGCGATATCGCCCCAGGCTGAACTCAGATGCTGCAGCAGGTCGATGCTCATGCCTTCGGGAATCAGCAGGCGCGATTCGCTGCGGCTCTCTGCTGGCATCAGCAGGTGTTCCTTGATCGCATCGACCAGCGGCTGAGGGTCGATACCCAGCAGGTTGTGCAGCTCATTCTCTTGGTACAACGACTTGTAGCGCGGCGGACCATCGACCTGGGACGGAATGGCGAACAGACTGCCTGGCTCGTCGGCCGCTTGCAGGTGGACCAGGCTGCTCCACGAGCCGAGCACTTCGGAAAGCCGTGCGATGCCACTCTGGCGCATCTGGTTGGTGCGGGCGCAGCCCAGCAGCAGGGCGATCAGGTAGGTCTGTTCAACACTCAGGCCTTTGGTGTGCAGGGCCATGTCATCGCGTACGACGATGGTTTGCAGCGCGCTGTTCTGGGCGATCTGGTAGAGCTTGTGCAGCTCCAGCCACAGGCCTTCGGGAACCGGGCAATACAACTGACTGGCACGAATCAGCGGTCCGCACAGGCAATGGGCAGCACGCTGGATGGCGATGGTGAGCAGTTGCAGCTGGTTGCGCTCGCGCACATTGCGCGGTGCTTCCTGGGCGACGATCAGCTTGTAGCCGGCGGCCAGGTGGTTTTCCAGGGCCTGGCACAGGTTGGCGACTTTGCGTGGACGCTCATCCAGGACAATGGCCTGGTTGAGGAAGTGACGTTCCAGATGCTTGCAGACGAAATAGACTTCGGCGCGCAACAGCTCGAGCAGCTGCATACGGTTTTCGGCTGGGGTGATCAGTTGATTGACTTCGACCAGGGATTGATAAAGCTGGCGGGCCGTTTCGCCGAGATTGGCTTTCGGCAGGCCGGCGATCCACCGCTTCAGATCGCGAGGGCTGGAGTCACAGAACGATAGCTTCTGCTGGTTTGGCGTGGGTACACGTAGCAGCAGGTGGGGATTCTGTTTATCCATGTAACTCGTAATCCATCTGGCTGGACACTCCTGCGCACGGGGGCGTGGCGAGTCGATCTGAATGTCTGGTTTTTCGAACTCTAGCAGCATCTTGCCATACCCGCAGCCAATCGAGGGTATGGCAAAGATGGCATTTTGCCTTGATCGAGCGCGGTTTCTTCTGCTTGAGACCCCAGCGTCGAGGTGGACGTTCAACGGGGCTGCAAATCATCCGCTGCAGCTGAGCAGCGGATTGCCGCCATCAGCGTGCGTCGCCCAAACGCTCGCCCATGCGGGTGGCGCTGCCGGCGACCATATGCTCAGCCCACTTCACCTGGTTCGGGCCAAACAGCACGATGGCCGTGGAGCCCAATTTGAAACGGCCCAGTTCGGCACCCTTGGCCAGCTCGATCGGCCCGCGTGCAGCGGCGTCATAGCGGGTGGTTTTCAGCAGGCGGGCTGGCGGTGCGACTTGCCCGGCCCACACGGTTTCGATGGCGGCGACTATCATCGCGCCCACCAACACCACGGCCATCGGACCGCGTTCGGTGTCGAACAGGCACACCAGGCGCTCGTTGCGCGCGAACAGCTCTGGCACGTTTTCGGCGGTGGTCTGGTTGACCGAGAACAGGCGACCCGGCACATACACCATTTCTTTCAGGGTGCCGGCCAGGGGCATATGCACGCGGTGGTAATCCTTGGGCGACAGATAGATAGTGGCGAACTCACCGCCCATAAAAGGTGCTGCGCGTTCGCTGTCGCCGCCGAGCAGTTCCACGGCGCTGAAGCTGTGGCCCTTGGCCTGGAACAGGCGGCCATGTTCGATGGCACCCAGCTGGCTGATCGCGCCGTCGGCCGGGCACAGCACTGCGCCAGGGGTTTCGTCCAGCGGCCGGGCACCGTCTTTGAGCGCGCGGGTGAAGAAGGCGTTGAAGTTTTCGTAGGCGGTCGGGTCTTCGACCTGCGCTTGGCTCATATCCACTTGGTACTGTTTGACGAACCAGTTGATCAGCGGATTTTTCAGCCAGCTCGCACGGCATTCGGCGATGCAGCCGATCAGGCGCGACAGCAGGTGATGGGGCAGCAGGTACTGGCTGAGGATAAACAGACGATCTTTCATGGTGGTCCTTAAACGTTGAAGAGGTGGCCGAGCCGAGGATCAGACCTCGATTGGCGTATCCGGGAGGTTGCCCCACTCACCCCAGGAGCCAGCGTACGCCTTGACCCGTGGATAGCCCAACGCCTTGGCCACCAGGTAGGTGAAGCCGGAGCGGTGATGGGTTTGGCAATGGGTGATGATTTCTTTGTCCTTGCTGATGCCCAGGCTTTCCAGAATGGCGGGCATGTCCTGGCGAATGCGCAGGGCGCGAGCCTGGTCCATGCCGGCGGTCCATTCGAAGTTCACGGCACCGGGGATATGGCCGCCGCGGGCGGTGAGCACTTTTTCGCCGCGGTATTCGGCCGGGCCGCGGGCATCCCAGATGGCCAGGTCGGCGCTGCCGAGCCGGCTTTGCAGGTACTCGCGGGTGGCGGTCGGCGCGTCGTGGATCTGGATCGCCACCGGTGTCTGCGGGGTGGCCGCCGGTAGCACAGTGCTCAGCTCGCGCTGCTCGGCCTGCCAGGCCAGGAGGCCGCCATCGAGGTAGTGATACTTGGTGTGGCTAATTACATCCAGCAGCCAGATAAATCGCCCGGCCCAGCCGCCGCCTTCGTCGTCATACACCACATACACCGCGTCGGGGTTATGCCCCAGTTCGGCGAACAGGGCTTGCAGCTGTGCCGGCTCCGGCAGCAGGCCGGGGGCAGGAGGTTGGCCCAGTTGGGTGCGTTTCGGGTCGACGAAGCGTGCGCCAGGCAGATGGCCTTCGGCGTAGCGGGCGGCGCTGGTGAGATCGACCAGAATCAGCTCCGGCGCCTGCAGGCGCGGGGCGAGGTCAGCGGGTTCGAGGACCAGGGGCAAACCAGAGAAGGCAGACATGCATGGCCTCCGAGCCAAATGATAAGGGGGCCAATTGTAGCGGAAAGGTTAGCGCCCGCGTTTGGCAAAGCTGCCGAGCGCCCGTTCGATGCATTGCGAGATCTTGCCGAACGCCTGCACGCAGGGGTCGCTCAGCGGCGCGCCCTGTTGGTCGACCACCAGCAGCATGACCACTTTGCCGTTGTTGGCCAGTGAGCGGAGCAGCATATGTTCGCTGGGGAACAAGGCTTTCAGGGTGCCGGGCATGAGTGCGGAAAACTGGGCAATGTTTTCCGGGCTCAGGCGTAATTGCCCTGGTTGCGCCAGCAGGCGCTTGAGCACCTGGCTGTTGGCGGGGTCGAGGGTCAGCGCCTGAGCCTCCTTGGGCAGGCCGACGGTTTGCTGAGTGAGCAGGCGGGTCTGGGTTTTATCGCTCAGCAGGACCAGGGCGCGGCTCATGCCGCAGGCATCCAGGGCATCGCGGATGCAACTGGTCAGTTGCAGCAGATTGGCGAAGGCGCTCGGCTCGCGCAGCAGCTCACGGCAATGTTGTTGCCAGGCGGGCGAGATGTCTTTGGCCACTGGTGGCGGCGGGGTCGCTTGCAGGCGACGGGCATCCCAGGGCCAGAGCAATGCTTGGGCCGGGTGCCATAGATCGCTGGCGGGGTATTGATGCGCACTGTTTACCGCCTGCTGGTGGGTCAGTTGCTGCAGCTCGGCCAGCGACACCTGCAAGTACAGCGCGGTAATCCGTTGCCAGCGCAGGCTGTGGGCGCTTTTCCAGCCGGCGTGGGCGCTCAGCGCCAGGGCGTTGGCGAACACAATGGTGTTGCCGGGCTGGGTCAGCCAGCGCGACAACGCCGGGTCGGCATCCAGCAGCTGTTGCTGATGCAGCGGCTCTTCATTGTTACGCGCAATGTGCAGCGCCTTGGCCAACAGGCGGCGCTCGGTGGCCAGCAGGCGGTAGGCCTGAATGATCCATTCCGGCAGGTGCCAGTGTCTTGCCAGGGCCAGGCACAGGGTGGGTAGTGATACCCCGAACAGCTCGCGCTCGACCTTGTGCGTAGGTTCGCCCAGGCCCAGCACGCGCTGTTCCCATTTCTCGATCAGGTCGGGGTGGGCTGCGGCCAAAGGCCATAGTGGGGCCAGAAACAGCAGGCTGCTCCAGTGGATCTCCTGCCACAGCCGCGCCAGGCGATTGGCAAACAGGCCGCTGGCCTGTTGTGAGGCGTGCAGGCTGATCAGCTGGATTTGCCGCAGCGGCTTGGGAATTTTCTCCTCGGCCAGCACCGGCAACATATTGAGAAGATCTTCTGTGCGCTTGAGGCCCAGGCGGCTGATGGCGACTTCCAGGCTTTCGGCGGGCTCGCTGAGGCTGTTGTTGCTGCGGTTGGCTTCACGCAACACCAGCAGTGCCAGGGACGGGCTGCCCTCAATACGCTCGGCCACTTCACGCAATGACGTGCTGCTGCTGACCAGCGAACGCCGCACCCGCTCGTGGGTCGTTGCCAGGATTGGCAGGCGAACACTATCGAGATGCTTGAGCCAGGTTTTCAGGCTGGAGGGTAGCGGTGGCAAGGTCGGCATGTGGTTTAGCCCATTGGCTTTTAGCCTTAACTGGCTATAGTCTGGCGTATAAGTTCCGATAATTAGAAGGGCTGATTTTAATAACCCTTCTCTTGGCTGTGTCTTCCTGGCTTTCTAAGTAAATCTCTTATGGCAAAAATCATTGGCATCATTGTTGTGTTCGCCTCGGTGCTGGGCGGATATGTGTTGTCCCACGGCAAAATCCCCGCACTGATCCAGCCCTTTGAGGTGATGATCATTGGTGGCGCGGCACTGGGTGCTTTCCTCCAGGCCAACCCTGGCAGCACCACCATGACCGTGCTGAAGAAGTCGCTGAAGATGTTCAGCTCGCGCTTCACCCATGCGTTCTACCTCGAAGTGTTGAGCATGCTCTACGAGATCCTCAACAAGAGCCGCCGCGAAGGCATGATGGCCATCGAGGCCGATGTCGAAGACCCCGGTGCCAGCGCCATTTTCAGCAAGTACCCGGCGCTGCTCAAAGATGAACGAATGACCGCTTATGTTTGCGATTACCTGCGCATCATGTCCTCCGGCAATATGGCACCCCACGAGTTGGAAGGTCTGTTCGATATGGAGCTGGCCAGCCTCAAGGAAGAACTCGAACACCCCTCCCACGCGGTTACCCGCATCGCTGACGGCCTGCCGGGCTTCGGTATTGTTGCGGCGGTACTGGGTATCGTGGTGACCATGGCCCTGCTGGGCCAGGTCGAGCAATCTTCCCTCGGCCAGCACGTAGGGGCGGCGTTGGTGGGTACCTTCCTCGGTATTCTTGCCGCCTATGGTTTTTTCGGCCCCTTGGCCACCTCCCTGGAGCACGATGCCAAGGAAGAGTTGAACGTCTTCGAAGCGATCAAGGCCAGCCTGGTGGCCTCTGCTTCGGGTATGCCGCCATCGCTGGCCGTGGAGTTCGGTCGCAAGGTGTTGTTCCATGCCCACCGCCCGAGTTTCAGCGAGCTGGAACAAGCGATTCGCGGTCGCTGATAGATGGATAACAACCAACCCATCATCGTTAAACGCGTCAAAAAGATTGCCGCTGGACATCACGGCGGTGCCTGGAAAATCGCCTTCGCCGACTTCGCCACGGCAATGATGGCGTTCTTTCTGGTGCTGTGGCTGATGTCCTCGGCCACGCCCGAGCAGAAGAAAGCCATTTCCGGTTACTTCCAGGACCCCGTCGGTTTCAGCGAAAGCGCTAGCCCCTATGTGATTGACTTGGGCGGCACGCCAACGCCGGCACCGGACAAAACCCTGAATCCGGAAGTGAAGGACGCCAAAGCGGCCACCGACACCACCTCAGACACCGACAGTGATATCGCGCCCAGCGAAACACAGGCCGAGAACATTGCGGAAAAGCTCGAGAGAGAGCGCCTGGAACTGCTGCTGCAAGAACTGCAGAACAAGGTCGACGAGAACCCGCAGCTGCAGCGGTTCAAGGACCAGATCCTGTTTGAAATCACCCAGGACGGCCTGCGCATCCAGATCATGGACGCCGCCAACCGGCCGATGTTCGACAGTGGCAGCGCGCGCTTGCAGCCGTACTTCGAAGACATCCTGCTGGCCATGTCCGACACCATCAAGGCGGTGCCGAACAAGATCAGCGTCAGCGGCCATACCGATGCCAAGCCCTTCGTCGGCCATGGCGACTACGGTAACTGGGAGTTGTCGGCCGAGCGTGCCAACGCCGCGCGCCGCACCCTGGTGGCGGGCAGCTATCCGGATGAGCAGGTTGCCCGGGTCGTGGGCTATGCCTCCTCGGCATTGTTCGATCGTGCCGACCCGCTGAATCCGGTAAACCGGCGCATCGACATCATCGTGCTGACCAAAAAGGCTCAGCGGGCGATCGAGGGCGAGCAGGGCGCGGAAGGTGAAGCCAAGCCAGCAGGCGGCGCAGCGCCACCCGGCGCGGCGTCAGGGACGCCCACGGGGTCGGTCCCAAGCTCGCCGGTTGCGACGCCTGAGCAACAGGCAAAAATGCGCGAGAAGCTTAATGTCTTCGAAGGTGGTGCACTGAAGCTCGACGACAGCAAAGAAAACTGAGTGGGCTTCGCTGGGCGCAGCCCAAGCGTTGAGTCAAATCAAAAGGCCGCGTATCGACGCGGCCTTTTGCATTTCAATAATCCTGCTCAGGCAGGGTTGAGAGGATATGCCGGTAACTGGCCATCCGCTGCGGCTGGATACGGCCATCTTCCAGGGCCTTGAGCAGCGCGCAACCTGGCTCGCGGTCGTGTTTGCAGTCGCGGAAACGGCAGTGACCGAGCAGGTCGTGGAACTCGATAAAGCCGGCTTCGACATCATCGCGGCTGACGTGTACCAGGCCGAATTCACGGATGCCGGGGGAGTCGATCAGTTCGCCGCCGCCGGGGAAATGGAACAGGCGCGCGGTGGTGGTGGTATGGGTGCCCTTGCCGGTGAGTTCCGACAGTGGGCCCACGCGGGTATCGACTTCCGGCAGCAGGCTGTTGACCAGCGACGATTTGCCCACCCCGGACTGGCCGACGAACACGCTCACATGGCCGTCCAACTCGGCCTGCAACAGCTGCATGCCGTTGCCATGGTGGGCCGACACTTCCAGGAGCGGGTAACCCAGCTGGCGGTACACGCCCAGCAGGGCATTCAGCGCCACAGCGTTCTTGTCATCGATCAGGTCGGCCTTGTTCAGCAGCAGCAAGGGGCGAATGCCGGCGTGCTCGGCGGCTACCAGGTAACGGTCGATCAGGTTGGCGTGGGGCTCTGGCAGCGGGGCGAAGACGATCACGATCAGGTCGACGTTGGCCGCGACCGGTTTCAATATGCCGCGAGTGTCGGGGCGGCACAGCTCTGTGTGGCGCGGCAGCTGCGCGACGATCACGCCGATGCCTTGGTTGCCAGCGCGCCAGACCACCTGATCACCGGTCACCAGGGTGGGCAGGTTGGCCCTTAGGTGGCAACGGAACACTTGGCCAGCCAGTTCGCCGTCGCGGGCTTCGACTTCCACCTGGACGCCGAAGTGGGCGATTACCAGGCCGATCTGTTCGGGGCCCAGGTCGCCGCCCTCTAGCGCTTCCAGTGATTGCGACTCGCGCTTGGCGGCGCGGGCGGCGCGCTCGCCTTGAATCTTCTCGATGCGCCAGTTCTGGCGACGGTTGAGCTGGCGTTTGGCCATGGGGCTTCCGGGGTAATTGGGCGACAAAAGCGGAACCTGGTCGTGGCCAGGTGGGCGGCGAGTTTAGCACGCCGCTCAAGTTCGCCGCCGGGTGCCGTGGCTGAGCTAAACTGCGCAGCTACGTACGAGGAGCGCCAACATGCAAAACCCGCAGAATCTGATCTGGATCGATCTGGAAATGACCGGCCTGGAGCCGGATACCGATGTGATCATCGAAATGGCCACCATCGTCACCGACAGCAACCTCAATGTGCTGGCCGAGGGCCCGGTGATTGCCGTGCACCAGAGTGATGAAGTGCTGGCAGCGATGGACGAATGGTGCACTCGCACCCACGGCGAAAGCGGCCTGACCCAGCGTGTGCGTGACAGCAAGATCAGCGCCCAGGAAGCCGAAGCGCAGACCATCGCCTTTCTTGAGCAATGGGTGCCCAAGGGCAAATCGCCGATCTGCGGCAACAGCATTGGTCAGGATCGGCGCTTTCTCTACCGCTATATGCCGAATCTGGAAGCCTACTTCCACTACCGCTACCTCGACGTGTCGACCCTTAAAGAGCTGGTCGTACGTTGGGCACCGCAGATTCGCGACGGCTTCAGCAAAAAGGGCAGTCACCTGGCGCTGGACGATATCTACGACTCCATCGCCGAGCTCAAGTACTACCGCGAGCATTTCATCAAGAAGTTCTAAGTGCTCGAGGGCTCCTCGTCGGAGCGGCTTCAGCCGCGATGCTTGTCGCGTTTAAGGGCATCGCGGCTGAAGCCGCTCCAACGAAAGATGTATGACCTAGCGCCCGTGCTGCGCCAACGCCCACTGCACATGCTCACGCACCATCTCCGAGGCATCCTCACGCCGCGTCTCGAGTGCTTCCAGCACCGGAATGCTACTCGGCGCGTTGCCCAGCCCCACCGCCAGGTTGCGCAACCAGCGCTCATAGCCAGCGCGGCGCAGCGGCGAGCCTTCAGTGCGGCTGAGAAACTCGTCTTCACTCCAGCGAAACAACTCCGCCAGTTGGGCGTTATCCAGGCTGTGGCGCGGCTGGAAGTCGCTTTGCTCGGTCGGACGGGCGAAGCGGTTCCAGGGGCAGACGATCTGACAGTCATCGCAGCCAAACACCCGATTGCCGATCAGCGGCCGCAGTTCGGTGGGGATCGGGCCCTTCAGCTCGATGGTCAGGTAGGAAATGCAGCGCCGCGCGTCCAGCACGTAGGGACTGACGAAAGCGGCGGTGGGGCAGATATCCAGGCAGGCCGTGCAGCGCCCGCAATGCTCGGTGCTGTGGGGCTCGTCGACGGGCAGTGGCAGGTCGACAAACAGCTCGCCGAGAAAGAAGTAGCTGCCGGCCTTGCGGTTCAGCACCAGGGTATTTTTGCCGATCCAGCCCAGGCCGGCCTGTTCGGCGATGGCCTTTTCCAGCACTGGCGCGCTGTCGACAAAGGCGCGGTAACCAAAGGGGCCGATGGCCTGCTGGATGCGCTCGGCCAGTTGTTGCAGACGCTTGCGGATCAGCTTGTGGTAATCACGGCCCAGGGCGTAGCGCGACACATAGGCGGTTTCCGGCTGACCCAGGCGCTGGGCCATCAGGGTGTCGCCGGGCAGATAGTCCATGCGCAGCGACACCACCCGCAAGGTGCCGGGCACCAGTTCGTCCGGGTGCGAGCGCTTGCTGCCATGGGCACCCATATAGTCCATCTCGCCGTGGTAGCCGGCGTCCAGCCAGCGTTGCAGATGGGCCTCGTGCTCCCCGAGCTCAAGGCCGGCGATGCCGACTTGCTGAAAGCCAAGTTCACGACCCCAGTCTTTGATCGACTGGGAAAGGGCGGCTAGATCGAGGGAAGGGGAGGACATGGCAACAGGCAACCGGGGCGGACGTGCGTATAATTCTGCCAGACATCCGAGCTGACTGACGCATGAGACTGCCAACCGCTTTACACAGTGCCGCCCAGGTACGTGACCTCGACGCCCGCCTGATTGCCGCGGGCACTCCCGGCTTTGAATTGATGCAGCGCGCCGCCCATGCGGCCTGGCGTGCTTTGCGCCAACGCTGGCCGCAGGAAACGCTGGTGACGGTGCTGGCCGGGCACGGCAATAACGCTGGCGATGCCTACCTGCTGGCAGTCCTGGCATTGCGCGCGGGTTGGCAGGTGCGGCTGTTCGCTGTGGGCGAGCCCATCCGCCTGGTGGGGGATGCCGCCACCGCCCATGCCGAGGCGAAAGCTGCAGGGGTGGTTGTTCAGCCCTGGCGCGACGACGCTGAGCTGACCGGTGTACTGGTCGATGGTTTGCTTGGCACCGGCCTCAAGGGCGATGTACGCGAGCCCTATGCCCAGGTGATCGAACAGATAAATGCCAGCGGCTTGCCGGTGCTGGCGCTGGATTTGCCGTCGGGGCTGTGTGCCGACACGGGCACCGCTCTCGGTGTCGCTGTGCGGGCTGATCTGACGATGACCTTTATCGCCCTGAAAGTCGGCCTGTTCACCGGCGAAGCGCCCGCTCTGGTGGGTGAGCTGCTATTTGATGATCTGCAGGCCGATCCGGCGCTGCTGGCGCAAACCGCTGCTGTCGCTGAGCGCCTCACGCCGTCCAGCCTAGCGCAGCTACCGCCGCGTTCGCCGACGGCGCACAAGGGCCAGTTTGGCCATGTGCTGGTGGTCGGTGGAGATCGCGGCTTTGGCGGTGCGGCCTTGCTCAGTGCGCAAAGCGCCCTGCGTAGCGGTGCTGGCCTGGTGTCATTGGCCACTCGCCCGGAACATGTGCCGGCAGCCCTGGTGCGGTGCCCGGAACTGATGAGCGCGGGCATCAGCTCGGCCAATCAACTGCTCGCTCTGGTTCAGCGCGCCAAGGTGTTGGTGGTAGGACCGGGGCTCGGCCAGGACGCCTGGGGTCGCAGCCTGTTCTCGGTGGCTCGCAGCGCTGAGCTACCGCAGGTATGGGATGCCGATGCGCTGAATCTGCTGGCTTTGGCGCCAGCCCCGTTGCCGGTAGGGAGCGTGATCACCCCGCATCCGGGCGAGGCGGCCCGGCTGTTGGGTATCTCCACCGCGCAGGTGCAGGCTGATCGCCCTGCTGCCGCCCGTGCGCTGGCGCGCAAATATGCCGTGGTGGCCGTGCTTAAAGGGGCGGGCAGTTTGATTGCTGACCCCGATGGTCGCCTTAACCTCTGTGACCATGGCCATCCGGCGATGGCCGGGGCCGGTCTGGGTGATGTGCTGGCCGGGGTGATCGGTGCCTTGCTGGCCCAGGGTATGCCGGCCTTTGCCGCAGCCAGCCTGGCGGTCTGGCTGCATGCCCGTGCCGGTGAAGAGTTGGGTGGGCGGGGCCGTGGCCTGGCCGCCAGTGATTTGTTTGAAGTTATTTGTCAGCTACTGCAGGAACAGTCGCCATGTCTGATGTGAGCGTGGATATCTATAAAGCCGACGAAGCGTCGATGCTGGAGTTGGGCAAACGCCTCGCCGAGGTGACCGGTGGGCGCGGCATCATCTATCTGCATGGCGATCTGGGTGCCGGCAAAACCACCTTGTCGCGCGGCATCATTCGCGGCCTGGGCCATACCGGCGCGGTGAAGAGCCCGACCTTCACCCTGGTCGAGCCCTACGAGCTGGGCGCGGTGCGCGCCTATCACTTTGACCTGTACCGCCTGGCCGACCCGGAAGAGCTTGAGTTTCTGGGGATTCGCGATTATTTCGAGGGCGATGCCCTGTGCCTGATCGAATGGCCGCAGCGCGGTGCAGGCGTTTTGCCAAAGGCGGACATGGACATTACCATTAGCCCCCATAAGAGCGGGCGCCTGCTACGTTTTACGCCACATAACGGATTGGGCGAGGCCTGGTGTGCCGCCTTAGCCAAATACGAAAAGCATCAATAAGAGAGTGGGGTTGGGTATGCGCATGCGCGCGCTGGTTACCGGGGTTGCTGTGCTGCTTGCCATGTTGGCTGCCGATCTTGTGGCTGCGGCCGATATTAAAAGCGTACGGCTGTGGCGAGCACCGGATAACACCCGCCTGGTTTTCGACCTTTCCGGCCCGGTGCAACACAGTGTGTTCACCCTGACCTCACCCAATCGCATCGTCATCGACGTCAATGGTGCCACCCTGGCAACCAAGCTCGAGCAGCTGTCCATCGCCAACACGCCGATTACCAGCGTACGCTCGGCGCAACGCTCGCCTACCGATCTGCGCATTGTCATCGACCTGTCCGCGCCGGTAACGCCCAAGAGCTTCACCCTGGCGCCCAACCAGCAATACGGTGATCGCCTGGTGGTTGACCTGTTCGACCAGGGCGCCGACAGCTCGCCAAGCCTGCCCTCGACCACCACGGCGGCAGCGCCGGAAGCGCCTGTGTCGCCCACCCAGCCGGTACCCAAGCTGACCCCGCCTGACCCTAGCGGCAAGCGCGACGTCGTGGTCGCCATCGATGCCGGGCACGGCGGCGAAGACCCCGGAGCCCTGGGGCCGCGCGGCGCTCGCGAGAAAGACGTGGTGCTGGGCATCGCCCGCGAGCTGCAGCGCCAGGTCAACGCCACCAAGGGCTATCGTGCCGAGCTGGTGCGTACCGGCGACTACTTTATTCCGCTGCGCAAACGCACCGAAATCGCCCGCAAGAAGGGTGCCGATCTGTTCGTTTCCATTCACGCCGACGCCGCGCCCAGCTCCTCCGCGTTCGGGGCCTCGGTGTTCGCCCTGTCTGATCGTGGCGCTACGTCGGAAACCGCGCGTTGGCTGGCCGACAGTGAAAACCGCTCCGACCTGATCGGCGGTGCCGGCAACGTCAGCCTCGACGACAAGGACCCGATGCTGGCCGGGGTGTTGCTCGACCTGTCGATGACGGCGTCGTTGTCTTCCAGTCTGAACGTCGGCCAGAAGGTGCTAAGCAACCTCGGCAGCGTCACTTCGCTGCACAAGCGCCGGGTGGAACAGGCCGGTTTTATGGTGCTGAAGTCGCCTGATATTCCCTCGATCCTGGTGGAGACCGGCTTTATCTCCAACCCCAACGAGTCGGTGAAGCTGGCTTCCGGCAGTCACCAGCAGTCGTTGGCCCGTTCGATTTCCAGCGGCATCCGCCAGTTCTTCCAGCAGAACCCGCCACCGGGCACCTACATTGCCTGGCTGCGTGACTCCGGCAAGATCGCCCCGGGGCCGCGTGATCATATGGTCGCCTCCGGCGAAAGCCTGGCGCTGATCGCTCAGCGTTATCAGGTCACCCAGGCGGCCATCCTCGCGGCCAATAACCTGAAAACCGATTCCTTGAAGGTCGGCCAGCACCTGCAGATTCCGCCCACCGCCCTGGTGGCACAGCCATGAGCAGCCTGTATTCGCCGAATTCGCGGATCGAGCTGTTAAGCCCGCGCCTGGCCAACCAGATTGCCGCGGGCGAAGTGGTCGAGCGGCCGTCTTCGGTGATCAAGGAGCTGCTGGAAAACAGCCTCGACTCCGGTGCCACCCGTATCGATGTCGATGCCGAGCTAGGCGGCACCAAGTTGCTGCGGGTGCGTGACGATGGCAGTGGCATTGCCGCCGACGACCTGCCGCTGGCCCTGGCGCGCCACGCCACCAGCAAGATCCGCGAACTGGAAGATCTGGAAAGCGTGATGAGCATGGGCTTTCGCGGCGAGGCGCTGGCATCCATCAGCTCCGTTGCGCGCCTGACCCTGACTTCGCGTACCGCCGATGCCGAGCAGGCCTGGCAGGTGGAAACCGAAGGGCGCGACATGGCACCTCGGGTGCAACCCGCCGCCCATCCGGTGGGCACCTCGGTGGAAGTGCGTGACCTGTTTTTCAACACGCCGGCACGACGCAAGTTTCTGCGCTCGGAGAAAACCGAGTTCGATAACGTCCAGGACGCCGTCAAGCGGCAGGCCCTGGCGCGCTTCGATGTGGCCTTTCACCTGCGTCACAACGGCAAGACTGTGCTGTCGCTGCACGAAGCCCATGATGAGGCTGGCCGTGCGCGGCGCGTAGCGGCGGTCTGTGGCGCGGCGTTTCTCGAGCAGGCCATGCCGATCGAAATCGAGCGCAATGGTTTGCGCATGTGGGGCTGGGTCGGCTTGCCGACTTTCTCGCGCAGCAACACCGATTTGCAGTATTTCTTCGTCAACGGTCGTTCGGTGCGCGACAAGCTGGTAGCCCACGCCATCCGCCAGGCCTATCGCGACGTGCTGTTCAACGGCCGGCATCCGACCTTTGTGCTGTTCCTGGAGATCGACCCGACTGTGGTTGACGTCAACGTGCATCCGACCAAGCATGAAGTGCGTTTTCGCGACAACCGCATGGTCCACGATTTCCTTTACGGCACTCTGCATCGCGCGCTGGGTGAAGTGCGTCCGGAAGACCATCTGGCGGCCCCGGCTGCTGTTGCCGATATGTTGCGCCCCACTGGCCAGGCGGCTGGCGAGTTCGGCCCGCAGAATGAAATGAGCCTGTCGGCGAGTGTGCTGGAGCGTCCGGCCGGCGAAAACACCTGGCGTGCGCCGGGCAGTGGCTACCAGGGTGGCTATTCGGCTCCGCGCCCGAATCCAGGCCTGCCGGTGGCGGAAACCCAGGGCGTCTATCGCGACTACTTCGCGCCGCTGGTCAATGGTGCTGCACCGGCCGCGCTGCCTGAGAACCAGGGCGATATCCCGCCGCTGGGTTACGCCCTGGCGCAGCTCAAGGGCGTGTATATCCTTGCCGAGAATGCCATCGGCATGGTGTTGGTCGATATGCATGCGGCCCATGAGCGCATCACCTATGAGCGCTTGAAGATCGCCATGGCCAGCGAAGGTCTGAGTGGTCAGCCGCTGCTGGTGCCTGAGTCCATCGCCGTGAGCCAGCGTGAGGCGGACTGCGCTGAAGAACATGCGGCCTGGTTCCAGCGTCTGGGCTTCGAGCTGCAGCGTCTGGGCCCGGAAACCCTGGCGATTCGGCAGATTCCGGCGCTGCTCAAACAGGCCGAAGCCAATCGCCTGGTACACGATGTGGTCGCCGACTTGATGGAATACGGCACCAGTGACCGCATTCAAGCGCATCTCAATGAGCTGCTTGGCACCATGGCCTGCCACGGCGCGGTGCGCGCCAACCGCCGCCTGACCATCCCGGAAATGAACGGCCTGTTGCGCGATATGGAAAACACCGAGCGCAGTGGGCAATGCAACCACGGTCGGCCGACCTGGACGCAGCTGGGCATGGACGACCTCGACAAACTCTTTATGCGCGGCCGCTAAGGGCTTTCTTTATGTCCAGTCGCCTGCCTCCGGCGATTTTCCTGATGGGGCCGACTGCCGCCGGCAAGACCGACCTGGCCATCGAGCTGACCAAACACCTGCCTTGCGACTTGATCAGCGTGGACTCAGCGCTGATCTACCGCGGTATGGATATCGGTACCGCCAAGCCTTCGAAAGAGCTCTTGGACCAGTATCCGCACCGTCTGATCGATATCCGCGATCCCGCCGAACGCTATTCCGCCGCCGAATTCAGCGCCGACGCCTTGGCGGCGATGGCCGAGATCACCGCCGCGGGCCGTATTCCGCTGCTGGTGGGCGGCACCATGCTGTATTACAAGGCATTGCAGGAAGGTCTGGCCGATATGCCGGCCGCCGACGCCGAGGTGCGCGCGCAGCTGGAATTGCGTGCGGCCAATGAAGGCTGGGAAGTGTTGCATCGTCATTTGGCGGAGGTCGATCCGCAATCTGCTGCGCGAATTCACCCCAACGACCCCCAGCGGCTGACTAGAGCCCTGGAAGTTTTTCTGGTCAGCGGCCAGACCATGACGTCGCATAGAGAGCGTCAGGCCGCTCAAAACGGCGGTTCTAGCACAGCCGGTGCGGCGCAATTCCCCTATACTGTCGCCAACTTGGCCATTGCGCCTGCGCAGCGCCAGGTTTTGCACGCGCGGATTGCCGAAAGATTTCAAGCCATGGTGGAACAGGGCTTTGTCGAAGAGGTCGAAGCCCTGCGCAATAGAGGCGACCTGCATGTCGGGCTGCCGTCTATACGGGCGGTTGGCTATCGCCAGGTTTGGGATTACCTCGATGGCAGCCTGAGTCGGGAGCAAATGGTCGAGCGTGGCGTTATCGCCACCCGTCAATTAGCCAAAAGACAGTTCACCTGGCTGCGCAGTTGGTCCAATCTGCACTGGCTGGACAGTCTGGCTTGCGACAATCTGCCACGTGCCTTGAAATACTTGAAGTCGGTCTCCATATTGGACTGAGACCTTGCTTATTGCCGTCTACTCTTGGGGGTAAGGCGGCTAAGTCCACCACTTTTCATACTATAACTATCGATCTCCAAAGGAGTGCGGCACATGTCAAAAGGGCATTCGCTACAAGACCCTTACCTCAATACCCTGCGTAAGGAACGCGTACCGGTTTCAATCTATCTGGTTAACGGCATCAAGCTGCAAGGCCAGATCGAATCCTTCGACCAGTTTGTTATTTTGCTGAAGAACACTGTCAGCCAGATGGTCTACAAGCACGCAATCTCCACTGTGGTACCGAGCCGTCCGGTTCGTCTGCCTAGCGCGACAGAAGGCGAGCAAGTCGAAGCAGAACCAGGTAACGCCTGATAGGAGTCTGCTTTGTTCTTCGAGCGTCATGAAGGCGGTGAACGGGCCATCCTGGTTCATCTGGACGGCCAAGACCCAGAGGCGCGCGAAGACCCGCAGGAGTTCCAGGAACTCGCCCATTCGGCGGGTGCGGACACGGTGGCGTTCATTAACGTGCCTCGTCATCGGCCGACCGCAAAATTTCTGATTGGCAGTGGCAAGGTCGAGGAGTTACGCGACCTGGTCAAGGCCGAGCAGGCTGATCTGGTTATCTTCAACCACATCCTCACCCCGAGTCAGGAACGCAACCTTGAACGTGTGTTCGAGTGTCGCGTGCTCGATCGTACCGGGCTGATTCTCGATATCTTCGCTCAGCGTGCACGGACCCACGAAGGTAAGTTGCAGGTTGAGCTCGCGCAGCTCGATCACCTGAGCACGCGCCTGGTTCGTGGCTGGACCCACTTGGAACGGCAGAAGGGCGGTATCGGTCTGCGTGGTCCGGGTGAAACCCAGCTGGAAACCGACCGCCGTCTGTTGCGGGTGCGCATTGGCCAGATCAAGCAGAAGCTCGAACGCGTGCGCAGTCAGCGCGAGCAGGCACGGCGTGGCCGCAAACGTGCGGATATTCCGTCCGTTTCGCTGGTGGGCTACACCAACGCCGGCAAATCCACCCTGTTCAACGCTGTTACCCAGTCCGAGGTATACGCGGCGGATCAACTGTTCGCCACCCTCGACCCGACGCTACGGCGCCTGGAACTGGATGACCTCGGCCCCATCGTGCTGGCCGATACCGTGGGCTTTATCCGCCATTTGCCGCACAAGCTGGTCGAGGCCTTTCGCGCTACGCTGGAGGAGTCGAGCAACTCCGACCTGCTGCTGCATGTGATCGACGCCCATGAGCCTGATCGTCAGCAGCAAATCGAACAGGTTCTGGCGGTGTTGACCGAAATCGGTGCCGATGAGCTGCCGATTCTTGAGGTGTACAACAAGTTGGATCTGCTCGAAGGCGTCGAGCCGCAGATTCAGCGTGATGAAGCAGGGCGTCCGCAACGTGTCTGGCTGTCGGCTCGTGATGGGCGGGGGCTGGATCTGCTGGCGCAGGCGGTTGCCGAGTTGTTGGGTAACGATCTGTTTGTCGGCACCTTGTGCCTGCCGCAGCGCCTGGGTCGGTTGCGTGCACAATTTTTTGCCTTGGGTGTCGTGCAAACCGAAGCGCATGATGAGCAGGGTGCCAGTCTCTTGGCTGTGCGGGTTCCACGAGTGGAGTTGAATCGGTTGATCAGTCGCGAAGGCTGGCAGCCGGCAGAGTTTCTCGAGCAACACACTTTGCAATAAAGCCTGCGACTGTGGCTTTGCTGCTGTTGGGTGGCATCTGTAGCATTGGCGGGCGCGCCGTGGGCGCGTCTTTGCTTTATCAGTATGGAGAGCGCTATGGCTTGGAATGAGCCGGGTGGCAACTCGAACAATCAAGACCCTTGGGGTGGACGCAAGGGCGGCGGTGACCGCAAAGGTCCGCCGGATCTCGACGAAGCCTTCCGCAAGCTGCAGGAGAGCCTCAACGGGCTGTTCGGCGGCAGTAAAAAACGTGACAGCGATGGTGGCTCCAGCGGTGGCAGTGGCGGTGGCTTCGGCCTGATCGCCGTGGTCGTTGCGGTGCTGGCCGCTATCTGGCTGTACAGCGCCGTGTATGTCGTGGATGAGCAGGAACAGGCTGTGGTGCTGCGCTTCGGCAAGTACTACGAAACTGTCGGCCCAGGCCTCAACATCTATTTCCCTCCGATTGATCGCAAGTACCAGGAGAACGTCACCCGCGAGCGTGCTTATAGCAAGCAGGGGCAGATGCTCACCGAGGACGAGAACATCATCGAAGTACCGCTGACTGTTCAATACAAGATCAGCAACCTGCAGGACTTCGTACTTAACGTTGACCAGCCGGAAGTGAGCCTGCAGCAGGCCACCGACAGCTCGGTTCGCCATGTGGTGGGTTCCACCGCGATGGACCAGGTGCTGACCGAAGGCCGTGAATTGATGGCCAGCGAAGTCAAAGAGCGCCTGCAGCGTTTTATGGATACCTACAAGACCGGTATCACCATTACCCAGGTGAACTTGCAGAGCGCTGCGGCACCGCGTGAAGTTCAGGAAGCCTTCGATGACGTGATCCGTGCCCGTGAAGACGAGCAGCGTGAGAAGAATCTGGCCGAATCCTACGCCAATGGCGTGGTGCCGGAAGCCCGTGGTCAGGCCCAGCGTCTGATCGAAGATGCCAGCGGTTACCGCGATGAAGTGGTCTCCCGGGCAACGGGTGAAGCAGATCGTTTCACCAAGCTGGTCGCCGAGTACCGCAAGGCTCCCGAGGTCACTCGTGAGCGTTTGTACCTGGATACCATGCAAGAGCTGATGAGCAACACCAGCAAGGTGCTGGTGACTGGCGAGAAAGGGCAGAACAACCTGCTTTATCTACCGCTCGACAAAATGATCGATAGCCGTGGCGCTGCACCTGTGCCGGGCGCTTCGAGCAACGCTGCCGCTGCCGATCTGGGCTCGCGGGTGAATGCTGATTTGCAACAGCGTGATCTGCGGACAAGGGAGACTCGCTGATGAGCAATAAATCACTGGTCGCCCTGATCCTTGGCGTCGTCGTTCTGTTGGTGGGCTGGAACTGCTTCTATATCGTGTCGCAAACCGAGCGCGCGGTAATGCTGCAGTTTGGTCGCATCGTGCAGACCGATGTCGCCCCTGGTCTGCATGTGAAGGTTCCGTACGTTAACCAGGTACGCAAGTTCGATGCGCGTTTGATGACCCTGGATTCCTCCACTTCGCGTTTCCTTACCCTGGAAAAGAAAGCGCTGATGGTTGATGCCTACGCCAAATGGCGTGTGCTGGATGCCGAGCGTTTCTATACCGCTACCTCGGGCGTGAAGCAGATTGCCGATGAGCGTCTGTCTCGTCGTCTGGAAGCATCGCTGCGTGACCAATTTGGTAAGCGCACCCTGCACGAGTCGGTGTCCGGCGAGCGTGACGCGTTGATGGCGGACGTGACTGCAACCCTGAACAAGGCAGCACAGAAAGAGCTGGGTATTGAGGTGGTAGACGTTCGCGTCAAGGCCATCGACTTGCCCAAGGAAGTCAACCGCAGCGTATTCGACCGCATGAGCTCCGAGCGTGAGCGTGAGGCTCGTGAGCATCGCGCCAAAGGCAAGGAACTGGCCGAAGGTATTCGTGCCGACGCCGACCGGCAGAAGCGCGTGATCCTCGCCGAGGCCTATCGTGAAGCGGAAGAAGCCCGCGGTGACGGCGATGCGAAAGCGTCGGCGATCTACGCCAAGGCTTACGGTATGGATCAGGAGTTCTACGGTTTCTACCGTAGCCTGCGTGCCTATCGTGAAAGCTTCGCCGATAAGCGCGACGTGCTGGTGCTGGATCCGAGCAGCGACTTTTTCCGCTACCTGGAAAAGTCCAAGCCTTGATGGAAGTCGCTTCCGACGGACGCTGGTCGTCCGTCGGGGTGACCGATCAGGCAAAGGTTGTTATGATGCGTCAGCCGGGAAATTCCCGGCTTTTTTGCGTCTGTGGGAACCATGTGGCAGGAACTCGGCATCGCGTTGTGTTTAGTGCTGGTGCTGGAAGGCATCCTGCCGTTCCTATATCCACGAGGTTGGCGTGACACATTCATGCAGCTTTTACAGCTGTCTGATGGTCAGTTACGCCTAATCGGGCTTGCCAGCATGCTGCTGGGAACAGTCCTCCTTTACTGGCTTCATTAATGGCTGCCGCCCGCAACGAGGGGAATGGCGAAATGGCAACGGTAGACCGCTGGCTGCTGCCAGATGGCATCGAGGAAGTACTGCCGCCGGAAGCGGCGCGCATTGAGGCGGCGCGCCGTCAGGTACTGGATCTGTTCCAGCGCTGGGGCTATGAGTTCGTCGTCACTCCACATATCGAATACCTGGAATCGCTGCTCACCGGCGCGGGCCAGGATCTGGATCTGCGCACCTTCAAGGTGATCGATCCGCAAACCGGCCGGCAGATGGGCTTTCGCGCAGACATCACTCCGCAAGTGGCGCGCATCGATGCGCACACCCTGCGTCGTGAAGGGCCAAACCGTCTGTGCTACGCCGGCAGCGTCCTGCACGCCCAGCCTCGCGCGCTGACCACCTCGCGCAGTCCGATCCAGTTGGGGGCCGAGTTGTATGGCGACGCCAGCCCGGCCAGCGACGTGGAAGTGATCAGCCTGCTCCTGGAAATGCTCGAGCTGGCCGCTGTGCCGGATGTGCACATTGACCTCGGCCATGTCGGTATCTACCGCGGCCTGGCGCGTGCCGCGGGTCTTTCCGGTGAAGTGGAACAGCAACTGTTCGACGCCCTGCAACGCAAGGCGGTCGACGAAGTGGCTGCTCTGACCGAAAGCGTTCCGGCCGATTTGCAGAAAATGCTCCGCGCCCTCGCCGAGCTTTGCGGCGAGCGTGAAGTGCTGGACCTTGCGCAAGCCTGCCTGGTCGAAGCCCCGGAAGATGTGCACCTGGCGCTCGACGAGCTGATCGCCATTGCCGATACCCTGGAACGTCGCTACCCCGAAGTGCCGTTGTACTTCGATCTGGGCGAGCTGCGCGGCTACCACTATCACACCGGCGTGGTGTTCGCGGCGTTTGTGCCGGGCGTTGGTCAGTCCATCGCCCAGGGCGGCCGCTATGATGATATTGGTGCTGACTTCGGTCGGGCTCGCCCGGCCACCGGTTTTTCCACCGACCTGAAGACTTTGGTGACGCTGGGCGCGATGCAGCTCGACGAGCCGGAGTCTGGGGTCTGGGCGCCGGACAATCATGATTTGTACCTGTGGAAGGCGGTTCGTCAGTTGCGCGCGCAGAACACGCGTGTCGTGCAGGCCCTGCCTGGCCAGGATGTTAGTGCTGCGCACGAGGCGGGCTGTGATCGCCAGTTGGTGCTCAATGATGGGCGCTGGCAGGTTGTGCCATTGGCTGTTTAAAAGGTTTCCGCTGGCTTGTGCCGGCATCAAGCTTCGAAGAGGACAAGTGTTATGGGTAAGAATGTCGTCGTCCTGGGCACCCAATGGGGTGATGAGGGCAAAGGCAAGATCGTTGATCTGCTGACTGAACACGCTGCTGCGGTAGTTCGCTACCAGGGCGGTCACAACGCAGGTCATACCCTGGTGATCAATGGCGAGAAGACCGTCTTGCACCTGATCCCGTCGGGCGTGCTGCGCGACGGCGTGCAGTGCCTGATCGGTAACGGTGTGGTGGTGGCACCGGACGCCTTGATGCGCGAAATCATCAAGCTGGAAGAGAAAGGTGTGCCGGTGCGTGAGCGTCTGCGTATCAGCCCGGCTTGCCCGCTGATCCTGTCCTACCACGTGGCGCTGGACCAAGCCCGTGAGCGCGCCCGTGGCGAAGCCAAGATCGGCACCACCGGTCGTGGTATCGGCCCGGCCTACGAAGACAAAGTGGCCCGCCGTGGCCTGCGTGTTGGCGACCTGTTCCACCGCGAGCGCTTCGCCGCCAAGCTCGGTGAATTGTTGGACTACCACAACTTCGTGCTGGTCAATTACTACAAAGAGCCGGCCATCGACTTCCAGAAAACCCTGGACGAGTGCATGGAATACGCCGAGTTGCTGAAGCCAATGATGGCTGATGTCACCTCCGTGCTGCACGACCTGCGCCGCGACGGCAAAGACATCATGTTCGAAGGCGCGCAGGGTTCCCTGCTCGACATCGACCACGGTACCTACCCCTATGTAACCAGCTCCAACACCACCGCCGGCGGTATCGCTACCGGTTCCGGTTTTGGTCCGATGTACCTGGATTACATCCTCGGTATCACCAAGGCCTACACCACCCGCGTGGGTTCGGGCCCGTTCCCGACCGAGCTGTTCGACGACGTTGGCGCGTTCCTGGCCAAGCGTGGTCATGAGTTCGGTGCGACCACTGGCCGTGCACGTCGTTGCGGCTGGTTCGACGCTGTAATCCTGCGTCGCGCCATCGAAATCAACAGCATCTCGGGCCTGTGCCTGACCAAGCTGGACGTACTCGACGGTCTGGAAACCATCCGTATCTGCGTAGGCTACAAGAACGAAAACGGTGCCGTCATCGACGCACCTACCGACGCCGATAGCTATATCGGTCTCGAGCCGGTGTACGAAGAAGTGCCGGGCTGGAGCGAGTCGACTCTGGGTGCCAAGAGCCTGGACGAACTGCCGCCCAATGCCCGTGCCTACATCAAGCGGGTGGAAGAGTTGGTCGGCGCGCCGATCGATATCATCTCCACCGGCCCGGACCGCAACGAGACCATCGTTCTGCGTCACCCGTTCGCCTAAGCGCTAGCATTGCCGCAATTATTGCGGTTGCACACGACAAGGGGTCGCCATTGGCGGCCCTTTTTCGTTTCTGCTCGCTCGGTCAGGTTGGCGGCATGGCGATTGCCTATCCTCAAGTTATCCCAGCGGTTGCCGTCACACAGGTGACGGGTATTGGAGGTTTGTCGTGTCAGCCATCGTTTCTCTCTTGCGTAGCCGCTTGCTGCGCCCGGTTTTCATTGCTCTTGGAATTGCACTGCTGGTGCAGGTCTTGGTGGCTGTTGCACTAACTCGGAGCACGGTCGGTGCGTTGGAGGTCGACCTGGGCACGCGCCTGGGTGCTGACACCCAGCGCCTGGAGTCTGAGTTGCAGGAAGCTGGGCGTGAGCTCTCCTCGGGGCTCGGCACCTTATCGACGCGCACCCGTGAGCGTCTGGCGGCAGGCTTGTCGTCGCGCTTGAAGGAAGAGCAGACGCAGATGCGTGCCACCCTGGAGCAGAATCTCAAGGATTCGGCCAACGATATGGCCCAGCTGCTTGCCGCGGTAGCGCCGCGGGCGATGTGGGATAACGATGGCCCTGCCTTGTCCGAATTCGCCCGTCGCGCCCAGCGCAACCCTAATGTGCTGTTCGTGGTGTACGACGATGCCCAGGGCCAGCACCTGACCCGTTACCTGAATCGCGAAAATCCGCTGATCAAATCCCTGATGGAAAAAGGCGAGGGCGAGCGGGCGCTGGATAAGGTGCTGAACGCGGCCCGTAACGATAAATCGGTGTATTTCATCGAAGCTCCCATCAGCCCCAATGGCGTGGAAATCGGCAAAGTGTTGATGGGCGTTTCCACCGCTTCGGTGGAGCAGCAGCTGCAGGCGTTGGATAAGCGCTTTACGGCGCTGATCGCCAGCGGCGACCAGTTGGTAGCCGACAGTTTGTCCGGCGCGGCCACCGAAAGTACTGCCGCCCTCACTGCCCGCCTGAAGGCGGCACAAGCGGAAACCGCTGGCATGGCCGACGGTGCGCGCAGCTCGGTGCAGGAGTCGGCTGCAACGCTGAAGTGGCGGATCGGTTTGAGCCTGGTGCTGGTGGGGTTGGGCGTGTTGCTGACCCTGGCGGTGGTGCTGGGGCGGCGGGTAGTCAGCAAGCTGCATCTGCAGATCGCCGCACTTAACGATCTGGCGGCCGGTGAAGGTGATCTGACCCGGCGTATCGAAGTCACCAGCCGCGACGAAATCGGTGATATGGCCATTGCCGTGAACCGTTTCGTGGAAAAGTTGCAGCCCATCGTACGTGAGGCAGGCGAGGTGGCGGTCAGCACCGGTGTGGAAATCAAAGGGCTGGCCACTCGCAGCGTGGCGGCCGAGGCCGCTGCCGAGCGTCAGCGTGACGAAGTGGCGGGTAGCCTGGAGGCGCTGGCAGTGATGGCTGGCGATGCTCAGGCGGAAAGCCGCGCCATGCAGGCAGCGCTGCAGCGGGTGGTATCGATTCGCCAGGACGCCAACGAAAATGCGGTGATCGCCACCAAGGTCGGCGGCCTGATCGAGGAGCTGGTTTCTCGGGTCGAGGCGGGTTCGGCGGTTATCGAGCGCCTGGCGCGGCAGAGCGAACAGATCGAGATGGTGTTGACCGTTATCCATGGCATCGCCGAGCAGACCAACCTGTTGGCGCTTAATGCGGCCATCGAGGCGGCGCGTGCTGGTGAGACCGGTCGTGGTTTTGCCGTGGTGGCGGACGAAGTGCGGGCATTGGCCAGCAAGACCCAGCAATCCACCGGTGATATCCAATCGCATATCACCGCCTTGCAGCAGGGCGCGAAAGAGGCCGTGTCGGTGATCGGTCGTGCCGGTCAGCAGGCCAATGAAGGCCTGGCGGCGCTGCGTGACAGTGAGCGGTTGCAGCTGTCGGTGCAGGCGGCGGTGGACGACGTGCATGCGGCGATCAAGGCGGCCACTCAGGCGGCGGCACATCAGGCTGAAGGTGCGGATGCCGTGCGGGGGCGCGTCGAAGTGATTCACGCTGAGGCGCAGCGTGCGGCGGAAGCGGGTGCAGCGACGGCGGCCAGCGGGCGCGTGCTGGATGGCTTGGCCTCGCGATTGAAGTCGAGCTTGGGTCAGTTCCGCGTATAGCCGAGCGAGAAGCAAACAAGCCGAGGTTGTCCTCGGCTTGTTTATTTACGACCTGTCAGCAGCCAAATTGCAGGCACAAAAAAACCGGCCTGAGCCGGTCTCTTTGTTGCTGAGGTTGGTAGTACCTCAGTCTGAATTGGTGCCCAGGAGAAGACTCGAACTTCCACGATGTTGCCATCGCTAGGAC
>NZ_JBSRZF010000033.1:0-33625 GCF_054057335.1 Pseudomonas sp. TE3786
ATCAAAACCGTCGGGGCGTCTGCCGCTCATCCGGTTTTTTCAATTCGTTTGGTGGGTATACCCCCGCGATTCCTGCAAGCCTCGATCAACGGCCAATAAAAAGCCCCGCATCAGCGGGGCTTTTTGATCACAGGGTTTCGGCCCAGAGGTCGTATTCGTCTGCATCGGTGACGCGGCACATAACCTTGTCCCCTGGCTTGAGGTCCTTATCGCTATCGACATACACGCGACCGTCGATTTCCGGAGCATCGAAGAAGCTGCGGCCGATGGCACCCTGGTCGTCGACTTCGTCGATCAGCACTTCGATCTCTTTACCGATCTTCAGCTGCAGGCGCGCGGCGCTAATGACTTGCTGATGCTCCATAAAGCGGTTCCAGCGCGATTGCTTGACGTCGTCCGGTACCACTTCGGCGTCCAGCAGGTTGGCGGGTGCGCCTTCCACCGGCGAGTACTGGAAGCAGCCAACGCGGTCCAGCTGCGCTTCGGTCAGCCAGTTCAGCAGGTATTGGAAGTCTTCTTCGGTTTCACCGGGGAAGCCGACGATAAAGGTCGAACGGATGATCAGCTCAGGGCACTGCTCGCGCCAGCTCTTGATTCGCGCCAGAGTCTTGTCTTCGAAGGCTGGGCGTTTCATCGCCTTGAGGATTTTCGGGCTGGCGTGCTGGAAGGGGATATCCAGGTACGGCAGGATCTTGCCGGCGGCCATCAACGGGATCACGTCGTCAACGTTCGGGTAGGGGTACACGTAGTGCAGGCGCACCCACACACCGAGGGTGCTCAAGGCTTCGCAGAGCTCCAGCATGCGGGTTTTCACCGGCTGGCCGTTCCAGAAGTCGGTTTTGTATTTCACATCGACGCCATAGGCGCTGGTGTCCTGAGAAATCACCAGCAGCTCTTTGACGCCGGCCTTGACCAGGCGCTCGGCTTCGCTGAGCACTTCGCCCACCGGGCGGCTGACCAGCTTGCCGCGCATGGAGGGGATGATGCAGAAGCTGCAGCTGTGGTTGCAGCCTTCGGAAATCTTCAGGTAGGCGTAATGACGCGGGGTCAGTTTGATGCCCTGTGGCGGCACCAGGTCGATCAGCGGGTTGTGGTTTTGCGGCGGTGCCACGGCGTCGTGTACGGCAGTGACCACTTGCTCGTACTGCTGCGGACCGGTAACGGCCAATACGCTTGGGTGCACATTGCGAATGGCGCTTTCTTCCACGCCCATGCAACCGGTGACGATCACCTTGCCGTTCTCGGCAATGGCTTCGCCGATCACTTCCAGGGATTCAGCCTTGGCGGTATCGATAAAGCCGCAGGTGTTGACCACCACGACGTCGGCGTCCTGATAGGTCGCCACGACTTCGTAGCCTTCCATGCGCAGCTGGGTGAGGATGCGTTCGGAATCGACGAGTGCCTTGGGGCAACCCAGGGATACGAAGCCGACTTTCGGCGTGGCGACGGTGGACATGACTAACCTCAGGCGTTTGGACGGGCGCTTTGGGGCGCCTCTGGTCAAAAAGTGCGCAATTCTAGCGGCAGGTCACCCGCTTGACCAGCCTCCATCCGGCAGGTGGCGTCTCAGCTATGCTCTGGGCGGGCGTTCTGGCGACATCACTGCTTGAATTGCAGGGGGCAATCTTCGTTCAGTAACCCATACAACGCGTTTTGCGCCGCTCTTTTACCCGGTGACGCTGCGTAAACAGGTGCTTGGTGCCCCTGCTTTCAGGTATAAAGCCGCCCAGTTTCAGTGCATGCAGATAGCACGTCTGCAGGCCGCCCCTTCAGGAGCTTAGTGCATGTCCAATGCGCATTCCGCGCCCAGATCATCGACCGTCAGTTTGATGATCGCCGCCGTCGGCGTGGTGTTCGGTGATATCGGTACCAGCCCGCTGTACACCCTTAAAGAAGTGTTCAACCCACACTACGGCGTGCAGGCCAACCACGACGGGGTGCTGGGCATTCTCTCGCTGATCTTCTGGTCGCTGTTCTGGGTGGTGTCGCTCAAGTACGTGCTGTTTATGTTGCGCGCCGATAACCAGGGCGAAGGCGGGGTGATGGCCCTGACCGCCCTGGCCAGTCGCGCCGCCCACGATTACCCCAAGCTGCGCAACGTGCTGGTGCTGCTCGGCCTGTTCGGCGCGGCGCTGTTCTATGGCGACAGTATGATCACCCCGGCGATCTCGGTATTGTCGGCGGTGGAAGGTCTGGAGCTGGCCTTCGATGGCATCGACCATTGGGTGGTGCCGCTGTCGTTGATCGTGCTGGTGGCGCTGTTTCTGATCCAGAAACACGGCACCGCGCGCATCGGCATTCTGTTCGGCCCGGTGATGCTGACCTGGTTCAGCGCCCTTAGCGCGCTGGGCATTTACGGCATTCTGCAGAGCCCGGAAGTACTGCATGCCCTTAACCCCTACTGGGCGGTTAACTTCTTTATTTCCCACCCCGGCATCGGTATCACCATTCTCGGTGCCGTGGTGCTGTCGCTGACCGGCGCAGAAGCGCTATACGCCGATATGGGTCACTTCGGGCGCAAGCCGATTGCCCGCGCCTGGTTTTTCCTGGTGCTGCCGGGTCTGGCGCTGAACTACTTCGGCCAGGGCGCGTTGCTGCTGCAGAACCCGGAAGCAGCGCGTAACCCGTTCTACCTGCTGGCACCCAGCTGGGCGCTGCTGCCGATGATTCTGCTATCGACCTTTGCCACCATCATTGCCTCGCAGGCGGTGATTTCCGGGGCATTCTCCCTGACCCGTCAGGCGATTCAGCTGGGCTATGTGCCGCGCATGTTTATCCAGCACACCTCCAGCCATGAGCAGGGGCAGATTTATATTGGGGCAGTTAACTGGACGCTGATGGTCGGCGTGGTGCTGCTGGTGCTCGGCTTCGAATCCTCCAGCGCCCTGGCGGCGGCCTATGGTGTGGCAGTGACCGGCACCATGCTGATCGATACCTTGCTGGCTTCCGCCGTGGTTCTGCTGCTGTGGCGCTGGTCGCCCTGGTTGTCGGTGCCGATGCTATTGGCGTTCTTGCTGGTGGACAGTCTGTTCTTCGCTGCCAACCTGCCCAAGATCCTCCAAGGCGGCGCCTTCCCGGTGATCATCGGCAGTGCGCTGTTTGTCCTGATGACCACCTGGAAGCGTGGTCGCCAGCTGCTGGTGGATCGCCTCGACGAAAGCGCCATTCCGCTGCCGCTGTTTATCGGCAGTATCCGCGTGCAGCCGCCGCACCGCGTGCAGGGTACGGCCGTGTTCCTCACTGCCCGCGCCGACGCCGTGCCCCATGCCCTGTTGCATAACCTGCTGCATAACCAGGTGCTGCACGAGACCGTGGTGCTGCTGACGGTGGTGCACGAAGACGAACCGCGGGTACCCAACGAGCGGCGCTTCGAGGTTGATTCGTTTGGGGAGGGCTTCTACCGCGTGGTGCTGCACTTCGGCTTTATGGACGAGACCGATGTGCCGGCGGCCCTGGGCCTGTGCCATCTGGATGGCCTGGACTTCAGCCCGATGCGCACCACCTACTTCCTCAGCCGCGAAACCATTATCTCCACCAAGCTGGTGGGCATGGCGCGCTGGCGGGAAATGCTGTTCGCCTTCCTGCTGAAGAATGCCAACGGCAATTTGCGCTTCTTCAATCTGCCGCTTAATCGGGTGATTGAGCTCGGCACCCAGGTCGAGATCTAAGTTGGTTTAAAAGCATCGCGGCTAAAGCCGCTCCTACGGGATCTCGTAGGAGCTTTAGCCGCGATAGCCTTTCAGCCTCGGCGCGGCAACATCCGCAGCAAGGTGTTATCCCGAATCACATAGTGATGCGCCAACCCTGCCAGCGCATGCAGGCCAATCAGCCAGTAACCCAGCGAACCGCCGAGCTCATGCCATTCCTTGATCTGCTTGGCCAGGTCAGGGTTCTTGCCGATCAGGTGGGGTAATTCCAGGCCGTAGAACGGCACCGGTTTGTCGGCGGCGCTGAGAATCAGCCAACCCGCGAAGGGCAGGCCGATCATCAACAGATACAGCGCCAGGTGCATCAACTTGGCCGGCAGCATTTGCCAGGCCGGCGGTGCCGGTTCGATGCGCGGGGTGGGGCTGATCACACGCAGGGCAATGCGCAGCCAGACCAGCAGAAACACGCTAAGGCCAAGCATAAAGTGGAACTGCTTCATCAGGTCGCGTTCCGGGCTGTCTTTGGGGAAGTAGCCGCGTAGTTCGATGCAGGCGTATACCGCCGCCAGCAGGATCACCATCAACCAGTGCAGGGTGATACTGGCGGTGCCATAACGGGACTCGCTGTTTTTCCAACTCATCAGGTCTTCCTTCTTCTGAAAACGCCCGCTCTTGGGCGGTTAGAAGGGAAACCTTAACATTTGATGAGAGGCACAACTATTGACGGCATCCACCGTCGTCCCAGCGAAGGCTGGGACCCGGAATGTTGGATCAGTCGAGGTCTCAGGAACAATCCGAACTACTGGCTCCCAGCCTTCACTGGGATGACGGTGATGGGTGAGGGCCTTCGATCTACGGTTCTGGCCGCTTCTCGATATCTTTGATCAGGCGCACAGCGAGCGCCGGGTAGTCTTCGTCGAAGTGGTGACCACCCGGTAATACAAGCTTCTCCCCGACTGTGGTGGCTTCGGTGCAGCCACTTTCCGCCACTTCATCCTTGCCGTAGACGCACAGCACCTTGGCGGCGGGCAGACGCGCGACTTCCGGGCCGGTGGCGGCTTCTTTGCCGGCGGTGCCCAGCCAGCCCTGTACTTCGATTTCAAAGCTGCCGCTGCGCGCCAGGGCGATCAGCTGGATACCGCGTACCTGTTGCTGTTCAGCCGCGGGCAGGCGGTTGTAGATGGCCGGCAATACGTCGGCACCAAACGAGTAACCGATCAGCACAAAGTTTTTCGCGCCCCATTTTTCGCGGTACAGCTTCATCAGCTTGGCCAGGTCCACGGCGCTCTGTTCCGGGCTTTTGTGCTGCCAGTAGTAACGCAAGGCGTCGATGCCCACGACCGGATAATTGCGCTTGGCCATTTCCTCGGCCACATCGCGGTCCAGGTCGCGCCAGCCGCCGTCGCCGGAATAGAACAGGCTGACGGTGTCGGAGGCAGTGTCCGGGTTTGAGGCTGGCACTTCCACTACCGGCATGGCATCGCTCTCGCCCTGCAGCAGGTTGCGCAGTTCCTTTTCCAGCACCTGGGGCAGGGTGGTGTCGTAGTCGCTGATGCTGGTCACGCCATTGCTTTGTTCGCGGGCAAAGGCGGCGCTGGGGTCGTCGGGGTTGTCGTTCCAGGCGGCTACCCAACGGCCATGGGGGGCCTTGGCAGGCTGCGGGCAGTCGGGTTTTTCGATGGAGAAGTCCACCGACAAGGCCTTGGCCTGATCATTGTTCTGCCCAGCCAGCCAGTTCCACGCCAGGGTGGCACCCGGGCCGATGCCGGCCACCAGGGTGGCGGCACCGTTCAGATGAGCGAGGCTGTCCTGCAGGCGTTGTTGCTGCACCTTGCAGTCGTTGCTGTCGAGGATGAACTGGACCAGTTGCGCGCCGTTGTCGCGGCTGAGGGTCAGCAACTGGCTGTCGCTGAGCAGCATGTCCGGTGGTACGCCAATGGCCACCTGGGCCTTGGCGGCGCTACCGGGTTTGACCAGGGTGACGGCGCTGCCATCGGCCAGTTGCAAATGGCTGACGCTGGGCAAGCCGCTGCGCAATTTCCACAACAGGCCGCCGGCCACCAGCAGTACCACTATCAGCGCGGCCAGTAGCGGCCGCCAAAAACGTCGAATCATCAGCGTTTTACCAATCCTGTCAGGCCGCCCGCAATCAGGGCGGCGGTGTCGGCCAAGGCTACCAGAGGGTCGAGGCCAGCTGGTACGGCCATATAACGAGGTTCCCAGTCGGGCTGGAATTTATCTTTGAAGCGGCGCAGGCCCTGGAAGTTGTACAGCTGTTCGCCGCGGCGGAACACCATGGCACCCAGACGCTGGGTCAGCGGCGCGCCGCGCCGCGGTTGCAGTCCGGAGAGCGGCACCATGCCAAGGCTGAAACGGCTGTAGCCGGCCTGCTTGTAATGCAGGATCAGGCCGAGCATCAGGAACTCCATGGTCAGCTTCGGCGCGTCGGGGTGGGCGCGCATCAGATCGAGGCTGGCCAGCTCCAGGCTCTGGGTTTCCAGCAGGTTGGCAAAGGCCACTGCGCGACCCTCGAAGCGGATCACGGCGATGCGGAAATGCCGCAGGTACTGCGGGGTGAAACGTCCGAGGGAAAAGCCTTTCTCGCGGACATTCTTGCCTTCGACCCAAGCCGCTGAGATGGCTTGCAGCTCGTCCATGGGGGCGGCACCGGCCTCAAAGATTTCCAGCGCCAAGCCGTCCCGCCCACCGCGGTTCCAGGTGTAGCGCAGGTCTTTCATTTCCTTGCCTTTGGCTTCCAGGTCAAAGGCCGCCAGATCTACTCGGGCTTCTTCGCCGAGCTTCAGCGCGGTCAGGCCGATGTCCATATAGAAGGGCAGGTTCTCCGCGCGTACCTGGTAGAACACCGGGCGAGCGTGGTGCAGGTCGCAGAGGTCGCGGAATTGCCAGATCAGCTCGGCACGTTGCTGCGCCGGGCCAATGGGGTCGTACAGGGCGATCATGCTGCGGCCACGGCGGGCGTACATCAGGAAGGCGTCATCGCCCTTGTGGAACAGCAGCGCCTTGTCGCCGGTCAGGGCCAGGCCGCCATCAGGCTGGTCGGAGGCGCGCAGAATGCGCGCGGCGGTATCCAGCTCGGCTTCATCCGGCAGGCGAATTTCCGGTGGTTCGGTGCGCAGTAGCCAGGTCAGCACCACGATCACCAGCAGCAGCGCGCTGCCCAAGGCCGAACGCAGGGCGCGCGGGGCACCGGCATCCAGCGCGAATTGCCACCACAGTTGGTGCTCGTAGGGCACGTCCTGGTAAGCGAAAAACATCAACCAGACCGAGGCGCCGAGCACGCACAGCGCGGCCACCAGATACACCCATGAAAACGGCAGCTCCAGCAAGCGGCTGGGGCGGTAGAACGAGCGGCGGAACACCGCGAGCATGCTGGCGGTAAGGGTCAGCAGACTGGCTTCTTCCCAGTCGAAGCCTTTCATCAGCGACAGCAGGGCACCGACCAGCAAGAGCACCATGGTCAGCACCCAGGCCGCCGACAGACGCCGGCGCAGGCCCTGAGCGAGCAATAGGCAGAGCACGCCGATCAGGCTGGCACCCAGGTGCGAGGCGTCGATCAGGCGGTGGGGGATCAGGAAACCGAGGTCGTCGATACGCGAGTCGATGGCCGGGGTGGCACCCGAGAACAGCAGCACCATGCCGGAAATAAACACCAGCAACGCCAGCACCGGCGCGGCCAGGCCCGAGGCCACGCGCACCGCCTGGTGCTTGACGATCAGGCGGTAGGCCTCGTTGCACAGCAGCAACAGGCAGGCGACCAGCAGCGGCAGCACCACATAGATCAGGCGATACAGCAGCAGGGCGGCGGCCAGTGGCGCGCTGCCCAGCTGGTCGGCAAAGGCAGCCAGCAGCACCGCTTCGAAAACGCCGACGCCGCCAGGCACATGGCTAAGCACGCCGGCGGCCAGGGCCAGCAGGTACACCAGCACAAATGCACCGAAGGGCGGGGCTTGCGGCAGCAACAGATAAAGCACGGTGGCGGCAGCGGCCACGTCCAGAGCGGTGATCAACAGTTGCAGGGCGGCCAGACGCAGGCCCGGCACGCGCAAGGTGCGGCGGCCCAGTTGAATCAGCAGGTTGTTGGGGATCGGCTGTTCCGGCAGGCGACGGCGACTGATTGCCACTAACAAGGCACCGCAGCCCAGCAGGATGGCGACTGCGATGGCTGCCAGCGCTGTGCTCGGCAGGCGCAGGGCCGTGGCGGCTGCCGGCAGATCACTGAGGGTGGCCAGCGCCGCCAGCACCGGCAGTGCGCAACCCAGGGACAGGCTGGCAAACAGGGTCATGCGCGCCACTTCACCCGGGCCCAGGCCATTGCGCGCATACAGGCGATAACGCACCGAACCACCGGAAAGCATCGACAGGCCGACGGCGTTGCCAATCGCGAAAGCGTTGAAACCGCCGAAGGCCAAGGCAGGCAGCGGCAGCTGCACATCGGCAAAGCGGCTGGCTGACCATTCGTAGCCGAGCAGAATGATAAAGCCGACCACTGTGGCGGCCAGGGCACCGAGCAGGGCGCTGGTCGGTACGCTGAGGACAGATTCGCGCAGGGAGTCGGGATCGAGGTCGTTGACCAGATGGCGACAGGCGATCAGGGCAATGCTGAACAGCAGCAACGTGATGGCCAGGCCGATGGGCTGGCGGTAAGTGCTCAGGCGCTCCATCCATTGCAGGCGCGTCGGGTGTACATCCGAGGCCGGTGGGTGTTGGGCATCTGGAGGGTTAGCGCGCATTCGGCACCTCGGAAGCAGAGTGGGAAGCCGATAGGCGAGCGAACAAGAATTGAGCGGCAGAGGTAGATCGCGAAGCGCAATACGGTCCTGGGTAAAGCATGCATGACTCCCTATGGCGAACGAGCCCGGCAATGATCAGCTGCGGTGGCGCGCGGAGCAACCGGTTTGCACTTGCAGATGGTGCTTCATTAGTAGTGGTTCAAGGCGAGCGAGGGGTCAAGCCGGACGGCAGGCTGCTCTTATATACAGAAAAGAGGGGTAGGGAAGAGAGTGCAAACGCCAGAAACACAAAAGGCCACTTGTTTCCAAGTGGCCTTTAAATGTTTGGTTGCGGGAGCCGGATTTGAACCGACGACCTTCGGGTTATGAGCCCGACGAGCTACCAGACTGCTCCATCCCGCGCCGGCAATTCTACAGTCAGGGGCTTTTGTGTCAACCGCTAATTTCGTTTTTTATCAAAGAGTTAAGTGCGAGCAAAAAGCGCAGGCAACAAAAAAGGGCCACTTACTGAGTAAGTGGCCCTTTGTTTGTCTGGTTGCGGGAGCCGGATTTGAACCGACGACCTTCGGGTTATGAGCCCGACGAGCTACCAGACTGCTCCATCCCGCGCCGCACATTCTACAGTCGAAGTCTTGCCTGTCAACCTTTAATCCTGAAAAACTGTTGTTTGTTCAGATGCTTAGCGCAAGCGCGATGCTACACTGCGGCCTTCCAGGCCATGCCGGACGGGGCTTACCGGACTTTTCGTGCGCAAGATTATTCATGTGGATTGTGACTGTTTTTACGCAGCCATCGAGATGCGCGACGATCCGCGCCTGGCCAACAGGCCCATTGCCGTCGGCGGCTCGGCCGATCGCCGCGGGGTGATTGCCACCTGCAACTACGAGGCGCGGGCCTATGGCGTGCGTTCGGCGATGTCCTCGCGGCATGCCTTGAAGCTGTGTCCGGACCTGCTGATCCTGCGCCCGCGCATGGACGTCTATAAAGAAGTGTCCCGCGAGATCCAGGCAATCTTTCGCGAATACACCGAGATCATTGAGCCGCTGTCGCTGGATGAGGCCTACCTGGACGTGTCGGATTGCCCGCATTTTGCCGGCAGTGCCACGCGTATCGCCCAGGATATTCGCCGGCGGGTGTCGACCCAGGTGCATATCACGGTGTCGGCCGGGGTGGCACCGAACAAGTTTCTGGCCAAGATCGCCAGCGATTGGCGCAAACCCAACGGCCTGTTTGTGATCACCCCGGACGAGGTGGAGGGCTTTGTCTCGGTGCTAGCGGTGAGCAAGCTGCACGGGGTCGGCAAAGTGACGGCCGATAAGCTGGGGCGCCTGGGGATCGAAACCTGTGCGCAGCTGCGCGAGTGGAGCAAGGTCGAGCTGGCGCGTGAATTCGGCAGCTTTGGCGAGCGCCTGTGGAACCTGGCGCGTGGCATTGATGAGCGGGCAGTGCAGATCGACCATCGGCGACAGACCATCAGCGTCGAAACCACCTACGACAAAGACCTGCCTGATCTCGATGCCTGCCTCGAGCGTCTGCCCGGCCTGCTGGAAGAGTTGGATCGGCGCATGCAGCGCCTGGACGCCAGCTACCGTCCGGACAAGCCGCTGGTGAAGCTGAAGTTCCATGACTTCACCCAGACCACCCTCGAACAGGCCGGCGCAGGCCGTGATCTGGACAGCTACCGCAAACTGCTGCGCAACGCCTACGAGCGCGGCGGCAAGCCGGTGCGCTTGATCGGGGTAGGGGTGCGCTTGATTGACCTGCGGCGGGTGAGTGAGCAGCTGGAGTTGTTCGCGCACTAACGCTTTTTGTAGGAGCGGCTTCAGCCGCGATGGGCCGGGCCTGAAACCGGCAATTTGCGCGGTGCGCGAAGATCAACAGCATCGCGGCTGAAGCCGCTCCTACGGGGAGGGGCGCAGCGTTATTTGTATTCGGCGGACCACAGGCGGATTGGTTTGCCGGCCGCCGGCCACAGTTGCAGCTGATCAATCGCGGAAATATCCCAACGCTCGACTTTGCTCAAAGCATCAAGGAACCGCTGTTCCTGCTCCATTAACGCCGGGGCGCACATTTTGCGTGTACTGCCGGCCTGGCTGAAGCTGATCTGCTGGCCTTTGAGGCTGTAGCTGGCGAACCAGTGGTTACAGCCGGCGCTGCCGAAGGCGCGGCCATCGGCACCGAGGGTGACGGTCAGATGGCTGTTGTCGATCAGCGGATATTCGCCGATCCATTCCACTTGGTAGGCGCTGTCCTGCTGCAATTGCGGCGCATCGCTGGCGCAGCCCACTAAGGTGGAAAGCGCGCCAGTGGCGAGCAGGCTGAGGGCGAGGGGGGCTTTCATCAGGCGTCCTTGGTTTGGCATGCCGGGCAGAGGTGACGAGCATCGCGGTTCTGCCAGTGCAGCTCGGTGATACGGGCTTCGGCGGCGGGCGCATGGGCCTTTTTGCCCAGGGCGGCGTCGACGGCGAACTCGAAATCCAGCTGCTTGGCGCAGCCGTCGCATTTCACTTGCCAGTTGAGGATAGACAACTCGGTAAATACCGGGCCCTGGGCCACGGCAACCCACTGGCCGGTGGGGTTGATCAGGTGGCGCACCTTGTCGACGTTCAAGCGCATGGACAGGTCGCGACTGCCTTTGAGGGTCACCAACAGCACGTCGCCGCTTTTCACTGAGCCGCCATTGCCGGTGACCTGATAACGGCCGGGCACCAGGGCGCGGCACTCGATCAGGGTGTGTTCTGGGTTGAGCAGGTTGTAGCGAAAGTCGTGTTCGGCCATGGCGCAGGTTCAGTTCGGTAAGAAAAACGAGGCCGGCATCTTAGCATGGGCGCTGCCGCCGGCCGGGCTCGGATGGCATCAGGCGCTGAGCTTGGCGGTGTCTGCCAGGCGCACTATGGCCGCGTCCAGCTCATCCAGGGCCTCGCGGTAGGCGGGGTCGCCTTGTTTGAGCAGGGTTTCGGTGCGCTGACAGACCGCGCGCAATTGCGGCACACCGCAGTAGCGGGTGGCGCCATGCAGACGGTGGACCCGTTCGATCAGCGCACTGCGATCATCGTTGTCGCGGGCCTGGCGGATGGTTTCGCGGTCACTATCCAGAGAGGCCAGCAACATGCTCAGCATGTCCGCCGCCAGGTCGGCCTTGCCGGCAGCCAGGCGCAGGCCTTCTTCTTCATCCAGCACCTTATGGTTCGGCAGCGGCTGCGGCGCTTGGGCAGCACGCTCGGTGTTCTGGTTGCGCAGGCCCAGACCGGTCCATTTCAACACCACCTGGGCCAGTTGCCGCTCGCTGATAGGCTTGGTCAGGTAGTCATCCATACCGCCCTGCAGCAGGGCGCGTTTTTCATTGGCCAGGGCGTGGGCGGTGAGGGCGATGATCGGCGTCGGTACGGCTTCCTGCTCGGCTTCCCAGTGACGGATTTCTTCGGTGGCCTGGCGGCCGTCCATGCCCGGCATCTGCACGTCCATAAAGATCAGGTCGAAGCTGTTGTGCCTGACGATCTCCACCGCCGCGAAACCGCTGTCCACCGCCGTAACCTCGGCACCCATATCGTTGAGCAGGGTATGCACCAACTTGAGGTTGGCCGGGTTGTCATCGACGCACAGCAATTTCGGTGGCCGGCTCTTCTGCGCCGGGGCGGATTGTTCAGTGGGTTGGTGGCGCGGGCCGAGCAGTTCGATCAGCGCACGCTGGACCTTGCGCGTGCAGGCCGGTTTCGCCTGCAGCTGGCTGTGGGCGTCGGGCAGCGACTCGTGGTATAGCGCCTGCTCGGTGGTCGGGCAGAGCACCAGGCTTTTGCAACCGATCCGCTCCAGATCCCACACGCGCTGGCTGAGCTGCTCCGGCGGCAGGTCCTGGGTGGTGACGCCGAGCACCGCCAGGCTGATGGGGTTGTCGGTGTATTGCTGCACGCTCACGGCGCTGAGCAGGCTGTCCAGATTCTGGTGGTGGACCACCAGCAAGCCGCAGTCTTCCAGTTGATGTTGCAGGGCCTGGCGGGCCAGTTCGTGTTGCTCCACCACGGCCACGGTGCGGCCGACCAGCGCTGCTTGCGGCTGGTCTTCGGCGTCTTCGCGGGCCTTGGGCAGGCTTAGGCTGATCCAGAATTCCGAGCCTTCGCCCGGCGTGCTGGCCACGCCGATCTCGCCGCCCATCTGTTCGATCAGGCGCTTGGAAATCACCAGCCCCAGGCCGGTGCCGCCGGCCTGGCGCGACAGTGAGTTGTCGGCCTGGCTAAAGGCCTGAAACAGCGCGCGCAGATCTTCATCGGAGAGACCGATGCCGGTGTCCTGCACGCTGATGCGCAACTCGGCGCGTTCGCTGTTTTCTTCCTCGACCATGGCGCGGATGGCGATGGTGCCTTCGCGGGTGAACTTGATGGCGTTGCTGACCAGATTGGTCAGCACCTGCTTGAGGCGCTGCGGGTCGCCGATCAGCGCCAACGGCGTGTCGCGGTACACCAGGCTGACCAGTTCCAGCTGCTTGGCGTGGGCGGTCGGCGCAAGGATGGTGAGGGCGTCCTGCAGCACGTCGCGCAGGTTGAACGGAATGTTTTCCAGCACCAGCTTGCCTGCCTCGATTTTCGAGAAGTCGAGAATCTCGTTGATGATCCCCAGCAGGCTGTCGGCGGATTTTTCGATGGTGCCCAGGTAGTCCTGTTGGCGCGGGGTCAGCTCGCTTTTCTGCAGCAGGTTGGTAAAGCCGAGAATGCCGTTCAGAGGGGTGCGGATTTCATGGCTCATATTGGCCAGAAACTCCGACTTGATGCGGCTGGCCTCCAGCGCCTCCTTACGGGCGAAGTCCAGCTCGATGTTCTGGATCTCGATGGTTTCCAGGTTCTGGCGGACGTCTTCGGTGGCCTGGTCGATGCTGTGTTGCAATTCTTCCTGGGCGTTCTGCAGGGTTTCGGCCATGCGATTGATGCCCGAGGCCAGCTCGTCCATCTCATGACTGCCCAACGGCGGCAGGCGGGTTTCCAGGCGGCCTTCCTTTAATAGCGCCACGCTTTGCTTGATCCGCCGCAGCGGGTCGTTGATCGAGCGGCTCATCTGCACCGCCAGCAACGCCGTCACGCCCAGGCCGGTGATGATCAACAGCAGGCTGGCGAACAGGCTGCGGTAGCCGCGCAGCAGGGTGCCATGGTGCGACAGCTCCAGCTCGACCCAGCCCAGCAGGCGGTCGGGGTCATCGGCCACTGGGTCGCCGGTCAGCGCACGGTGGCGGCCGAACACTGGGAGCAGAAAACGGGTGGCATCGTTTCCACTGCGCAACAGCAATAGGCGGTTGTCGCCATCGGGAAGCGGGTTGAGCATGCTCGGGCCGGCATTGGCCAGGCGCGAATGGTCATTGGCGAGGAAATGCACCGAGCGCACATCCGGTTGTTCCAGCGCCTCATTGGCGATCCGTTCCAGCAGCGCCGCATCGCTGCGGGCGAGGGCGGGCGCGGCGAGCGGTGCCAGTTGCTCGATGGTCATCTGCCCGCGCTGAAGCAATTGCGCCTGCAGATCCGACAGCTGCATCCAGGTGAAATAGCCGCCCAACACCAGCGCCAACAGGCTGGTGGGCAGCAGAGTGAGCAGCAACACGCGGCCCTTGATGCTGAGATCCTTGAACACATCACCCTCACTGAAAAGCCGGCTCCAAGCCCGTTCCGCAGTGTAGCGCCTGGCTAACAGCGAACAAACCTCTTAGCGCCTGGTTCTTGCCGGTTGGGTTGAGCGTTGGTTGGGTTGAGCACAGCGAAGCCCAACGATACGAAGAAGCAAGCCCCTCAGCTGTCCTCCACGCCGCAGGACGTCGCATTCGAGACCGCGCGGGGCAAGCCTTGCGGGCTTACCCAGGTGGCGGCAGGGAGTGATGGCGCATTGTTGGGCTTCGCCTTTGGCTCAACCCAACCTACCCCAAGCGCCACGATCAGGAGGTGACGTGGCCGTTTTCTCGTTATCATGTCGCCCCGCTTGATCGGATCGGACCGTTCTTAATGACTACAGCTATTACCTACCCAACTATCGCTGACACCGTCGGCAATACCCCTCTGGTGCGCTTGCAGCGCCTGCCGGGCAACACCAGCAATACCCTGCTGGTGAAGTTGGAAGGCAATAACCCCGCGGGTTCGGTGAAAGACCGCCCGGCCCTGTCGATGATCACCCGTGCCGAACTCAGTGGCGCGGTGAAGCCTGGTGACACCCTTATCGAAGCCACCTCCGGCAACACCGGCATCGCCCTGGCGATGGTCGCGGCGATCAAGGGCTACCGGATGATTCTGATCATGCCGGACAACATGAGCGCCGAGCGCAAAGCCGCCATGACCGCCTATGGTGCCGAGCTGATCATCGTCAGCAAAGACGAAGGCATGGAAGGTGCCCGTGATCTGGCCGAGCGTATGCAGGCCGAAGGCAAGGGCATCGTCCTTGACCAGTTCGCCAATGGCGACAACCCGATTGCCCACTACAACGGTACCGGCCCGGAAATCTGGCGCCAGACCCAGGGCAGCATCACCCATTTCGTCAGCTCCATGGGCACCACCGGCACCATCATGGGCACCTCGCGTTATCTCAAGGAACAGAACCCGGCGATCCAGATCGTCGGTCTGCAACCGATGGAAGGCTCGGCCATTCCCGGTATCCGCCGCTGGCCGCAGGAATACCTGCCGAAGATCTACCAGGCCGAGCGCGTAGACCGCATCGTCGACATGCTGCAACGCGAAGCCGAAGACACCATGCGCCGTCTGGCCCGTGAAGAAGGCATCTTCTGCGGCGTGTCCTCCGGCGGCGCGGTAGCGGCGGCCTTGCGCCTGTCGCAGGAAGTGGAGAACGCCACCATCGTCGCGATCATCTGCGACCGTGGCGACCGTTACCTGTCCACCGGCGTTTACGATGACCCTCTCTAATGGCTAAGAAACCCGTTGGGCTGCGCTTTCAACCCAGCGGCGGCACGCGTGCGGTACAGATTCCGGTTGGCAAGAAACAGCGCCTGAGCATCGAGCGCCTGGCCAACGACGGCCGTGGCATCAGCTTTTTCGAAGGCCGTACCTGGTTTGTCGCCGGTGCCTTGCCGGGTGAAGAGGTCGAAGCCCGGGTGCTTGGTGCCCGCAGCCAGATCGTCGATGCCCGCGCCGAACGTATTCTGCTTGCCGCGCCTTCGCGGCGCCCGGCACCCTGCGCGCATGCCGCCGTCTGCGGTGGTTGCAGCCTGCAACACCTGCCCCATGAGCAACAGCTGCTGCTCAAGCAGCAACAGTTGAGCGAACAGCTCAGCCGTATCGCCGGCCTGCAACCGGACGAATGGGCACCACCTTTGGTCGGTCCGGAATTCGGCTATCGCCGCCGCGCGCGCATTGCCGTGCGTTGGGACGCCAAGGCCAAGCGCCTGGACGTGGGCTTCCGCGCCGCTGCCAGCCAGGACATCGTGGCCATCAGCGAATGCCTGGTGCTGGTACAGCCCTTGCAGTCGATCCTGCAGCTGTTACCCCAGGTGCTGCGCCGTTTGTCCAAGCCCCAGGCACTGGGCCATGTGGAATTGTTCAACGGTACGGCCAGCGCTGTTTTGGTGCGCCATACCGCGCCCTTGCCAGAGGCAGACGTGGCGCTGCTGCAGGCCTTCTGCAGCGAGCATGACGCGCAGTTGTGGCTGCACGGCGTCGATGAACCGCAACCTTTTGCTACCAGCCAGGCACTGGGGTACCGGTTGCCGCAGTGGGATTTGCAGCTAGCCTATCGTCCCGGTGATTTTGTCCAGGTCAACGCACCGGTAAACGAGGCGATGATCGCCCAGGCGCTAGACTGGTTAGCACCCGAGGCCGATGAGCGGGTTTTGGATCTGTTCTGCGGTCTGGGCAATTTCAGTCTGCCCCTGGCCCGCCAGGTGCAGGAAGTGGTGGCCGTGGAAGGGGTGCAGGTGATGGTCGAGCGGGCTGCCGGCAATGCTGCGGCCAATGGTCTGGGCAACGTGCACTTTTTCCAGGCCGACTTGTCGAACTCGCTGGCCAAGGCCCCCTGGGCCGCTCAAGGTTTTTCCGCTGTACTGCTGGACCCCCCGCGTGACGGCGCTTTACAGGCTGTGGAGGGACTGGCCAAGCTGGGTGCCAAGCGCGTGCTGTATGTGTCTTGCAACCCCGCTACATTGGCCCGCGATGCGGCGGTGCTGGTGCAACAGGGTTACCGGCTAAAACGTGCCGCAATCCTCGATATGTTTCCTCAAACGGCCCATGTCGAGGCGATGGCGTTATTTGTGGCGGACTAGGATGTTCGCGTAACCGACTGGCCCGCAGAGGTCAGCGATATTCGGCGTGTGGACTGCGCGTCGTAGGGAAGGTAAACGATGGTACAGGTTAGAGCGCAGCAACCGATCAACACGGATGGCAGCATCAACCTAGAGGCCTGGCTCGATCATGTGTTGAGCGTCGACCCGGCGCTGGATCGAGAGGCCCTGAAAGCCGCGTGCGAATTCGCCCGCGAAGCCGAACAGCAAGCCAACGCTGCCCAGAACCTGTGGGCAGAAGGCACGTCCAGTTTCCGCACCGGACTGGAAATCGCCGAAATTCTCGCCGACCTCAAACTCGACCAGGACTCCCTGGTGGCCGCCGTGCTGTACCGCGGTGTGCGTGAAGGCAAAATTCCCCTGGCTACCGTGCAGCAGCGTTGCGGCGCGACGGTGGCCAAGCTGATCGAAGGCGTGCTGCGCATGGCCGCGATCAGCGCCAGTCTGAATTCCCGTGAGTCGTTAGTGCTGGGCAGCCAGGCGCAGGTGGATAACCTGCGCAAAATGCTGGTGGCCATGGTCGATGACGTGCGCGTACCGCTGATCAAGCTGGCCGAACGTACCTGCGCGATCCGCGCGATCAAGAATGGCGACGACGAAAAGCGTCAGCGCGTGGCCCGCGAAGTCTTCGATATCTATGCGCCGCTGGCCCACCGCCTGGGCATCGGCCATATCAAATGGGAGCTGGAAGACCTGTCTTTCCGCTACCTCGAGCCCGAACAGTACAAACAGATCGCCTCGCTGTTGCACGAGCGGCGTCTGGATCGCGAACGCTTTATCACCGAAGTCATGGGCCAGCTCAAAGACGAGTTGGCGGCCACTGGCGTGCAGGCCGATATCAGCGGGCGGGCCAAACACATCTATTCCATCTGGCGCAAAATGCAGCGCAAGGGCCTGGCCTTCAGCCAGATCTATGACGTGCGTGCGCTGCGGGTGCTGGTGCCGGAAATGCGCGACTGCTACACCGCGCTGGGGATCGTGCACACCTTGTGGCGGCACATTCCCAAAGAGTTTGACGACTACATCGCCAACCCCAAGGAAAACGGTTACCGCTCTCTGCACACCGCAGTGATCGGCCCGGAAGGCAAGGTGCTGGAAGTGCAGATACGCACCCACGCCATGCACGAAGAGGCCGAGCTGGGGGTGTGCGCGCACTGGCGCTACAAAGGCACCGACGTCAAATCCGGTTCCAATCATTACGAAGAGAAAATCTCCTGGTTGCGCCAGGTGCTGGAATGGCACGAAGAACTGGGCGATATCGGCGGCCTGGCCGAACAGCTGCGGGTGGATATCGAGCCGGATCGGGTCTACGTGTTCACCCCCGACGGCCACGCCATCGACCTGCCCAAGGGTGCCACGCCGCTGGATTTCGCCTACCGCGTGCACACCGAAATCGGTCATAACTGCCGGGGCGCGAAGATCAACGGGCGTATCGTGCCGCTCAACTACAGCCTGCAAACCGGCGAGCAGGTGGAAATCATCACCAGCAAGCACGGGGTGCCGAGTCGCGACTGGCTGAACAGCAACCTGGGTTATGTCACCACCTCGCGGGCCCGGGCCAAGATCGTCCACTGGTTCAAGCTGCAGGACCGCGATCAGAACGTCGCCGCCGGCCGTACCCTGCTGGAGCGCGAACTGGCGCGACTGGCGCTGCCCCATGTGGACTTCGACAAGCTGGCGGAAAAAGCCAACCTGAAGACCGCCGAAGACCTGTTTGCCTCCCTTGGCGCGGGTGATCTGCGCCTGGCGCAACTGGTCAACGCTGCCCAGCAACTGGTGGAGCCGGAACGCGGCAACGAGCAGCTGGAGCTGATTCCACGGCGCGCCACCGGCTACAAACCGGGCAAGCGCGGCGATATCCAGATTCAGGGCGTGGGCAACCTGCTGACGCAGATGGCCGGCTGCTGCCAACCGCTGCCGGGGGATGCCATCGTCGGCTATATCACCCTCGGCCGTGGCGTCAGCATTCACCGCCAGGACTGCGCCTCGGTGCTGCAACTGGGTGGCCGTGAACCCGAGCGGATCATTCAAGTGAGCTGGGGCCCGGTGCCGGTGCAGACCTACCCGGTGGACATCATCATCCGCGCCTACGACCGCTCCGGTTTGTTGCGCGACGTGTCCCAGGTGCTGCTCAACGAGAAGATCAACGTACTGGCGGTCAACACCCGTTCCAACAAGGAAGACAACACCGCCGCCATGTCGCTGACCATCGAGATTCCCGGGCTGGACGCGCTGGGCCGTTTGCTCGGCCGCATCTCGCAGCTGCCGAATATCATCGAAGTGCGCCGCCACAGAACCTCATAACACCACGGTCCTGTAGGAGCGGCTTCAGCCGCGATGCTCGTGAAGATTGAAAGCATCGCGGCTAAAGCCGCTCCTACAGAGGCCAGGTGCCGGCCAAGGATGCTCTCCATGTACCAACTAGCGGACTTATTGCACCTCATGGCTCGTCTGCGGGACCCGCAGTACGGCTGCCCCTGGGACCTGCAGCAGAACTACGCGACCATCGTTCCCCACACCATCGAAGAAGCCTACGAAGTGGCCGATGCCATCGAGCGCGCCGACTTCGAGCACCTGCCGGGCGAGCTGGGCGATCTGCTGTTTCAGGTGGTGTATTACAGCCAGCTGGCCCGGGAAGAAGGGCGCTTTGAATTCGCCACAGTGATCGACGCCATCACCCGTAAGCTGGTGCGCCGCCATCCCCATGTGTTCCCCGATGGCGACCTGTACGGCGCACCGGATATGGCCCGCCTCAGCGAAGCGGCGGTCAAGCAGCGTTGGGAGGAGATCAAAGCCGAGGAACGCGCCGAGAAGGCTGCCGCGCCGGAGCAACTGTCGCTGCTGGATGATGTGCCCAATACCCTGCCGTCGTTGTCCCGCGCCGCCAAGTTGCAAAAGCGTGCCGCCCAGGTCGGTTTCGACTGGCCCGAAGCGCTGCCGGTGGTGGATAAAGTGCGCGAAGAGCTGGACGAAGTGCTGGAAGCCATGAGCGCTAACGACCAGGAAGCCATGGCCGAGGAAATCGGCGACTTGCTGTTTGTCGTGGTCAACCTGGCCCGGCATCTGAAGGCCGATCCGGAAACCGCCCTGCGTGCCGCCAACGCCAAGTTCGAGCGGCGTTTCCGCTTTATCGAACAGGTGCTGCGCGAACAGGGCCGGGATATTCAGGCCTGCAGCCTGGAAGAGCTGGATAGCATCTGGGGCCAGGCCAAACACGCCGAGCGCCAGGTGGCTACATCCAGCACCGGCAGTTGTGGATAAGTCGGCCGGGTAGGTTTTACCACCCGGCTTGTGGAAGAATAACGGCGTTTTTTACCAGTGCCCTTGAGAGAGTCGTCAACGAATGAGCATGTCATTGCGTGACCAGTTGCTGAAAGCCGGCCTGGTCAACGAAAAGCAGGCCAAACAGGTCAGCAAGGAAAAGCAGAAACAGAAACGCCTGGAGCACAAAGGCCAGGTTGAGGTGGACGACACCCAGCAGCGCATCGCCCAGGAAGCCAAGGCGGAAAAAATCGCCCGCGACCAGGAGCTGAATCGTCAGCAGCAGGAAAAGGCGCAGAAAAAAGCCGAAGCCGCGCAGGTCAAACAGCTGATCGAGCAAAGCCGTCTGCCCAAGCTGACCACCGAGGACTACTACAACTTTGTCGACGATAAGAAGGTCAAGCGCATCTCCGTCAATGCCCTGATGCGCAACAAGCTCAGCAGCGGCTCCCTGGCCATCGTGCAGCACGGCGGCGGGTACGAAATCATCCCCCGTGAAGCCGCGTTGAAGATCCAGGAACGTGACCCTCGGCGCATCGTGCAACTCAACGTGCAGACCGAAGAAGACGACGCCAACGATCCGTACGCCGCCTACAAGATCCCCGACGATCTGATGTGGTGATAAGGCCGGTGCAGGTTGGGTCGATCCGCGTTCGCTGAGCGCAGCGAAGCCCAACCTGCGATGCCAATGCGCCATCAATAAAAGGTGCACACTCTGGAACGTGTCCGGTCCAACCCCTGGACTGTCACTTCCGGAGCCTTCGCCGATGGCTGATACCTACAACCTGCAGCGCTTTCTCGACGCCCAAGCCGGCATCTACGAGCAAGCCCTGGCCGAACTCCAGGCCGGCAAAAAACACAGCCACTGGATGTGGTTTGTCTTTCCCCAGCTAAAAGGCCTTGGCCATAGCGCCACCGCCCAGCTTTACGGCCTTAGCGGACTGGACGAAGCCAACGCCTATATCACCCATGCCGTTCTCGGCCCGCGCCTGCATGCCTGCACCAACGCCCTGCTGGCCGGGCAATCACGCAGCGCCCGCGAAATCCTCGGCAGCCCCGACGATATGAAGTTGTGCTCCTGCATGACGCTGTTTGCCACGCTGAATCAGGAGCCGAATGTGTTTTCCCAGGTACTGGAGCAGTTTTTCGATGGGCATGCGGACCCGCTGACGTTGGCGCGGGTGGGGTAGGGCGAGGTCATGGAAGGGGTGGCGATTTGCTTGGGAGCGCCAACCGGTCAGCTCAGTGCAGAAGTGGCTGATGAGCGATGTCGAAGCGCTCGGCTAACTCGGCCAAGCGTTTATCCAATGTCCATAGCTGAGTACCGGGTGTAATAAGGGCAGAGGCCAGTAGTGTCAGGTCCACCAGTCCGCAGCCAAGGCCGTAAAGTTTTTCATGTTCGATGAAGTCTATTACTTCAACGAGACTGGCCTGATTGCATGCCCGGAGCAGCGATAGGTAATGCAGGGTGGCGGCTCTTGGGGCGGGCGGTGTCCCGCAAGCGATTTCGGCTACGACCATGGGATGTGTCATAGCCAAGTCGAGGCTGATTAGCTTGATCAGCCCGTTATTACCGTTACGGAAGTGATCCACCCAAACTGAAGTATCGACTAGCACGCCCATATTCAGCTTGGTTCCCCGCGGCGCGGCACATCTTGCAGGTCAGGCACCGTCCCTCCCAGCGCGGCGAGACGCTTCCCCGCTTGCACGCGGACGAACGTCTTGAAGGCCTCACGGAAGATGTCGGCTTTTTCCATGCCTGGCTCGGCCATTTCCAATGCTTTCTCATAGAGCGAGTCGTCAATGGTTACTGTGGTGCGCATAATGGAACTCCTGCATCATTTTAGATGACAATATGCATCAATTAATGAATCTAAACGACGCCTGCTGCTTTGGCAACGAAGGCGCGGCTGATTAACCCGATGAACCTTCTGCCTCCCCACATCGCCCTTCCCGCATCTGCGCCAACACCCGCTCGGCATTGCCCTCACAGCCCATCCCTTCAGGCCTGTTTTCGATATTGCCGATGATCTCCAGCAGCCGCGCCTTGTTCTGCGCCAGGCGCTCTTGCATGGCTTCAATCTCGGCCACTTTGCGCTGCAGGCTGGTGAGAATTTCCTCGTGGTTCCAGCCTTGCTGGTTGCTGTCCGGCAGAAAACGGCGGATTTCTTCCAGGCTGAATCCGGCGCGCTGGGCGTTGAGGATGATTTCCAGGGTATGCACGGCATGCGCCGGATAGTGTCGGTAGCCGTTGGCATGGCGTTGCGCGGCGATCAGGCCGCTGGCTTCGTAGAAGCGGATGCGTGAAGGCGCGAGTTGGGTGCGTTGGGCCAGTTCGCCGATTTTCATTTTGGATTTCCTGAGGGTATTGACCTTAAAGCTGACTTTAACCTTAGGCTCGCCACTACTGCCAACTGCGTTTCCTTTTCGGAGCTTGAGATGACTGCCTTTTCGCCCCTGCAACTGCCCAACGGCACCACAGTCGCCAATCGCGTCGCCAAAGCGGCGATGGAAGAAAACATGGCCGACGCCGAGCAAGGGCCGTCCGCCGAGTTGCTGCGTTTGTACCAGGCCTGGGCCGATGGCGGTGCCGGTTTGCTTCTGACCGGTAATGTGATGGTCGACCGCCGCGCCATGACCGGCCCCGGTGGAGTAGTGCTGGAAGATGCCCGGCAGCTGGACAAGTTTCGCCAGTGGGCGCGCATCAGCCGTAGCCACGGTGCCCAGGTGTGGATGCAGCTCAACCATCCCGGCCGGCAGATGCAGGCCAGCCTGGGGCAGCAGACGGTGGCACCGTCGCCTGTGTCGCTGCAACTGGGCGGTATGTCGAAAATGTTTGCCGAGCCCAAGCCGATGAGCGAGGCGGATATCGCCGAGCTTATTCAGCGTTTCGCCACTTCTGCGCAGTTGGCCGAGCAGGCCGGCTTCAATGGCGTGCAGATCCACGCCGCGCACGGTTACTTGCTCAGCCAATTCCTCTCGCCCCTGAGCAACCAACGCAACGACCGCTGGGGCGGCAGCCTGGAAAACCGTGCGCGTCTGCTGGTCGAGGTGGTCAAGGCAGTACGTGGCGTGGTCTCGGCGCAGTTCTGCGTAGCGGTCAAACTCAATTCGGCGGACTTCCAGCGCGGCGGCTTCGATGCGGCGGATGCGCTGAAGGTGGTGGAGTTGCTCAACGAGCTGCCAGTGGATCTGGTCGAGCTGTCCGGCGGAAGCTATGAGGCACCGGCCATGCAGGGCGATGCGCGTGACGGGCGGACCCTGGCGCGTGAAGCGTACTTCCTCGAATTCGCCGGCGAGATCGCCAAGGCCGCGCGCATGCCGGTGATGGTCACCGGTGGCATTCGCCGTTTGCCGGTGGTCGAACAGGTTCTGGCCAGTGGCGTGGCCATGGCCGGTATCGCCACCGCGCTGGCCATCGACCCGACGCTGCCCAAGCGCTGGCAGGCCGGCCAGACGGCCAACCCGGAGCTGGCGCCGATCACCTGGAAGAACAAGGTATTTGCCTCGCTGGCGTATATGGCCGTGGTCAAGTTTCAGCTCCGCCGACTGAGCCGGGGGGAGCGACCCAATCCAAGTGTTTCGCCGCTATGGGCGCTGGTGGTGGAACAGGTGAAAACGCTGCGGCGTACCAAGCGGTACAAGCAGTGGATGGCTAGCTAGAAGATTTCGGGCTTATTTCATGTGGCCCAATTCCGGGCAGTTGGTTTTGGGCTATTCATGATCGGTGCTTGACGGGCACGATGCGCATTCTAAAAATATACTTAAGTTGCGTATACTTATAAGAAGGCTACTTTATGTAGAGATGCCCTCGTTTTCCCGTCATCGCGGCGGGTCCCTGGATGACCAGGCGTTCGCAAATTTCCAGGAGGCGCTGATGCAGTATCCGGAAATGGGCGATGTCATCGCCAATACCGGTGGGCTGCGCAAGGTGAGATTTGCTGATGCCTTGCGTGGGAAAGGCAAACGAGGAGGGCTGCGAGTGATTTATTACTGGTGGCTGGGTGGAGAGCAGTTTTGGCTTTTTTCCCTATACAACAAGGACGAGTTGGAGGACCTGAGTTGTGATCAGCGCAAACTGTTGAAGCAACGATTGGAACTTGAAATGAACGCGAGAATGCCGCTATGACCAGGAAACGGGATCTTTTTGCAGAGCTGATGGAAGGTTTTGACGCGTTGGCTTTGGAGCGCGAAGGCAAGATCACCCTGCGCACTCACCATGTCCAGATCAAGCCGCTGGTGCCGGCTTCTGCCGAAGAAATCATCGCTGTGCGCAAGAAACTGAACATGTCCCAACCGGTGTTCGCTCAGCACCTGCACGCGACCCCCAGCACGGTAAAGAACTGGGAGCAAAATCGCGCCAAGCCCAATGCCCAGGCAACCGTGCTGATTCGTTTACTAGCTGCCTATCCCGAAACTGCAAAGCACTTGGCGCAACTCGCCTGATTACCCGGCCGACCACACCGCCAACTCATACCCATCCAGATCCAGAAACTGAAAGCGGTGCCCGCCCGGAAAGGCGAACACCGCCTTGCTGATGGTGCCGCCTGCGTCTTCGACGCGCCGCTGCGTGGCGGTCAGGTCGTCGCCATACAGGATCACCAACGGCCCGCCCGGGCGTACCGCTTCGCCCGTGGTGAAACCGCCGCTCAGGCGGCCATCGCTGAACTCGCAGTAGGTGGGGCCGTAGTCGGTGAAGGTCCAGCCGAATACGCTGGCGTAGAAGGCTTTACTGCGTTCGATGTCGGCGACATTGAATTCGATATTGTCGATCTGCCGGTCATGGCCTCGGGTGCCCATGGGGAGTCCTCTGTGTGGCGGATTGATGGGCGACGTTGGCCTGCGTCAGCGGCGCAATCAGTCGATGAAAAGGTGCCACCGGCAGCCATTCAGGCCAGATCCCGTATGGCGTCTTCGATGTGAGTAAAGCGAAATCGATACCCAGCCTCAAGCAAGCGGGTTGGCACCACATGCTGGCCGTCTACGAATAGCTCAGCCATTTCCCCTGCCAGCAGGCGGAACGGGGTAGCCGGCAAGTGCAGCCACACCGGTCGGTGGAGAACCGTGCCAGCGGCGCCGGCAAACTCGGCCTGGCTGACGGCTTTGGGTGCCACCAGGTTGTAAACCCCGCGCATGCTGCTGTCGGTAAGGGCGCGGGCGATCACCTGCAGCACGTCCTCGCGGTGAATCCAGCTGATCACCTGAGTGCCACTGCCCAGGCGTCCACCCAGGCCGAAACGGTGGGGAAACAGCAATGGCCGCAACGCGCCGCCGGGGCCGAATACCACGCCCAGGCGCATGACCACCTGGCGCACGCCGAGACTGTCCACCGCCTGGCTGGAGGCTTCCCAGCGTGAGCACAGTTCGGCCATAAAGCCGCGGCCTGCCGCGCTGTCTTCATGCAGCACTTCCTCTGGGCTGCGCACGCCGTAGTAACCAATGGCAGAGGCCTGCACCCAGACCTGGGGTTTATGCCGGGCGGTTTGCAGCCAGGCGACCAGCGTTTGGCTGACACCGACGCGACTGGCCAGCAATTGCGCCTGTCGTGCCGGCGTCCAGCGCGGGCCGGCCACGGGGGCACCGGCTAGGTTGATAACGGCGTCGAACCCATCGAATTCGCTCAGTGCTGCCAGCGTGGCGATACAGCGCGCCCGGCCATTGAACAGATAAGCCGCGCGCAGCGGGTCACGGGCAAATACGCAGACGTTATGGCCCGCATCCAGCAACTGGTTGACCAGGGTGGTGCCAATAAACCCGGTGCCACCAGTGACCAGCACGCGCTGATGGGGGATGTCGGCAAAGGGATTTAGCGTGTGCGGCACGTTGGCCGGCCCGGGCAGCGGGCGACGGTCGTGGCGAAACAGCCAGATCAGCGGCACGAGCAAGCTGATGGCGGCGAGGCTATCCACCCAGACGTGCGACCAGACACCGGCCTGCAACGAAATCCACATGTCTTGCGGTGCCCACAGCACGATGCCGGCAATCAGAAAGGCCCAGGCCGGACGGCTACGGTAGCGATTGCCTAAGTAAACCAGCGCGCCCATGTACAGGGCGTAGCTCTGCACGGTGGCGCCGAACAGGGCGATCCACCACAGCTGCAGGTTGCGGGCGGCGGAAGGCACGTCCTGAGCCCAGAACGCCTGCTCGATACTGCGGTGGTAGTGTTCGAAGAACGGCGCGTTGCCCCACCAGGCGAATACCAAGCCACCCAGCAGGTGGACGATGGCCACCCCATAGAGCCAGCCCACCAACCACACCCGAAGCGCATTACGATCGACCTGTTGCATAGCTCCAGACTCCGCTCAGGCAGCATTTCCCTGAGCGGATCATAGCAGTGGCGTCGCTCGTTCAGGGTGCCAACGCCACCTCCGACAGTGGTGCCGGCACCACCACTTTGGCTTGCGGCGCACTGTTGGCGATGGCTTTGAGCAGGCCCAGGGGCGATTGGCCAGGGATGGTCTGCGGTTGCAGCGGATCGTTGCCAAAGAAGTTTTCCCAGTGGCCAACGATCACCAGTTTGGGCTGGGTGATCTTCAGCAAGCCCTCGGGGTAGTGACTGACCTGGTCCCAACTGCCGGCGCAGAGAATCTCCACGTCCACGGCTTTGCCGTCGCTGAGCAGCGGTGGAAAACCGTAAGGCGGCTGGGCGGCGCTGTCCTGGTAGTGGATGCGGTACACCGGGTTGCCGTTTTCATCCAGCAGGTCGATCAGCCAGGCCAGGGTGTGCTTGCCCAGTTTCCAGTTGCCGACGTAGCTGGGCAGTTCGCCAAGGTCATGGTCGTAGCTGCCCGGTAGCAGGTTGATGCCGAAGATATGCCCGGCATGCATGCTTTCAATCGGCATGGCGCGGATATGTTTGCCGCTGGAGACAAACCAGGTGCCAGGCAGTTGAGGCTTGCCGGCGCTGGTGATCTGCGCGTCGCTGGGGACCACCACGTTGCTAATGGGCGGTTGCGCGCCGCGCAGAATATGGGCGACTGTTTCCGAGCCATAGACGGTGGCATTCGGTGCGTGTTCGCTGATAACCCGGGGAACGTCGAGCAGGTGGTCGTAATGCGCGTGCCCCACCAACAGCATGGTCACGTCCTTGGCGGGCGGCATATAGCGGTCGATACGTTCGTCATCGGCGACCACCCGCAGCGGCGGAATGCCTTTGATGCCCAGCAGTGCCGGGTTACTGAACGAGGGCGCGAGCAACAAACCTTCGCCCCGCCAATGCAGCAACCAGCCACCGACGCCAAGGAACTGGATTTTCGGTTCGGCCAACTGCTGCTGATTGCTGACGTGCAGGCCGATGTCCCGGGGGTTTTGTACGCAACCGCTAAGCAGAAGACACAGCAGGCACAACGCAAGCGCGCGGGGCATGTGGACGGTCCTTGTCTGGGGGGGGGCGTCCATAGATAGCGGTTTCATGCCCAGATGCCAATGACCGCCGCGCGCACCGTGCTTAAGTTGGGGTGGCGACGTGCTTCGCCCCGCTGCCTATGCCAGTGCTTAGCTGAAGACCCCATAGCGCGCAGCAAGTGTGTTCAGCGACAGGTTTGGCGCCAACGCCTGACGCGCCTGCTGCACGACTTGCCAATCGGCGTCGTTGGGCCGCGAGGGGATGGTCACCGCTTCGCCCTGATCGAAACCGGCAAGGGCGGCGTCCACCAGATCGGCGACCTCCATCACCATGCGTGGGTCGAGCTGGTTGATATCGCCACCGGCGCGGTTACCAGGGCTGTTCCAAGGGGCAGAGTCGACATGGCGCAGGTCCTTTTTAGTGACGTGGGGAGGAGGTTTCAGATTGCTCCCGGCACCTGCGCATGTCTGCTGTACCTTGGCGTGCGCGGCTAACCCCTAGGTATGAGTCGGCCCCAGGCGTGGGCTCAGAGCCGCTGGTCGTTCAGCTTGGTCCCAGATCTCCAGCATCTTGGCGTACTCGAAAGCATGTTCAGGGCTGGCCTGCACCCAGTTCTGGAAGGCTTGGCGTTCGGCCTTGCTGCAATCCTCATCGTGCAGGCGCAGGACCCAATAGGCGGCTTCTTTGACAACGCCTTCATTCGACGCAGGAGCAAGGTGTTCACTCATGGGCAATACCGTGCAGATGGCTTGAGATGCTGCAGGCAATCTACCCGGCGAATTGGCAAAATTTCGTCAAATGCGCCGCTTCAGTAACTGAAGCATTGCAGCACCTTCTTCACCTGTAACAGGGCCTGTGGCAGCGCCTCCAGCGCCACGGAACCGAGGGCCAGACGCAGCGCGTGCGGTACCTGGGCTGAGGTACAGAAAGGCTCGGCAGTGGAGACCGAGACACCGTCCTGGAGCAGCGCCATGGCTACCTGATCGGCGCGTACCTCCTCACCCAGCGGTAGCCAGATAAAGTAGGACGACGGGTGGGCCACCATGGGCAGGCCGTCGAATACCCGGCGGGCAATGGCCTGGCGCTGGCTGGCATCACGGCGCTTTTGGCTTTCCAGCTGCGCCACGCTGCCATCTTCCAGCCAGCGACAGGCGATGGCGGTCATGACGCTGGGCGTATTCCAGGTGGTGGCGCGGATGGCGCGCTCCAGGGCTGGCACCCAGGCCAACGGCGCAGCGACAAAACCCACGCGCAAACCGGTGGCCACGCTTTTGGAAAAACCACCGATATATACCGTCGACTCCGGGGCCAATGCGGCAAGCGGTGGCGGCGGGTTGTCGGCGAGAAAAGCGTAGGCGGCATCTTCGATTATCAGCAGGCCATGTTCCCGGGCGATGGCCACCAGTTGGTTACGGGTGGCCAGATCGAGTACCCAGCCGAGGGGGTTGTGCAGGGTCGGCATGCAGTAGAGCGCACGCACACGGCGGGTTTTGCACAGCTGACGCAGGGCCTGCAGATCCGGCCCGTGGCCGGCGGCCGGAATGGGTGCCAGTTCCAGGCGGTAGGTGTCGGCCAATACCTTGAAGCCGGAGTAGGTGAGGGCGTCCACGGCGATCACCTCGCCAGGGCGCAGTAACGCCATGGCGGTAATGGCCAGCCCGTGTTGCGCACCGCTGACCAGCAGCACGTTCTCGGCTTGGGTGCGCAGGCCTCGGTCCAGCAGGTGGGCCGCGACGGCTTGTTGTTCGTGCTGGCGGCCGGCATGGGGCTGGTAGCGCAGCAGGGCCTCCATGTCGCCGGCCATGGCCAGCTCGCGCAGGGCCTTACGCAGCAGGTTGGCCTGGCCGGGCAGGGACGGGTAGTTGAAGTTGAGGTCGAGCATATCCGCGCGGGTGGCGGCTTGATCGATGCCCAGCCCGGGGGGCAGGGCGGTCTCGCGCACAAAGGTGCCGCGCCCGGTTTCGCCGCTGACCAGCCCCATGTTCTCCAGCTCGGTATAGATGCGGGTGGCCGTGGCCAGGGCGATGCCTTGTTCTTGCGCCAACTGGCGGTGGGTGGGCAGGCGCGTGCCGGGTATCAGCGAGCCACTGCGAATATCGGCGGCCAGGCGGTCGACCACTTGCTTGTAACGGGCGCGAGGCATGGCGAAATGTATCCATGACAATGTTTTGATTGTGCTGAATATGGGTGAATAAAATGCCGCCAGCAACCCCAGCTACAGGACCTTTGCCATGCATATCGCCATCCTCACCTTTGACGGCTTCAACGAACTCGACTCCCTGCTGCCGTTCGGCATCTTGCAGCGGGTGAAAAAGCCGGGTTGGAAGGTTTCCATCGCCAGTCCGAGCCCGCAGGTGCGCTCAATGAATGGGCTGCTGTTGGAGGCGCAGATCACCCTGCAACAAGCCTGCGATGCCGATGCCGTGTTCGTCGGCAGTGGCATGGCCACACGAGAGGTGGTGCAGAACCCGGCATTGATGGCGCAACTGCAACTGGACCCGGCGCGGCAGCTGATCGGTGCCCAATGTTCCGGCACGCTGATTCTGGCCAGACTCGGCCTGCTGCAAAGCGGCGTGGCCTGCACCGACCTGACCAGCAAACCCTGGGTAATCGAGGCCGGGGTCGAAGTACTGAACCAGCCGTTCTTCGCCAACGGTAATGTCGCTACTGCTGGCGGTTGCCTGGCTTCGCAGTACCTGGCGGCCTGGATGATCGCGCGGTTCGAGGGAGTGGACGAGGCGCGAAGCGCCATCCACTACGTGGCACCGGTGGGGGAGAAGGACGCTTATGTGGAGCGAGCGATGGGCAATATTGCGCCCTATCTGTGAGTGAGCAATTCAGTTTTAGCGCAGTGCATGGACATGGGGTTGGATGGTGCCGCCTGCGCCGGAGGGGTTTAACCCGCGCTGTCACTGGCGCGTTCAGCGCGAAATTGCAGCACCTCGAGTTCGATCTCGATGGCCTGGGCAATGATCATCACATCGTCTTCGGACATGGCTGTGCCGCACGGAATGCAGCTGATCACCACCAGATTTGCATCGGTTTTCGGGTCGTAGACCCGCGCGGTCATGGAGGTCGGCGAGCTCAGAACGCCTTCGAAGCCAAGGGGCGCGAAGTGGTTCTGCAGTCTGGCGCAGGCAGCTGGGAAGATCATTCTGGCCATTCAATGACACTCAGGGAAAAGTCTGTCAGAGCCAAGGATAATTCAATGGGGGTAAATGTGACAGGTTGGGCATTTCGACTGAGACCGCGTTCACCTGTTTTTCCCGCTTATTCCAGCGCTTGCAGAGCTTGCCGATAGTGCGCCGGCCCTACGCCCAGCTGCTGTTTGAACACCCGACTGAAAGAGCTGAGGGTAGGATAGCCGACCGTCAGAGCAATTTCCCCAATCGACAGGGCACTGCGCTGCAACAGTTGTTGCGCGCGTTCCAGGCGCAGCTGCAGAACCCAAGCGGCGGGTGCCAGGCCGCTGGCTGCAGAAAAGGCGCGGACGAAGTTCGAGCGTGACATCGCGGCTGTATCGGCCAGCGCCTCGATGCTCCAGTCCCTGGCCAGATCCTTCAGTACCGCCAGGGCTGCCTTGCTCATGCGCTTGTCTCGCAGCAGGGCAAAGACCCCCGGCAGTTGCTGGTGCTGCTCGCAGAAATGACGCAACACCAGGGTGAACAGAATCAGCGACAGCCCATCGACCACCGACTGCTGGGCCAACTGTTCGCCTTCTGCCTCCATGCGCATCAGGGCAATGATGGCGTCCAGTTGCTCACGGTTGGCCGCCGCTGCGGTATTGATCAGCAACACCTCGGGCAGCGCCGCCAGCAGGCTGGCCTGGGGTGTGTAGAGAATGCGCCCGCAGAGCATGTTCAAGCCGTCATTGCCCTGGCCGTGGCGCAATTGGGTGATTCGCCCCGCTTGTTCGATCTTGCGCAACGCCGCTGATCGCTGATGCCCCGGCTCGCCTGCGGCCAGCACATGCACGGCGCTGCGTGGCAGCAGCACGATATCGCCGGCACGCAGCCGTACAGGCGCTTGATCGGCCAGCTGCAGGCGGCATTCGCCCTGCAAAATCAGGTGGTAACTGGCCTGCCCGGCAGCCACTGGCGGATGGTCCAGGGCCCAGTCGCCCTGGAGCTGGCAGCGCAGATCAAGAACCCCGCGCAGGTTGGCCAGGGCGATCAGGTGGTCAAAGGCATGCATTCGGGACGATTCGACAAGTGAATGGGCGGTACGGAAAAGCGCCAGCCGAGGACGCGGACCAGACTGTTGACGTCGGCCACATCAGGCCATCAGCAACGCAAGCCATCCGCAACATAGGAGAATCGATCATGCTCTTCAACTGGTCCGAATACGTCCCTGCCGTGAAGAAAGCCTTCGGCAAGCTGGGCAAGGCTCACCCGAAAATGCTCCAAGCCTACGGTGCCCTCAGTGAGGCCGCCGCCGAGGGTGACGCGCTGGATGAGAAAACCCGTGAACTGATCTCCATCGCCGTGGCGATCACCACCCGCTGCGACGGCTGTATCGGTGTGCATGTACAGGCGGCGCGCAAAGCCGGTGCCACCGAGGCGGAGCTGGCGCAAACCCTGGCCACGGCGATCTCCCTCAACGCGGGGGCGGCCTATGTGTATTCGCTCAGGGCTCTGGAAGCCTTCGAACAACTGTAGATATGAGCGAGCGCCCCGGATGGTGCACGCGGCCGTTAGGGCGTTGCGTAATGAAAGGGGCTGGCTATATTCCTTAAGAAACACGCCTGCCCAGTCGCCTTAGGTTTTGCCCCTTCCCGTTACCGCGCATATGCTGGCGCCACTTGCGAAAGCGGCGCTATCGGAGCCTTATCACTATGCTTTTTCTGTACACCGGTTCACGCTGATGGCCGGTAAGCGCCTTCAACAGTTCTGGAACTCCTCGGACCTGGCCTTGATTCATCATCGCCGCGAGCGGCGTATGCGAGTGTTGGCCAGCTTTGTAATGTGGGTGCTGGGCGGCATCTGGGCCGTGTATTTTTCCCTGCAGGGTCAATGGCTGCTGGTCGCCGTCGATTTGCTGCTGATGGGCACCGGGGTAGCGGTATTTACCCTGAGCTGGTTGCATCAGGATCGCAGCGCCCGGCTGCTGCTGTTTAGTGTGTTGCTGCTGGTGATCGGTGGTATCTCGGCAATTCTCGACGTACCCAACGCCACGATTCCGCGCTCCACGCACCTGTACCTGTTGCCCCTGGGCGTGGCGGCGATGATGGCGTTCCGCGACGAGCCGAGGTGGCTGCGCTACAGCGTGATCGCGCTGTGCCTGCTGAGTTTTGTCGGTCTGGCGGGCAGTTACTGGACGCCACTACCCGGCTACAACCTGTCGGACGCCACCCGCGGCCCCGGTACCTGGGTCAACACGACCGCGGCCATTCTCTGCCTGTTCGCCATGCTGCATGTGCTGCAAACCGATGCCGTGCAGCGCTCGGCCTGGGAAGGCGAGTTGCTGGAAGCCTTGTCCGCGCAGCAGTTTCAGTTGCATTACCAGCCGCAGCTGGACAGCCACGGTCGGGTGATCGGTGCCGAGGGCCTGTTGCGCTGGTACCACCCCAAGCGCGGCATGATCCCACCCGGCAAGTTCATTCCCCATGCCGAGGAAACCGGGCTGATCATCCCCATCGGCAAATGGGTGCTGGAAACCGCCTGTGCCCAGTTGCGTTGCTGGATGGACGAACCGGCCATGCAGCACCTGTGTCTGGCGGTGAATATCAGCCAGAAGCAGTTCAACCAGAGCGGCTTCGAGGCGGAAGTGCTGGCGCTGATCAAACGCCACCAGATCGATCCCAGCCGCTTGCAGCTGGAGATCACCGAAACCATGGTGGTCAAGGATATGGAAGAGCTGTCAGGCAAGATGGAAAACCTGGTCAACCTCGGCATCAGCTTCGCCCTGGATGATTTTGGCACCGGCTATTCCTCCCTCAGCCACCTCAAACGCCTGCCCCTCAACAAGTTGAAGATCGACCAGTCGTTTGTCTTCGATGTGCTCACCGACCACAACAGCGAAGCCATAGTGCGCACCGTGATCGGCCTGGGCCACAACATGGGGCTGACGGTGATCGCCGAAGGGGTGGAAACCGCCGCCCAGCACCAGTTCCTGCTCGACAATGGCTGCCAGCAGTTCCAGGGCTACCTGTTCAGCAAGCCGCTGCCGCTGGTGTCCTTTACCGAGTACACCTTGCGGCACAACGCCTGACAGGCAGTACCAGCGGGCAAAAAAAGGGGGAGCACAAAGCTCCCCCTTTTTTATCTGCTTGTCCCGTCCTGAATAAGGTTTACACCTTTAGCCATATCTTTCAGGAGAACCCCATGGCGCAAGGTGCGAGACGAAGTCAGCGTGATTACACGCT
>NZ_JBSRZF010000034.1:0-30285 GCF_054057335.1 Pseudomonas sp. TE3786
CAGCCCGCCCTTGGCCCACACTTGCGTGAGTAAGGAGCCTTGGCTGACCGTGTCGTAATACAACGCGACCCGGCCACCGCCACCACCCCCGTACACGGCTTGACCACCGCTGGCCTCAATGCGGGCTTGATCACCCAGAGTCAGCGTGCCTACCCGCAGCAACAGGCTGCCACCGCTACCAGAGCCATAGCTACTTGGTGAGTAGGCCTGACCATTCGATTGAATCAAACCATCTAGTTTCAGCACAGTTGCGGTTAGCTTGAGCGCGCCGCCACCACGGGTGAATGCCCCCCCAGCGCTCCCGCCGGTGCCCAAGTCCACCGGCTCACGGAAGTCACCGTACGGGCTATTGGTTGTGTAGTTCGAATACGAACCTCCGCGGCCGCCATAGCTACCTCCTGCGAGGTATTGCACGTTGGTATTACCAAACTTGCCTTTGGCGCTGACATCGATCCGCGATGTTGCATCCACCTCGACCATGCCGGCACTAAGGCTGACGGCAGCTTCTAACTCCGAGGTCAGCACCGCTGAACTCCGCAAGGTTACCGACTCATAACTATGCTCCCCAGAAACCGTAAGCGTGGCGCCCTCCACCACCAACCGCTTACCGTCATGCAGATGGTCTGTCGCAGCAATCGTGGTAGCGGTTCGAATCACCAGCTCCTCCGCCGCCTGCACCTCTCCTCCCATGCCGACCACCAAAAATCCGGCAACGACGAGCGCCTTGAGTCCTTTCATGACATTCCCTAATTCAGAGCAACCCGCTCTCGCCAAATAGACGTGCAACCAAGCGCCTAGCTCCCGAGGAAACAAGGAACGCGCAAAGGATTTCTGTTGAGCAAACACAGGAGCATTCAAACGCAGTAGAGGCTGTAAGAGCCCGCGACCGGAAAGGAAGGAAGAGCGAAGGTGTAAAGAATCGCGGCTGTCTACACTGCCTGCACGAGAACTCTGCTCCTGGCACGGGGCAGACTGATTGAGTCCTTTCACACAAATCCCTTTGTCTATTGCAGGTACAACGCCAGGTCCGGAGCGTCGGTGGTAAACGGTGCCAGCGAGAGCTGCTGACTGTTTTGGTAATAAAGCAGCGCGATATAGCGAAGGCCTTCAGGCTTTATAAAAATGCGCTTGGAGGAGTCGAAAATATGCCAAGTGCCATTATCGAGATATTCCAACCAGTTATGCAAGTCGTTGGAACTTATTCGGTTCTGTTCTGTCGACAACGCCACACCCAGCACCCGGCGAACCTCAAAACCATTGCGTGCCAGCAGCTCAGCAGCCAACAACATATGTTCTGTGCAGTCGCCTTTGCGCTGGCTAAGCGCAAGCTCAGCGCCATCGATGCCGCGACGAATGCCGGCGAATTCGATGTTGTCCACCATCCACTCATAGATGCGTTCCGGGCGCTGCGCCTGGGGGTAGCTGGAAAATGAATCGGCCAGCGCCTTCAGCTCACTCGACGGTTCGCTCGTTAGCAAATAGTTCGGCGTAGCCGCTTGTTCCTCTGCCACGCCCAACGAAGACCAACGCAAACGAAGCACCGTTACCTGATGCGGGCCGAAGTCTTCCAGCGGCACGCAATAGTTACCGTCCTGTAACTGCAAGCCAGCGGGTCCCTCGACTTGCCACTTCTCAGCCACCCCATTTCCGGCCAATGGCAACAGTCCACACAGGTGCGCCCCGCTGACCACAGAAGCACGTTCATTACGCACGCGGACCGTCAGCTCAATATCATCCTGAGCAACGGCGAGTGCCGCAAAGAACACGCTACTTGCAGTAATAATTAAGCAGACGAGCCTGATCATCAGTAGAAAACTTGGCATGTTTATTAAGGGCATCGCGCACGCTTTCTGGATTTTCAAAAGAAAGAAACACGCCAGGCATTGGGCTCGCTGAGAAGAATTCAAGGAAAGGTTGCTGATAGGCGCTGTCTACGAACAGCACAACAGGCTGCTGCTTGCCTTGATAGGTATCCATTAGCCACGCGGCCATTTTGGCCGGATCTGTAATGGCAGATGCCTGCAATCCACGGCCAACTACCGCCTTACCTTTCCCCACGAAAATGCCCGGCAGCTGTTCCATCACCAAGTTCGCCGCCACGTCATTGCTTGTGACCATCAGCCAATCCCAGGCCGGCGCCCCGCTTTGTGCCAAATAGCGCTCGCGACCGCCGAATACCACCTTGGCCAGTGGTGCGTTCACCGTCGTAATCTGCTGACACAGACGCTGCACCTTCAGCACGTCATAGCCGTTAACCAACAAATCCACTGGCCCACGAACTCGCTCCAGGCGTTGCGACAACAACGACTCAGGCAGCGACAGCGCACCGGAAATATCGCCTTGGCCATCCACGTCGATACGCAGCCCGTTGTTCGGCTCAGCCCAGCAATTCGCCACCGACACACCGGCGCATGCCAGCCCCGGAGCCATTAACAACCCTATCAGCAGTCCCTTACTGAACATCCAATTGGTACCCCATCTGTTCGGCGGTCTTGTCGATGTAGCGATAGCGCCCACCGGTAACCTGTTGCGCACCGGCCTTATCGCGAATGATTCGAGGCTGAATGAAGATCATCAGGTTGCTCTTCTTCTTGCTGTTCTGGTCGCTGCGAAACAGCGCGCCAATGAACGGTATTTTGCTTAGATATGGGACACCGGCGTCGCCATTCTGAACCTCATCTGAGATCAGCCCGCCTAGCACCAGGGTTTGGCCGTCTTCGACCAGAACGCGAGTTTTTACCGAGCGCGTATTGGTGATGATGTCTTGTGCTTGCGCGACCTTGGCGTTGGAAACACTGGAAATTTCCTGAGTAATATCCAGAGTAACTGCATCACCTTCGTTGACCTGTGGCTTAACCGTCAGGGTGATGCCCACATCTTTGCGCTCAATAGTTTGGAAGGGATTGTCCACGGGGGTCGCGGCGCTGGTTGAGCGACCGGTTACAAACGGGACGTTTTGGCCAACAACTATTTTCGCTTCCTCGTTATCCAAGGTCACCAGATTGGGCTTGGACAGAATGTTCAACGAATCATTGGTCTCAAGTGCTTTGAACAGGCCACGTAACGAGCCATTTCGATAGAAGCCCAGTGTCAGGCCACTCAGTAGATCAGGTGCCTCACCTGCCCCACCAGTACCAGTGCCGTCGCGAAACAACGTACCGCCGTACAACCCATCACCGCCCTTCGCACTATCGGACGTACGCCATTCGATTCCTAGCTCGCGTCCGGCCCCTTCCGTCACCTCAACAATCACAGCCTCAACCAATACCTGGGCACGACGAATATCCAGCTTTTTGATGATGTACTCCACCGCATCGACCACTTCCGGTGGCCCGGTCACAACCAAGGCGTTAGTTGCGTCACTGGCCTGAATATTTACGTCAACAGTCGGCCCCTGAACATTCAGCCCTTGCTTCTGAATGCTTGCACTGAGGCTCTGCACAACAGGCAGGGTGTCCGATGCGCGTAAATAGTGCAGATAGAAAACCTTGGTGTTGCCCACCCCTTGAACTTTCCGGTCCAGCCTGGATACGACATCACGCACCTGGCGGCGCAATACCTCATCGCCAGAGACAATGATGCTGTTGGTTCGAACATCCGCGCCGATCGAAAAGAATCCTTCTGGCGTGTCTGTTTTCGGTTTTGGAAAGAGATTGGTGACCATCGTCAATATGTCTTGTGCATTGCCATAGTTCAGCGGCAGTACATCGCTATTGACCTCCCACTTCTGATCCAGACGCCCGACTAGATTATCAATCTTGGCAATGTTTACTGCTCGATCCGCAACGATGACGTAATTGCGATCGGGGTACGCAGAGATGTATGCCGTTTGCGGAACCAATGGTTTGAGCAGCGTTACCAACTGCGTTGAAGAGACGTTGTTTAGCTTGAACAACTTGACGACGTTATCCCCCGCTAACGCCTCTTGCTCGTCCACCGGCAGGCTGGACGACTTTGCGTCAGCTTCAGGAATAACCTTGTAAATGTTGTTTTCCTTAATCAACGCATAGCCATGCACACTAAGCACGGAACTCAGTAGCTGATTCAAATCTGCTGCAGCAATGGGTTCACTAGTCACCACCGTAACCTTACCCTTGACTCGCGGGTCGATTACGATGTTTTTGCCGGTTGCACCCGCCACCCATTCGATCAGACTGCGGATATCTGCATCTTTCATGTCCAAGTCGAGCCCAGCTGTGGAGGTTCCCTCAGCCCTAACCAACGCGCTGAATAACAGCGCGCATAACATCACTCCCCAACGCATCAATTGTCCCTAGCCGCCAACGACTTAAGTTTTTTAAGTTTTTCTAACATGTCCTGGTTCACCGCCGGTTTTGATGCCGGAACCGTCGCTACGACGTGAACCGGGTTGGCCGCCTCCCCTGCCGCCGAAACCTCACTCACGCCGGAAAAACCTTCCAGGTTAATGCTCTCAAGTACACCGTTGCGCTTTATCAAAATTCGGCCCGCCTGCACGGCCTTCAGTTCCACATCGCCCTGGATTCTGTCGCCCACGTAATAGAGCTTCTGCTTATCCCCATCGCTAGTGATGATGGCAGCAGAACGTTTTTTCTCAGGCATGACATAGCTAGCGACCAGTTTTAGAGCCAAGGGGCTCTTCTTGACCTCTTCGCTTTGTTTCTCCTGCGAAGTGCCAAACAACATAGCGATGGAGGAGGTGTCGCGGGGAGCGGTAGGGCGCACCTCAGTGGCCGCCACCTTCAGCGGCGTGCTTTCGACAGGAAGGACTTGGCTGTACCAATAAATAAAACTGGTGACGTACCCCACCACTAATAGTAGCGCGGCAGAAATCCATAATTTAGAAGATAGAAGCATGGGCAATGATGCATCGCACCCACCGTATCGATGGGGGGATAACGTTCCTTGTTATCCGCTAATTGCCCACTGTTTTTTTCAGTGGGGGAGATTTTGCGGGGATTTTTTTGGCGAGTCGACTGTCGCGCGGGAGCGCAAAATAGCGTTTTTGCTCCAGAGTTGTCTAGCTCCTAAGAACCCCGGAGCCAATCTAGAGCGGAAAATAGGCCGTTTCAGGCTAGAGGGAACCCAAACCGCTCTATCATCGGCAGTGTGGGACCGACGAAGCACCATTATCCATAAGTAGCATGAGCGCCCATTGCACTTATTCCTGGCGGCGACGTTGCGTGCACTGGGTCATTGGGCGAAGTGATAGTGGCTTGAGTTTGGTCGGCATCTTCATTCTGGCCGTATTACCGCCTTTCGCCATAGGCTGCTATCAAGCCCAGACTGTGTAAAAACGCTGAGCCAAAATCGAAGTGCCCGCATCTACGTGAAATCTGAAATTTATCGATGGGTCAACCAATGTGGATGTCGCGTAGAAACGCATTTTTCAGCGCGACTTTTGGCCGTTGGTACGCTTGAAAAGGTTTTTACACAGAGCACTTCGGCTATCGCCGAATGTGCGTAACAGTTATTCGCTGTGCGCCTGCTGTTAATTAAATGCTCGCGCTGTTCACCGTCGTCCGCTGTTCCTCGTTTTGGGCTAGGCGCAGTAGGTGTTCAATGACCAAATCGGGGCGTTCCAGCATCAGTTGGTGGGCGGTGCGCTCCAGCACCGTCAACTGGGCTTCGGGTATTTTCTGCTGCAATGCACGAGCGCCCTCTGGTGGGGTCAAGCGGTCGCCTTCGCCGGCAAGAATGTGCACCGGCACGGTGATGTGCGCCAACTCCTCTTCAGGTATCCAGCGGGTTTGGCCTAGCAGCGCCTTGAATACATGCAGTTTGTTGCGCTCGGTGAGTTTTTCTTCGTAGGCCACCAGGCCTCGATCGGTTTGCGGGTGCCAGGCGGCGTCGCGAAAACCTTTGGCCAGCAAGGGGCGTAGCAGTTCGAGCAGCCACGCTGGCAGTTTCAATAACGGGCTGCGGCCTTTGGGCGATTGCAGTTGCGTGCCGAGCAGTAAAACGCCCGCTACGCCGTCCAGCCCTTGCTGGCTTTGCAGTTTTACCAAGGCGCTGAGGGTAAGCGCCGTACCAAATGAATGGGCAACCAGCACGTTCTGGGCACCGGCAAAACGCTGATAGATGGCCAGTTGGTCGGCGACTAATTCGTCCCAGGCATAGGCGTTGGCATCCCCTGGTGTTTCGCTAGTGCCGTGGCCTAACAAGTCCCAAGCCACCAGGTTGTACTCAGCCAAGCGCGGGTCTTGCCAGAGATAGCGCCATTGGTCTTGATTGCCGCCACCGCCATGGGCGAAAAACAGTGTGGTGGCGTGCGCCGCAGCGGCGCGCTGGGTAACGTTCAGAAAGCGTCCCGGACGCACTTCCAGGCGTTGCCCCTTAACAACGGGGACTGCGGTTTGCTCAATCATTGACGCTCTCCTTGGCCTTATCAGGCAGTGCTGCTGCTAACCCCAGGTGTTCACGCAGGGTACGGCCGCTGTAGTGGCGACGGAACAATCCGCGCCGTTGTAATTCAGGAATTACCAACTGGACAAAATCGTCAAACCCACCGGGCAGCCAGGGCGGCATCACGTTAAAACCGTCGGCGGCATGCTGTTCAAACCAGTCATGTATGCAGTCGGCAATATCGGTTGGTGTGCCCACCACGGCCAGATGGCCGCGAGCGTTGGCGATACGCTCATAGAGCTGGCGAATGCTCAGGTTTTCCCGCCGCGCCAGTTCCACCAGCAACTGCTGGCGGCTGCGCCCGGACTCGGTAACCGGCAATTCCGGCAGCGGGCCATCCAGCGGAAAACGCGATAAGTCGGTGCCGCCGGCAACATCCGACAGCAGTGAAAGCCCTACTTCGGGCTGCAACAGGCTTTGCAGCAGGTCTTGGCGCTCTTGTGCTTCCGCGCGGCTGCGGCCAATGATCGGCAGAATGCCCGGCATGATTTTTACACTGCCCACCGTCCGCCCCTCAGCAGCCAGGCGCGCGTTGATATCGCGGTAGAACGCCTGTGCGCCTGGCAGACTGGGTTGTGCGGTAAACAGCACGTCGGCATGGCGCGCGGCAAAACTGCGCCCGGCCTCGGAGTCACCGGCCAACACTTGCACCGGCTGTGCCCCCTGCCCTGACCCCTGCCCTGCCCATTGCCCGGTGACCTGCGCATGAAAACGCTCCGCGTGCTGGTAGCGCTCGGCATGGGTGAAATGCTGCTCGCGACCAAAGTTATGCGCTTCTTCAGCATTGCTGGAAGTCACTAGGTTCCAACCACAGCGGCCGCCGCTCAATGCCTGCAACGAGAGAAAGCTCGCGGCAACCGTGTCTGGTGTGTTGTACGAGGTGGTGACCGTGGCGATCAGGCCGATGCGTTGAGTGTGGGCGGCCAAAGCGGCCAATAGGGTCAACGGCTCAAAGTGTTCAGTACGGGCCATGCGGCTCAGCGCGGCGCTGCTTCCAGGCAGCATGGCCAGGGTATCGGAGAGAAAAATGGCATCAAAACCAGCCTGCTCCGCGGCGCGTGCCAACGCCAGGTAGTGGTCGATATTCGAGCCGCCATCGGCCTGTGCATCGGGGTGCCGCCAACCCGCCACATGGTGCCCAGTGGGCATTAAAAACGCGTTCAGACTCAGGGTTTTTCCCGCTCGACTCATAGCGCGGTAGCCGCAGCTGCCGCTAGCACAGCGGGGGCTGTCTGCTCTGCCGAATAAGCACTCAGCAATGTGCGGGTGTAAGGATGCTGGGGCCGGCTGAGGAGCTCAGCGCTGCTGCCGGTTTCCACCACCCGGCCCTGATGCATCACCAGCAGGCGATCGCTGATACGCGCGGCCACACAGAGGTCGTGGGTGATAAAAATCAGCGCCAGGCCCAGCTCCTGTTGCAGGCTTTCCAGCAGGTCGAGCACGTGTGCTTGCACCAACGCATCCAGCGCCGACACACATTCATCGGCCACCAGTACTTTCGGGCTCAGCATCAAGGCGCGGGCAATGGCGATTCGTTGGCGCTGGCCGCCAGAAAACTCATGGGGGTAAGCGGTAAAGGCATTACTTGGCAGCCCAACCCGCTGCAATAACTCGCGCGCCCGTTGTTCCGCAGCGGCACGCGTCACCCCGTTGGCCAACGCGCCGGCAATCATTGAGGCACCTATGCTGCGACGCGGGTTGAATGAAGCCGCTGGGTCTTGAAAAACCATTTGTATGTGCGGCCGCAAGGCACGAAAGGCTTTCTCACCGAGCCCGACTAACTCCTGGCCAGCCAGACGAATGCTGCCGCCGTCCGGCTTACTCAAACCCAGCAGCGTGCGCGCCAAGGTGGATTTACCCGAGCCAGATTCACCGACAATGCCCAGGGTTTCCCCCGGCCGCAGTTGCAACGCGACATTGTCCAACGCGGTAATGGCATGCCGACGCCAACCCTGACGACGCCAATGTTGCTTGTGCAAACCCTCGACCAGTAACAGCGGCGCGTGGTCATTTACGGCTTGTGGTGCACGCGGGTGCAACGCAGCGGCGTCGAGCAGGCGGCGGGTGTAAGGGCTTTGCGGTGCCTGTAATACCTGCGCCGCAGTACCCTGCTCTATCACCTTGCCGGCCTCCATCACCAGCACGCGATCGGCGACGCTTTTGACCACGGCAAAATCGTGGGTAATCAGCAATACCGCCATGCCGGTATCACGACGGATGCGTTGCAGCAGTTGCAGAATCTGCGTACGCGTTGCCGCATCCAGCGCTGAGGTCGCTTCATCGGCAATCAGCAGGCGCGGCTCGCAGGCCAACGCGATGGCAATCGCCACCCGTTGCCGCTGACCGCCAGACAACTGAAAGGGATAGGCCAAGCGCAGGCGCTCAGGGTCTGGCAGGCCGACATAGTCGAGCAGTTCGATAACCCGTTGCGCCCTGGCCGCACGGTTCAGTGCGGTGTGCAGCAACAACGACTCATCAATCTGCGCGCCGACGCGCAACACCGGGTTCAAGGCCAACAATGGTTCTTGGGCAACCAGGGCCATATCGCGTCCACGAATGCGCTGCAGATTGCGCTCGTCCAGCGCCAATAAGTCCAGGCCAGCAAAGTGCAAACTGCCGGCGTCCACCTGCAAGCCATTGGGCAACAGCCGTAAAATCGCCGAGCCCAGGGTGGATTTGCCCGAACCCGACTCCCCCACCACACACAGCAGTTCACCCGCAGCCACTTGCAGATCAAGCCCGGTAAACGCGTGGCTGCGTTCAGCGCCCTGTGGCAGGCGTACCGACAAGCCATGAATCTCTAGCAACGGCGTACTCATGCGTTCACCTGTTCACGCACATTAAACGCCACCCGCAAGCCTTCGCCGACGCGGTGCACCGCCCATACCGTGGCCAAAATCGCCAAGCCCGGCCACAGGCTTAGCCACCACGCCTGACGCGCCAGATTGCGTGCCGCATCAATCATCGCCCCCCAGCTCATTGACTCCGGATCACCCAGACCGAGAAAAGATAACGCCGACTCACCAAGAATCGCCGCGGCCATCACCAAGCCCACCAGCGACAGCACCGCAGGTAAGGCATTGGGCAAGATCTCGACGAAGACAATCCGCAGCGGCCGCAGCCCGGCGGTGCGTGCCGCCAGAACAAAATCCTGTTGGCGCAGGCTTAAAAATTCGCTGCGCACAATGCGCGCCACCGGGGGCCAGGCAGCCAGGGTAATAGCCAGCACCAAGGAGAAAATCGACGGCTCAAGAATGGCCACCAATATCACCGCGAGAAACAGCCCAGGGACCACCTGAAACACATCGGTCAAGCGCATCAGAATGGTGTCGGTCAGGCCCGCGAAATAACCCGCCAATGCCCCCACCACAATGCCCAGCGACAAGGTCGCCAAGGTCGTCAGCAGGCCAATGGCTAACGACACCCGCGCGCTGTAGATCAAGCCAACCAGCGAGTTGCGGCCCAGCAGATCAGTCCCCAGCGGCCACTGCCAGGAGGCAAACGGTGGCTGCAAGGGCGGTGCCACCATGGCCCACGGGGTTTGCGCAAACAGCCAGGGGGCGGCCAGTGCAAGGGCCCCGAGGGCGAGTAAAAACAAGGCGCTGATTAGTGCACTCGGCTGGCTGACAAAACGGCGCAAGGTGCGCTGACTCATGCCGCACCTCCCGCCGCAACGCGCGGGTCGAACAGGTAGCAGGCCACTTCGCTGAGCAGATTGCCCAGCAGCACCAACAACGAAATCACCACAAACACCCCCAACAGCAAGGGGTAGTCGCGCGCTTCCAGCGACTCATACAACAGCCGACCAATTCCAGGCCAGGCATACACCACTTCCACCAGCAAACTGGTACTGGCCAGTTGACCCAGTTGCAGGCCCGCATAAGTCGTCACCGGCAGCAGCGCATTGCGCAGGACATGACGTACTAACACGCGGGTTTCTGATGCGCCCTTGGCCCGCGCCGTGCGCACATAATCCTGGCTAAATACCTCCAGCATGGCACCACGGGTCAGCTGCACATACACGGCAATAAAAACAAAGCTCAATGACGCACAGGGCAGCACCAAGTGCTGGGCCACATCGCTTAAGCGGCTCCAGCCGCTTAAGCCACCACCCACGGTTTCCATGCCAAATGCCGGCAACACACCCCAGGCCACCGAGAACAGCAGCACCAACAGCAAGGCCAACCAGAAAGGCGGCAAGGCGTAGAGCAGCATCACGGCGCCGCCAATTATCCGGTCCAGCCGCCCTCCGCGCTGACGGCTTCGGGCTGCCACAACCCCCAGGCTGACACCCACCACCATCGACAACACAAAAGCGCAAAACAGCAGCAGCAACGTGGCTGGCAAACGTTCGGCAATCAGCGGCCACACAGCGGTCTGGTTGCGATGGGAAAAGCCCAGATCGCCGCTTGCCAGCGCGCTCAAGTAGCTGAATAACTGACTGCTCAGCGGCAGGTCCAGGCCCATCTCATGACGCAATTGCTCGACGTAGGCCGGGTCGTCCAAACCCGAGGCACTGGCCATTGTTAAGGCCGGGTCGCCCGGGGCCAGACGCAGGAGCAAAAAGGTGCCAATCAACACCAGCACAATCACCAATAGCACCCGCCCCACCCGCAGCGCGATAAAGCCCACACCTTGAGCCAACTGGCCAGCCGTACTCATTGCGCTGTTTTCTCCAGGTACAGATCGTCGAGGCTTTCGTTAAGGCTGGTGGCGGTACGCAGCAGGTTTTTCACGTTGTCGCGGTAAAGCGTTGGAAAGCGCATTTCAAATATCGGCAGAATCGGCAGGTCGCTGTTCAACACCGCTTCCAACTGGTGATAGGTGGCGATGCGGCTGGCGCTATCCGGCGCATTGGCCGCCTGCTGCCAGAGCGCATCGGCTTTCGGGTTGGCGTAGCCACCAACGTTATTGAACGGCGAGCCCTTGAGGATATTGTCGCTGCGGTAGAAATACCCGGTGGACAGGTACGGGTCGCCAACCTGGAAGCTGAAGTTATAGGTCAGGTCAAAATCCCAATCGCTGACGCGCTGGTACCAAGTGGCCGAATCCGACGTCAGCACCTGCACCTTGATGCCCAGCGGTTGCAGCGCCTGCTTGGTGTACTCGGCCAGACGCTCCCAAGCGCCGCCTTTTTCGCCATTCAGCAGGCGCAAACGCACCTGGCTGACATCCACGCCTGACTCTTGAATCAGCTGCCGCGCCTTGGCCACATCGAAGCTATGTGGCGGGAGTTGTGGATCATGCTCGGGGCTGTCGACCGGAAAAATGCCCACGGCCGGTTTACCGGTACCGAAGAAAATATTGTCGACGATAAATTGGCGATCCAAGGCGAGCAAAATAGCCTCGCGCACCTTGGCGTTATCCAGCGGCGCTTTGCGCGTATTGACCTGCAAAAACGCCTGCCCCCGGAACAGTTCCCAGCCCTGCTCGGTGCGGGTTACCCCAGGCAATGCCGCCAACCTCGCGAGGTCGGCATAGTCGGCATCGCCGCTGCGCAGCACTTGAATATCGCCACGCTCAAAGGCGGCGGCGCGTGAGGCGGCGTCGGGAATTACGTGGAACACCACCGCATCCAGGTACGGCAGGTCTTTTTTCCAATAGTGCGGATTGCGCTCCAAGCGAATGTAAGCGCCGCGTTTCCATTCTTTAAACACAAATGGCCCGGTGCCAATGGGCTGCAAGTTAACCGGGTTGGCGCGATAGTCACCTTTGCCGTCATACAAGTGCTTGGCGACGATGGGCCGCAGGCCGCTGCCCAACGAATCAAGCAAGGGCGAGAAAGGCTTCTTCAAGCGAAAGCGCACATGGTTGGCATCAAGCGCATCAACCCCGGCGAAGTACTCCTCATAGAGCGTTTTTTGCCGGGGGTCGACTGCCGGGTAAAAGGTGTTAAAGCTAAACGCCACATCGTCGGCGCTAAAGGGCTGGCCATCGTGCCACTGCACATTGTCTTGCAGGGTAAAGGTCCAGGTCAGGCGATCGTCGGACACATTCCATTCACGGGCCAACACCGGCACCGGTTTTAGCTCGTGATCAAAGGCCAATAAACTTTGCAGCACTTTGCCGCTGACATATTGGGTCGACACATGGGTGACTAAGGCATGCACCAGCGCTGGCGGTTCGGGCTGCGCCACCAAACCCAGAGTGCCGCCGCGAATGGGCTCCGCGCTGACTCCAGGTAACCAGGCCCACAACAGCAAACCTGCCGCCAGGGCACTGAGGGTGCTGCGAATGTTGGAGGAAGAGGTATACGGCATCGTGCTTCTCATCATCGGCCGAAGGGAATGCAAGCACGGGAGCAAGCCCCATGCCAGCGCCTCAAGAGCCCGTATGGCGTGCTTTACAGCCGCTGTCGCCACACCACCTGTTGGTAATCCAGCAGCGCATGCCACAGATTGCCCGGAATGCAGCAGCGCACGTTGGCGCAGACCGCGAAAACCGGGTGCCGGCTGCTGGCATAAGCTTTGCGATAGCTCCGGCATCTGTATTTTGGAGTACACCCATGAGCCAGGATTTTCTCGGTAACCCGCTGTCCACCCAAGACGCCGCCACGCTGGCGGCAATAAACGACTTTATCGGTGGCCTGATTACCTACGAGCCGCGCGCCGAAGGCATTTTGCCGGCCGCCGATGCCGCGCCCGACGACTTGCCCGCCAATGCCTATGCCGGCTTTCTCGCCATGTTTATCGAGTCGCCGCAGGCCGCGCCATTGGCGAGCAAATACCTGGCACGAGCGCGCAGCCAGCTCACTGCACAAACACCGTGGCGCGAACAAAGGTTACTGCAACTGCTACAAGCCTGGATCGCCGAGGACATCCCGCAGGCGCTGGGCATTGCCGACACCCTTCTGGCCGCGCACCCGCGCGATCTGTTCACGCTCAAACTCAGTCAGTACTTACGCTTTAACCAAGGCGATTCGCCAGGCATGTTGCGCGTAGCCCTAGCGGTACTGCCCCACGCCAGCGACATTGCCCAGGTGCACGGCATGCTGGCCTTTGCCTATGAGCAATGCCACCTGCTGCAAGACGCCGAAGCCGCCGCCCGCCACGCCTTGAGCCTAGAGCCACGCGAACCCTGGGCCCAGCATGCACTGGCGCATGTGTTGCTGACCGAAGGACGAATTACCGAAGGCACGGCCTTTCTGGAGTCGGTGAAGTGCGGCTGGAGCGGCCTCAACTCGTTTATGTACACCCACAACTGGTGGCACCTGGCACTCTTCCACCTGGCCCGCGGGCACGAGCAACGGGCGCTGGATATCTACGACCAGCACGTTTGGGGAATTTTGCCCGAGTACTCGCAAGACCAGATTGGCGCGGTGTCGCTGCTGACCCGCCTGGAACTGGCGGGCGTGGACGTGGGCGAGCGCTGGCAGGCCTTGGCCGAGTACCTGCAAGTGCGGGACAACGACACCCTGCAGCCCTTTCTCTCCTTGCAATACCTCTACGGTCTGGCCCGCGCCGAACGGCCGCAAGCCGAGCGTTTGCTTGCCGCACTGCTTCAGCGTACCGAGCACGCGCCGGAGCACAGCCGTGTAGTGTGGCGGGACGTCACCTGGCCCGCCGCCGAGGGTTTGTTTGCCCACGCCAAGGGCGATTTCGAAGTGGCAGCGCAGCGCCTGGATGAGGTGCTGCCGCGCCTGGTGGAGGCCGGTGGCAGCCATGCGCAGCGCGATCTGTTCGCCCTGATCGGCCTGGACGCCCACCTGCGCGCCGGGCATTGGGTAACCGCGCAACAGGTATTGGAACAGCGGCGCCGCTACGATGCCGACGACGTGCCGGGTAACCGGGCGCTGGCTCGGGTGTACCGCGAACTCGGCCTGCCGCAACAGGCCGAACAGGCCGAGGCGCGCGTGCATCAGGCACTGGCCTCGCCGGTCTGAGCTCAGTCGCCGGCGGCGGCGTACACGCCCCGGGCAATCGCCCGGGCCAGGCAATCGGCAGCGGCCGAGCCAAGCAGCGACAACAGCACGGGCCGCCGGGGTCCGTCTTCCAGCGGCTGCTCGCCGCTGGCCAGGGCGAACACCGTATCGCCGTCAAAAGGCAGATGCGCGGGGCGAATGGCGCGGGCAATGCCGTCCTGCGCCATGATCGCCAGGCGCTTGCATTCGGCAGTACTCAACGCCGCGTTGCAGGCCACTACCGCCAGCGTGGTATTGGCCCCGGCCTGCAACCGGCCCAGGCCTTCGAGGCGGGACAGTTCGGGAATCGGGTCAAGGTGACGCACATCGCCAGCCGGGCGTTGCCCGCCAAATTCGGCGTCGATTTCCCAGGGCCAGGCCCAGAAGCTTTTGCCGTCGTCCATATACACGCTGCCCACCGGGTTGACAGCCACCAGCGCCCCCACAATCAGCCCGTTACCCAAATCCAGCGACGCCGAGCCCAGCCCGCCCGGTCGCGTACCGGCCAGGGCACCACGACCGGCACCGACCGCGCCGAGGGCAAAGTCTTGGCTGGCGGCGGCCAAGGCTTCGATGCCCCAGCGCCGATATGGCGGCTCCAGGCCCCAGTGCTTGTCGCCGTGGTTGGCCAGGTCGTGCAGCACCGCCGCCGGCACCACCGGAATCGCCGGGGTCCAGGGCTGCACGCGCACGCCGACGTTTTCCAGGGACAGCGCCGCCGCCACCCCATCGGCAGCAGCCAGGCCGAACACCGAACCGCCGCTGAGCACCAGCGCGTGCAACTCGCCAATCATGTTTTCCGGCTCCAGCGCGGCAATTTCCCGGCCGCCCGGGCCGCCTCCGCGCACATCCACTCCAGCCCGCCAGGGGCCGTTGGGGCGGATCACCGTTACCCCACTGCGCACGCGCTCGTCCGTGAGGTTGCCCACCGTAAGGCCGGCGACATCGGTAATCAGGTTGCGAGGACCAGGACGAAACATGCACAGCACTCCAGCGAACAATTAGTCGAATCCCAACCATAGCCAGATACGTGCCAGCGCACCGCCTGGGCGCACCCCAGCTGCCCGTGCGCAGCAGGCTATTTGCCGGCAGATCGCCTGCTGGTTAGCCAACACCCTGCCCCGCCGGCTGATGAAAAACAAACAGCCGCGCCAGCCGCCCCCCTAACGGCTCCAACGATTACAAAACCCTCGAAGGCTGGCTGTCCGGACCATTGACCGACGCCCTGCGCGGACGCCTGTCGTTTGGAGCGACCCCTGCGCGCTTCTCAACACTCTGCCTTGCACGCTGTACGAAAAGCAGCAGCTTGCTCCACAAACCAAACAATAACTTAGCCAAATCAAACACTTGAATGAATGGCACAGCCCTTGCTCTAGCCGCAATAGAACCCAGCTACGCCACACGAGGACGCGCCCGGGAGCTGACTGCAGTTCACCCATAGGAGCATTCCAACGATGCGATCCACCACTTACCGTTCCCAGCCCAGCCCCTTGGCACTCGCCATTGTGCTGGCCACCGCTGGGTTGCTCGTAACGCCGGTACAGGCGGCCGAGCCAAGCAACAGCAGCGAAACCCAAACCCAAGCCCAGGACGACACCGCCCTGCCCAAGGTGGTCGTCACCGCCCAGCGCCGCGAAGAAGCGGCGCAGGAGATCGGCGCAGCCATCTCGGTGATCAACGGCGACAGCCTCAAGGAAAAAGGCGTCAGCACAGTCAACGACTTGCAGCACGTCACCCCGAGCCTGGAAGTGGAACCGGCCTTCGGCAGCGGCCAGCCACAGTTCCGGCTGCGCGGTATCGGCTTTATCGACTACACCTCCAACAACTCGTCGAGCGTGGGCGTCAACGTCGATGATGTGGCGTTCTCGCTGCCGATCCAGACCCAGGGCCTGCTGTTCGATATCGACCGTGTCGAAGTGCTGCGCGGCCCGCAGGGCACCTTGTATGGGCGCAACACCACGGGCGGTACGGTGAACTTCATTACCAAGCGGCCCACCAAGGAGCTCGAAGCCGGCATCACCGCCGACTACGGCTCGTACGACCAGTGGAGCACCGAAGGCTTTGTCTCCGGCCCACTTACCGACACCGTGCGCGGGCGTCTGTCGTTTATCACTGACCAGGGCGGCGGTTGGCAGAAGAACCGCGATACCGGCCAGGAGCTGGGCGACAAGGACAAGCTCGGGGTGCGTGGCCAACTGGCCTGGGATGCCACCGAAGACCTGGATTTTCGCCTCAGCCTGCAGCACGCCTACGACAAATCGGAAAGCCACGGCCTGTACCTGTTCGACGATTACACCTCAGCCTCGACCGGCACCATTCGCGACCGCAACACCAGCCACACCGGCTGGGGCCTGCGCCCGGAGTTCAAGGAAGCGGCGGATATCTCTGGCGGCGACAAACCCCATGTCGACAACACCAACGACGCCATCAGCCTGGCTGCCAACTGGCATGTCGGTGGCCTGTTGCTGAGCAGCGTGACCTCGTACAACGAATTGCGCCGCCGCGAACTGGGCGACTGGGACGCCACGTCCAATGCCGATTCCGACGAGTATTTTGACGACCGGGTAAACAGCTTTACCCAGGAACTGCGCCTGGGTTCGGACGGCAAACAGCAACTGAACTGGGTGACGGGGGTGTTCTATTCCCAAGACCGTTTGAACGAGAAATTCAACTCCGACTTCACCGACCGCCTGGGCTTTTCCACCCTCACCAGCTACGTGCAGTCGGTTAAGACCGAAGGTGTATTCGGTCAGGTGGATTACGCCTTTACCGACCAGCTCAAAGGCATTATCGGCCTGCGTCAGGAGAACGAAAAACGCACCCTGGAAGACTACTTCTCCGGCTTTATCAACGGCACCCAGTTCAGCGGCAGCAACGTCAACCCGTTTGACCAGAACACCTCGTTCTCCAACAACGGCACCTCCGGCAAGATCGGTCTGGAGTACCAGCTGACGCCGAATCATCTGCTCTATGCCAGCTACAGCCGGGGTTACAAATCCGGTGGCTACACCGCGCACAACGGTGGCAACGCCCTGGCGCTGGAGCCGTTCGATCCGGAATCGGTTAACGCGTTCGAGGTTGGCTTCAAGAGCGACATCACCGAAAGCCTGCGCCTCAACGGCGCGTTGTTCTATTACGGCTACCACGACCAACAGGTGCTCTCCACCGTGTGGAACCAACAGTCCAGCTCGCTGGTGGGCACCTTCGTCAACGCGCCACGTTCGGAAATCTACGGCGGCGAACTGGAGCTGCTGTGGCGCCCGGTGCAGGGCCTGGAAGTGCAGCAATACCTGGGCTACAAGGAAGGCAAGTACACCGACGATTTCCTCGCGGTGAACAGCACCGCCACCGTCGCCGCCGGCCACGAGGTGTACAACAACTACAAGGATGCAGACCTGAGTTTCCCCAAGCTCAGCTATGGCGGCTCCCTGGCTTACACCTGGCCCATCGACCAGTTCGAAATCCGCGCCGAGACCAACTACAGCTATCGCGACGAGTACAAGCAACTGCTGCTGCTCGGCAAGGACTACACCGTCGACCCGTATTGGCTGGTCAACGCCAGCCTCACCCTGTCGCCGCGTAACGGTAATTGGAGTGCCGGCCTATGGGCGCGCAACCTGTTGGATGAAGAGTACGACCTGACCCGCAACTTCTTCCTGCCGGGCACCAGCGTCGCCGCCGAAGGCGATCCGCGCAGTGCTGGCGTGCGCCTGTCGTACAACTATTGAGGAGGCCTGTCATGACCACGCGCACTGATCAGCCGCGGCGCAGCGACACGCTGCACTTGAATGTCTTTCTCGCCAACAGCGGTCACCATGTGGCCGCCTGGCGCCACCCCGACGCCCAGGCCGACGCCAGCCAGGACTTCGAGCACTTCAAGCGCATTGCGCAGTTGGCCGAGCGCGGCAAGTTCGACGCGCTATTCATTGCCGATGTGGTTGCGCTGTGGGGGCATCACATCGATGCCCTCAGCCGCACGGCACGCGGTGAGCATTTCGAGCCGCTGACCTTGTTGTCGGCGCTGGCAGCGGTCACCGAGCGTATCGGCCTGATCGCCACGGCCACTACCACCTACAACGAGCCGTACCATATCGCCCGCAAATTCGCCTCGCTGGACCATATTTCCAAGGGGCGCGCCGGGTGGAATCTGGTCACCTCGGTGGTCTCCGATGAGGCGTGGAATTTTGGCCGCGAGCAGCACGTGGAGCATGCCGACCGCTATCAGCGGGCGGAAGAATTCCACGATGTGGTCAAGGGCCTGTGGGACAGCTGGGATGACGATGCCTTTGTGCGCGACAAAACCAGTGGCGTGTATTTCGACCCGGAAAAACTCCACGTGCTCAACCACATGGGCGAGCACTTTTCCGTGCGCGGGCCCCTGAACGTGGCCCGCTCTCCGCAAGGGCACCCGGTGCTCGTGCAGGCCGGGGCTTCGGTGCCCGGCCGGGCGTTGGCCGCGCGGGTGGCGGAAGCGATTTTTGTCGGTCATCACGATATCGAGACGGCGCAGCAGTTTTATCGCGACATCAAGGAACAGGCCGCGACCTTTGGTCGTGGCCCGGATGAAATCAAGATTCTGCCGGGTATCACGCCTTTCGTGGGTCGCACCCGTGAAGAAGCCCAAGCGCAGTTCGACGAACTGCAGGCCTTGATCGACCCGGTGGTGGGCCTGCGTTTGTTGGCCGATACCCTGGGCGAGGACATTGACCTGTCCGGCTACGACCTCGACGGCCCACTGCCGGAAACGCCAGTGGGCCAGCGCGGCAGCCGGCGCGACCAGGTCATCGCCCTCGCCCGCCGGGAAAACCTCAGTATTCGTCAGCTCTACCTGCGCCTGGCCGGTGGCAATCCGGCCATCGGTACGGCGGCGGATATCGCCGACATCTTCGAAAACTGGTTTCAGGCGTACGCCAGCGATGGCTTCAACGTGCTCTTCCCGGTGTTCCCGAATGCCCTGGAAACCTTTGTTGATCAGGTGATACCCGAGTTGCAACGGCGCGGTCTGTTTCGCACCGACTACGCAGGCACCACGCTGCGCGATCACCTGGGCCTCAAGCGCCCGGTCAATCGCCTGACCACCGAGGCCGTTGGCGCATGAAAAAATGGATCTGCGGCGGCGCGTTTTTCTATGGCCAGGAGGTGAAGGTGGGGCGCGATAAAAACCCCGCCTACCCCGACCGCTACTACCTGAGCACCACGGCAAAAGGCCGCTGTGACAGCCCGGTCTGCGCGGGCCAGGGGGTGAGCATCGAAATCAGCGGAAGGCCGCTGATGGCCTTCTCGTTGGGCACGCCAAGCAAGGAGGCGCAGCCATGAGCCAGCGCAGTTTCTCCCTGGGCTTTCTCAATCGGGTGTACAGCCCCACCTATACGCCACAGGTTTACCAGCACGCCCTCGAGCTGTTTCGCGTGGCGGAGGAATTGGGTTTCGACAGCGGCTGGGTAGCCCAGCATCATCTGGGCTGCGAGACCGGGCGCCTGCCCTCGCCCCTGCCCTTGCTAGCCGCGGCCGCGCAGCACACGCAGCGCATCAAGCTGGGCACCGGCATCATCGTGCTACCCCACGAGCCCGCCCTGCGCCTGGCCGAAGATGCAGCGGTGCTCGATCTACTCGCCGACGGCCGCCTGCAACTGGGCCTGGGTGCCGGTTTCGACCCGGACAGTTTCAACGCGTTTGGTCAGCCCACTGCCGAACGCCACGGGCTGTATGACAGCCGCCTCAGCCAGCTGGAGCATTACCTGGCCGGTGAGGCCCTCAATGCCAATGGGCAAACCCTCAACCCGCCGGGCCTCGCACTGGGCGCTCGGTTGTGGGAAGCCACGTCGCGGGTGGAACAGGTGGCCGAACGCGGCAATGGCCTGATCGTGGCACCCAACCCGCATCTGCCCTCCTCCGGCAGCGTCGAGCTGATTCACCGTTACCGCGAAGCCTGGAACCTCAACGCCGGCCGCTCGCCTCGCGTGGCGCTGGTGCGCGCCGTGTTTCCTGGCGTGGATGCCCAGGACCGGCATTCGAGCCTGCGCCAGGACATCGACAGCTATATCCGGCGCCAGCGCAGCATCGGCGGCGACAGCAGGCTGACCTTTGCCGAAGAATTTGATCGCCTGGGCGTGCTGCACGGCGACAGCGCCACCATCGTGCGCCGCCTGGCCCAAGGTGCGCAGCTGCAACCGGGCGACCACCTGGTGGTGCAGGTGCAGACCAGTTCCACCGGTATTGATGAAGCGATTCGCCATCTTGAACGTATCGCCACCGACATTGCCCCGGCATTGGGCTGGCAGAAAATACCGTCCACACGCCCAACCGCGGAGCTTGCCTAGCCATGACCCAACGTCGTTTCAAACTCGGCTTTCTCACCCACGCCTTTGGCCGTGACCCCAAGCAAACCTACCGCGACCTGATCGAGCAATTCGAGGTAGCCGAAACGCTCGGCTTTGATGGCGGCTGGATCGCTCAGCACCACCTCAGCGGTGGTTTCGGCCAGGCACCTTCGCCCTTGGTATTGCTTGCCGCTATTGCTGCACGCACCACGCGGATTGAACTGGGTACCGGCGTTATTGTGCTGCCGCTGGAAGACAGCCTGCGCCTGGCCGAAGACGCCGCCGTGCTGGATGCCATCAGTGGCGGCCGGGTGCAGTTGGGCCTGGGCAGCGGCGGTGCCAACCTGGCGGTATTCGATGCCTTTGGTGAGAACGCCGAAAAGCGCCAGGAGCTGTTCTGGAAGGGCCTGGGCGGCTTGCATAAAGCGCTGTCGGGCGCACCGCTGGGCAACGCCGCCAGCCTGCAACCGCCAGCGCCGGAATTGGCCAAGCGCCTGTGGCATTCCCATGGCAGTGTCGAGGGCGCAGCCGATGCCGCGTGGCATGGCAACGGCCTGTTGCTGGGCACCGCCACCCATGATCCGCTGACGGTGCAAAAACCGCTCGCCGATGCCTACCTCAACGCCTGGAACCGCACGGACCGCGAGCCGCGAATTGGCGTGGTGCGCGCGGTGTTTCCAGCGGCCACTCGGCAGGCGGCGCAAGCCGAACTGGCGGCCGATATCGAACTGCATGTACCGCGCTTGATCCGTGAAGGCATCATCGATTCGGCCACCACCCTGGAACAGCACCTGCAGTTGCTCAATGTGCACCACGGTCACCCCGACGACATTCTCGCCAGCTTGCGCAGCGACCCGTCCGTGCTGCCCTACGCGGACTACTTCATTCCCCTGGTGCAGTCGGAAAGCTCGACCCAGGCGCAGATTCTGCGGCGCTTGGAAACCATCGCCCGCGATATCGCCCCGGCGCTGGGCTGGCAACCGGCAACCCGGGCCAGCGGTTCTACCCAGAATGGTGTCGCGGTGGGATGATGCGCCCCTTCCAAAGCGCTGCATCAGATCCTATGAGCCTCTCCATCAGTTGGCGTTTAGGCTCCTCTCCCGGCCCGCTGGCGGGCGGCGAGCCGGCCGATTTTGCGGCCTGGGTGCAGGTTGCCCAGGCGGCGGAATATGCCGGCCTCAATGGGCTATTTATTTCCTGCGCGGCCGGTCAGCCGGAAAGTTTCACCCTGGCTGCGGCGTTGTGCGCGCACACCCGTCGGTTGGCGCTCACCACCAGTTTTCCCAGTGAGGTGATGCTGCCCGCTGCGCTCGCCGCCGCCGCCCAGAGCTTGCAGTCGATCAGCCAGAACCGCCTGCAACTGCACCTGCCCGATAGCGAACACAGCGCCGTACGCCAGGCGTTCGGCGACCTGCTCAACCGTGATCAACGCAACGAGCGCATTGGCGAATACCTGCGCATTCTTACCCACCTGTTGCAGCCCGGCGGTGCGCCGCTGGATGTGGCCGGGCACTACTTCCAACTGGAAAACGCCGTACTGCCAAGCGGTGTGCCGTTGCCCCTGCTGCTCGACGAATCGCAAAGCCCGGCGTTGATAGCCACCTACGCCGACCAATGCCTGCTCCACGCCCAGCACCCGCATCGACTCGCCGCCACCATCGCCCGCCTGCAAGCACTGGCCAGCGCCCAGCAGCGCTCGCTGCGTTTTGCCACAGTGCTTGGCTTGATAATGCGTGATGACGCCGCGCAAGCCTGGACCGCCGCCGATGCCTGGTTGCTGCAACAGCGCCATTGCCTGGCGCTGCCCAACGGTTATGGCGATGCCGGGGTGGTGGATCTTAGCCAATCGGCGGCGCGGCGCTATGAGTTTTACCCCAACCTCTGGCGCCCGTCCGCGCAGCTGCCGCCGATGCTGGTGGGCAGCACCGAGCAAGTGGCCGGTCGCCTGGAAGAGTTGTACCGCCTGGGCATCAGCCAAGTAATCGTCGAGGCGGTGCCAGCGGTACGGGAGATTCTGCGCGTGGGTGAAGAATTGCTGCCACGGCTGCACGCCCGTGGCGTGACAACGCAGGTACACGCCCATGGCCAATGAGCAACCTGCGCTGGAACTGAACTGGTTTTTGCCTACCAACGGCGACGGCCACCACTTGACCAGTAGCGGCCTGCCCAAGTCCGGGCTGTTTCCCAAGGGCGAGCGCCCACCCACCCTTGACTACCTGCGCCAGATTGTCCGGGCCGCCGAGCACAGCGGATTCGACGCCATCATGGTGCCGACCGCCAGCGGTTTCGAAGACCCCTGGCTGATCACCACCGTATTGGCCCAGGAGGTGCAGCGCCTGAAGTTTCTCGTCACCCTGCGCCCCGGCAGTGAGCTACCGGCCTACACCTTGCACAAGGCGGCCACCTTGCAGCGTATTTGTGGCAATCGGCTGGCGCTGCATGTGGTCAGCGGGTCGAGCCGCCACGAACAACGCGCCCTGGGTGACTTCCTCGAACATGACCAGCGCTACGCCCGTACCGAAGAATTCTTGCAGCTGTTTCAAGCCTTGTGGACCGGCGATGGCCAGCACTACCAGGGCCGCTATTACCGCACCGGGGCCTTGCAACAGGAGCCGCCCGCCGGGCCGTTGCCGCAGCTGTATTTCGGTGGTGCTTCGCCGGCGGCCGAGCAGGTTGCCGCCACGCAAGCGCATGTGTACCTGATGTGGGGTGAGCCGCCGGCGATGATTGCCGAACGCATTCTGACCATGCGTACGCTGGCCCAGCAGGCCGGGCGCGACCTGCGGTTCGGCCTGCGCCTGCATGTGTTCGCAGCGCCCACCGCCGAGCAGGCCTGGAGCCAGGTCGAACGCCTGATCAAGGAGATTCCCAAAGACGCCATCGACCGCGCGCAACAGCAACTGAACGCTTACGAGTCGGTCGGCCAGTCACGGCAAAGCGACCTGCATCGCGGGCGGCAACCGGGTGCGCGGGAACTGGAGGTATCGCCCAATGTATGGGCCGGTGTTGGCTTGGTTCGCGGCGGTGCTGGTACGGCGTTGGTGGGCAGTTATGAGGAAGTGGCAGCGCGCCTGGAGGAGTACCGCGCGCTGGGCGTGAGCAGCTTTACGTTGTCGGGTTTCCCCCATCTGGAAGAAGCCATTCACCTGGGTGCTGAACTGCTGCCGCGCCTGCGCTGCCCACAGCGGCAAGCCGCGCAGCACAGAGGCTAAGGGCGAGCGTGCTCGCTGGGTTTGATCAGGCCGTGGTTGACCAGCAAGGTGCGCATGGCGTTGCGGGTAATGCCCAGCAGCGCGGCGCTGCGCACCTGGTTGTAGCTGCTCCAGGCGTACGCTTCGCGCACCAGCAACTGCTCCAGGTCTTTGAACAGCGACTCGCCTGGCACTTCGAACAGACGCTTGAGCTGCTCACCGATCACTTCCTGGGGCAGACGCGGGATAACACTGCTGGTGCCCAAGGCGCTTTTCGCGGTCAAGCCGCCGCCGGCAAACTTCAAGTCTTCGGGGCGAATCACCTTGCCGGTGGCCACCAGCAGTGCCAGGTGCACCACGTTTTCCAGCTCACGAATATTGCCAGGCCAGGCGTAGTCGAGCAGCGCATGCACGGTGGCTTCGGAAAACATCGGTGAGGCGATTTTCAGGCGCTGGCAGTAGCGGTCACGAAAGTGCTCAGCCAGCGGCAAGATATCCAGCGGCCGATTGCGCAGCGGCAACACATCCACCTGCGCCACGTTGATGCGGTAGAACAGGTCGAGGCGAAAATTGCCGGCATCCACGGCCTGTTCGAGGTTGACGTTGGTGGCCGTCAGCAGACGGATATCCACCTTGATGGGCTTGCGCGAGCCGACCCGCACAATCTCTTGCTCTTGCAGCGCCCTGAGCATTTTCACTTGCAGAGGTGCGGGCAAATCACCGATTTCATCCAGAAACAGCGTGCCGCCATCGGCCTCTTCAAACCAGCCGACTCGCCGCCCGGTCGCCCCGGAAAACGCCCCCGCTTCATGGCCGAACAATTCGCTTTCGGCCAGGTTCTCGTTGATAGCCCCGCAGTTCACCGCGACGAAGCGACCCGCACGGCCGCTCATACGGTGCAGGTAGCGCGCCACCAGCTCTTTGCCGGTACCGGTTTCGCCATTGATCAGCACCGGTACATCGCTCGGTGCCAGGCGGTCCAGATAGCCCAATAGCTCGCGCGAACGCGGGTCGTTGAACACCAGGGCTTTGGCGCGAATGGACAGTGGCTGGCTCTCCCCTTCGGGGAGCGTCAACACGGCTGAATCCTTTTCCAAGAGGCTCTTCATGCGCAGCTCGAACTACTGTTTCATCCTGAAGTAACGCGCAGAATAGGCGGCGCGCCCTTATAACCATAAATACTATGTTTTTATATCCTAATGCCGAATTGTGATCGTGGGCGCTGCAGCCTCGATCCCGCTCCAAGCGCTCTGGCTCAAGTCGGCGAGAGCGTGTTTCGGTGGGCAAAAAAGCGATTATCCGGGCGCGGCAAACCGAGGTTTTCCCGCAGCGTTGTGCCCTCATATTCGCGGCGAAAAATGCCTCGGCGTTGCAGCTCGGGCACCACTTTTTCCACAAAGTCGTCGAGGCCACCCGGCAGCCACGGGAACATCACGTTGAAGCCATCGCTGCCGCCGCTTTCCAGCCATTCCTGCATCTCATCGGCGATGCTTTCGGCGGTGCCGACAAACGCCAGCCCGGCATAACCACCCAGGCGTTGCGCCAATTGCCGCACGTTGAGGTGTTCGCGTTCGGCCAACTGCTGCACGCGCTGCAAGCTGGTATGGCTGGCGTTGCTTTGCGTTATGGCCGGCAACGGCCCTTCGGGATCGAACGCTGCAGCGTCCTGGCCAATGGCGATGGACAGCGAGGCGATGGCGCTTTGGCAATGCACGAGGCTGTCCAGGTGGGCGCGGGTGGCCTGCGCCTCTGCAACCGTGTCGCCGACTACCACCAATACGCCGGGCAGAATTTTCAGGTGTTCGCGCGGGCGGCCGAGCGCGGCCATACGCCGGCTGATATCGGCGTTAAAGGCTTGGCCATCGGCCAGGGTGCCATGGGCGGCGAACACCATTTCGGCGGTTTCGGCGGCCAGTTGACGGCCGGCCTCAGACGCGCCCGCCTGCACGATCACCGGCCAGCCTTGCGGTGGCCGAGCGATATGCAGCGGCCCGCGCACGTTGAAAAACTCGCCCTGATGGTCGAGCCGGTGCAAACGTTCGGGGTCGAAATACACGCCGCTATCGGCATCGCGCACAAAGGCATCGTCGGCCCAACTGTCCCACAGGCCGGTGACCACGTCGTAGAACTCACGGGCGCGACTGTAACGGCGGTCGTGCTCGATCTGTTCCTCAAGGCCGAAGTTGAGCGCCGCTTCGGGGTTGGACGTGGTGACAATGTTCCAGCCAGCGCGGCCATTGCTCAGGTGATCCAGCGAGGCAAAGCGCCGGGCGACATGAAACGGTTCTTCAAAACTGGTCGAGGCCGTAGCCACCAGGCCGATGTGCTGCGTGGCCTGGCTTAACGCTGAGAGCAAGGTAAACGGCTCGAACGAGGTGGCCGTATGGCTGCGTTTGAGTGCCTGCAAAGGCATATTCAACAAGGCCAGATGGTCGGCCATAAAAAACGCATCAAAGCGGCCTCGCTCCAGCGTCTGTGCAAACCGCTTGAGGTGCTGAAAATTGAAATTGGCATCCCGGTAGGCACCGGGAAAACGCCAGGCACCGGTGTGAATACTCACTGGACGCATAAATGCGCCGAGCTTGAGCTGACGTGCAGGCATGCTGACCTCCGTTGGCAGTGGGCCACAGGCGCTCAGTCTTACAACTCAGGTTCAGCTTTAAAAGAAATCAAAACTTCTGGTGTGCTGCCGAAAAAACATAAAGAAATGGCCCCGGCTCTACGGCACCGGATTTTTTTGAATGGCCGGCGCGACTTCACTGGCTGCAAGAGCAGCTGACCAGAATGTCTGCAAGCATCGCTTACAAAGCGTCGGCAGGCAGCCAGGTGTTGGTCTACGAGCGCGGTGTGCTGACGTCAGCGTTTGAACAAGCGGCTAAGGACTGCGCTTGAGGCCCCATATCGACCCGCTCGAGTGACTAGCGCTCGCCGATACCGGCAATGATCTGCGGCCACAGCGCGCGCGGTAAGTCATGGGCCATGTCGGCAATCAACTGCAACTTGGCTCCCGCTATCGCCCGGGCAATTGCTTTGCCGCCGGCCGGCCGCACCAGTTTGTCGGCAAGACCATGGATCACCACCGTCGGCGCTTTGATCCGTTGGCAATAGCCCCTTAAATCGCCACTCGCAAGGATGGCGGCGAATTGTCTGGCGGTGGCTTTGAAGTCTGCACCGCGGGCGATTTGCAGGCGGATCAACTGCTCCAGTTCCTGCTCTGGCATCGGGTGCGCAGCGCTACCGATGGCGCGGAACAGCGCCCGCTGGCGCAGCACGATGGTATCTGCGCTTGCCCCCGGCGGTGGCGTGGAGATCAGCTTGCGAAACACGCCGAAGGCTGGCGGTGGCAATAACGGCTGGTTGGTCGACGAAAACAGAATGGTCAACGCACGAACCCGCTCGGGATAATTGGCGGCGAACACCTGGGCGATCATGCCGCCCATGGAGGCACCAACAATATGGGCTGAGGTGATGTCCAGTGCAGTCATCAGCTGCGCCACATCATCGGCCATATTCACCAGGCTGTACGGCGCTGGCGAGCGCAAGCCGAGCTGCGCTCGCGCCAGCAGCTTCCACATGGGTGTATTGAAAGGTTTGTTGATCCGACTCGACAGACCTGAGTCGCGGTTATCGAAACGAATCACCCGAAAGCCGCGCTCGACCAGGTGCTGACAAAAGTCATCCGGCCACAGCACCATCTGCGCGCCGAGCCCCATGATCAGCAGCAACGGTGGCGCGGAAAGCTCGCCCCAATCCTCATAAACCAGCTCGACATCTCGGCACTGGGCGATTCCGCTGCGCATGGGGTTCCTTAGCTCAACGTGGGTGAATATGGCGTTTCGACCAAACGCCCACCCAAGGAAATCGGATCGGCAAAACAGCGGCGCAATGTCGCCGCCGTATCGTTTGCCCAGATCGTATAGGTGGCTGCACCTGGATGAAAGCCGTCCGCTGCCAGCGAGTCGCCTTGCAGAGGAAAGTCCCCTGCTTGCAGCTGACAATCCACACGTGAACTGGCCAGTTGCGCCAACACCTGATTGAACTGCCTGGCGCGCCGGCCCAGGTACCAGCGCAGGGGCTGCGGCAATGCCGGGAATGCATGCATGGGCGGCACCGGAGCCAGGAGCACCTGAGGCACGCCGTACTTCCACAGCAGCTGATCCAGCAGCCGCGAGATGGACATCCCCCATTCGTGGCTGGATAGCCCCCCGGTTACATCGTTTACACCCACCGATACCAGCACCGCATCAAATGGCTCGGTGGCCGTGCGTTCAATCATTGCCAGCACCTGCGCAATGCCGAACCCGGATTGCGCCAGTAGCCGCCAGGACACGCGATAGTCCAAGGCCAGATTGGCCAGCAACTGCCCGCTTAACGCCTCGGCCTGACTGGCAACGCCCACACCTGCTGCTGCCGAATCGCCGAGCACCAACAAGCGCATATGCGGACCACTGCCAATCACGCCAGAGCGCTCGCCAACCGGCTCCGGCAGCTTCGGCGTAACCCGGCGAACATACAGCCCCTGCAGCAGCAGGAGCGGTGCCAAAGCGATTTTGATCAGGGTTTCAACCATGGGTGCTCTGCCCTGCTCCCTTCAAGTAACCGTTAAGCCGTCGTTTGATTTTCGCCACCAACATCGGGTCGTCCATAGCTGCCAGTTGCTCGCATACCCAGTCGCGCCAGGCGGCTTTCTTTTCGCCACGCGCATCGAGCAAACGGCTGCATTCCCAGGCTGCATCAACGGACAGCTGAGCATCCACTTCAAGCTGGCGTTGGTAGCTTTCGAAACAGTATTGGCGATGTTGCTGAATGGCAACGCGTTCGGCGGCAGGAAGCTGGCTGAGGTTGAATGACATATCCGAATCCCTGTAAGCTGGTTATGCATACAGTATTTGGAGCAAGTGATGAACTGTCAACACGAGTCTGAACACAACAGCAAAAAACAACCGCCGAGCAGCGAGCAACAGCCCATGGACACCCTGGACTATCTGCACCTAGCGAGCTTTATCCATTACCTGAAAAACGACGTCCAAGACGCCACCAGCTTTAGCAATGCCGCCGGTGGTGAGTTGGGCTTGGCCTGAGAGAGCGCAACGCGCGCCCTCCTCCGCGGCCGATTCTGTTGGCTTACTGAGCGGGATCTTTGCGCTTCAACGGGTAGATCAGCTGCTTGAGCATGCCGCCTGGCAGCTCTTTGCCGAACACCCCGTAGCGCTTCGGCCATTCGTTTGGCGGCAGTTTGAAGGTGCCAAACAGCATGTCCACCAACGGGGTGTGGATCGCGTAGTTCTTGTAGATGTAATCGATATGCCGGGCGTGGTGCCAGTGGTGATAGCGCGGCAACACCAGAATGTAGTTCAGCCAGCCACCGTCAATTTTGACGTTGGCGTGGGCCAACACCGCCTGCACACCGATCAGGATCACATAGGCATTCATCGCCTCGGTGGAAAAGCCCAGCAGCATCAGCGGTACCAGCACGCCGGTACGGGTCAGCAGCACCTCGGCGAAATGCACCCGCGAGCCGGCCAGCCAATCCATCGAGGTGCTGGAGTGATGCACGGCATGGAATTTCCACATCCACGGCACCACGTGGTAGAGGCGGTGCAGCCAGTACTGACCCAGGTCGGCGACAAACACCGCCAGCACAAACTGAACTGGAATAGGCAGGCTGCGCACGCCTTCCTGCACGGTTTCGGACACGGCCCAGCCAGCAAGAAAGCTCGATGAAGCGGTGACGAAAATCAGGATAAATTGCACCGCCATATGGCTGACAAAGAAGTAGCACAGGTCGGTGCGCCAATGGGGGCGCAGGATCTTCAGCTCGGGGTCTTTGGCATAGAGTTTTTCCAGCGGAATAAACACCACTGCCGACACCAGCAGCGCCAGAATGAACCAGTCCAGGCCCAGCGAATACGGCGAGTGGCCGATGGTGTCGAACTGGATATTGCTGCCACCGAGAAACAGCGCCGCACCCGAGCTGAGCATGCCGGTGATGCCCAGACGTTTACGGTTGTTCAGCAGGATATTCAGAGTGCCCAAGGCAAAGGACACGGCCAGGCCGATCAGCAGTGCCGTGCGGGCGAATTGCTCGCTGTACACCTTGCGAAACTCGGCAAAGGTCAGCCACTCCGGAAACAGAAAACACAACACCGCGAGCAAGCTGAGAAGGCCGGTGGCCGCCGAGATATAGCCACTGATGCGGCCCTCGCCAATGCGGAAAGCATCAGAGCCGTGGCGGTTGAAATAGGCTTTTATTCGTTGCATGCGCGGGTCTCCTTGTGCGCGGTTCGAGTATCAGATGTCAGGGCAATCTGATTGATCACATCCGTGTGTGAGCAACGCTTTGGTTGGGTGCGGCGAGCCGAGTACGTCCGTACTGAGCGCATGCTACAAAATTGGCTGTCCAGTCCTGAAATAGGTTTACACCCTTTCAGGTCATGCCCCGCACCTCAGAGCGCCCGATGCACCGCATCGGGCGTTTTGTATTTCAGGG
>NZ_JBSRZF010000035.1:0-22171 GCF_054057335.1 Pseudomonas sp. TE3786
TGAACTCTGCTGTAAACCGATTACGTTGTTCCACCAAACACCTCCTCGGGGATTGCCCCCTTTCATGGGTGTCCGAAATATCGGGGGTGGTTCAGATTTATTAAGTTGCTCTAATTTAGAGTTGAATAATAAATCTGTCCCCTTTTCTTCAGGTTTTTTCTCTGTGTGCGGCATGACCTGATTTTTATTTTATTAGGGTTGATATGAAAAAATATATTCTATTCTTCATCGTGTCAGCTATAGGTGGCTGCTCAGTTTTTCCGAAAACAAAAGAAGAATTGATAAGTACGGGGAGTCCGAGCCAAACGTATTGCATTTCAGACGAGCGGCCAGTTGTTGAGCCACGTATCGAGGCCTATCTAGTTAAATGCTTTCATCCTGGCTATGTAAGTGCTGGAAATGGAGCTGGATTTGCCTTTAGTCCGAACTTATCGAAATCCCAAGAGAATGGGAAGGCAGAGTTCTCGATATCGGTGCCGTCAGGTTCGGCGGCAGGGTATTTTTTGAATGTAGTGGTCGCCGATGGAGATTCAAACTGCAAAACAAAAATGTCTGCCATCGCTTACAATTTCATGTGGGAGCGGAATTTCAGTAAGCTGTTTGAGAGTGCTAAAGGTGGAGAGCCCGGATGCCCTATGTAATGAAAGAAAAAGGACTCCAATAAGGGACAGACTACATTTTTCAGAGCCAGCCGCCGCTCGTTCACCCGGCAAGAACGCTGATGTATTAGTCGGAGCCTTCAGTGTTGGTTAATCCACCGATTCTCTCAAGAAATGGAGGAGGCTTTGGGGCGTAGGGCGAGCCGAGGTAACCCTGGTAGGCCGAAAATAGACAAGTAGCAAAATGTGTTAGAAAACGTGGTCTGTCCCCTGTTTTGCTACGCAGCAATGCGCGGGACTGGACGCTAGCCGGACAGCTGCATCTAACTCAAATTGCTGAGCTGTGGCTAAACAACGATGCTAATTATCTGGCTCAGTTGGGGATCTACAGTGATCAGACGGGATTTAATCCGTTTGGGATAAATGCAGTAGGGGTGCTAGGGGCGACAAGCGCCATAAATGGTACGCTTAAGAGCAACACGCCCAGCTTTAGTCAAGAGGGAGGACTTGGTACTTCTACGGTTGGTGGTGCAAAAGGCGCAGGTACCCTTGCTAATGCAGAGAGAGGGTCGTTAACAGAAGCAAATTTTGCTCAAAATAAAATCAAGTCTGATCGATCCTTTAGTGAGGACGGGCAAAAGGTATACTCAGAGCTGGCTGGCACACCGATCAAGACAGTTGATGACTTAGCCGGCGCTTTGAGGGCTGGGACAGTTAAGCCGAATCAGCTTCCCGTTGATTATGTAGATATGAATGGGACTCGCCTTATTTTGAATACGCGAACTTCTAGCGCGCTTGAGCAGGCAGCTATCCCTCGAAGTGAGTGGTTCGGGCGAAATCAGACAGGTGTTGAGGCTTATCCAGGTAAGACATTCAATGATTTGGCAGCAGATCAGTTAAAAAATAACAAATTGCCGCCGACAGGCGCAGAGCAATTAAAGTCGGTGCGTCCATGAAAATAGGTCAGCCAAAATTAATACTAGATCCATATGAGTGGCTGCCAGGATATGGTGAGTCAAGAGTATCATTCCACTCCGTTGGCTCGGATGTGATACTTGATATTGAGTATGAGAAAGAGGTTGTAGTTGATAGCGAAGAGGTTGTACTGGCTTTAAGGCGGGAGGTTGCGTTCAAGTCTGTGCGATGCTTTATTCGGGAGCCATTCCCTGGAGGTGCTATTTTTGAGTTTGATGGTGATCCAGGTGAGTTTCGGCTGGGTAAGTTGACCGAGTTTATAGACTCCGAATTGGTAAGGAATAACTTGAAAGCATGGCGTTCTGTGTCGAGTCACGAACCGCCGAAGTTGAGGCATTTCAGCATTCAGTTTTTGTCAGAGAATCTTACTTTTCATGTGCTGGCTGTAGATGTATTTTTATCCAATGAGCTGTCGGGCAGTTGATTTTGTTTTGAAATAAAATTAACGGGAACCGCTTCAGTTAACCAAACACTATTTTCAGCCTGAAAAAATTTAAATCCCTGTTGGTACATCCGCAGGGATTCAATCTTCAGAACCACTGGTTTACCGTAGCGCTGTCCGACAGCGATAGCCGTCAGAGTCTCCTGTGATAGATGCACATGGTGGCGTGAACCTGCAATCAATCCTTGCTGAAGAATAGATTCAAGAAAGCGTGTTGCAGTGCCATGGTAGAGGAATTCTGGCGGTTCTTTCTCTATGTGTTGGAGGTTTACGTCTGGTGCTGAATGTCCCTGTGCCGCTCGAATACGCTGGCCATCGTCGGAGAGGGTAAAGCGTTTCTTGTCACTGCTATTTACTACTGCCTGAATTATTGCATGGTCAAGTACGCAGCCTTCTTTCGCTGCGCCGGTAATCAACGAGTTTATGTCTGCCCAGCCTTCTGCGTCGAGTTGCAATCCGATAGTGCGAGGCTCATGGCGCAAGATATAACTTAAAAACTTGCTTGTTTCGTTCAGTTGCTTGTTATTCATGATTGTCCTGCATGCATTTTTCGATTTTTCAGGATTTAGTCGCAGTCTTTTTACTTACTGCAAAATCTCCCTTCCTTCGCTGCTAGCTTTAGTCGTGGCCTGAGCGATCAGGGCATCGAGCATCTGCGCAACGAATTTCTGTTGGCTCTAAGGTAGCTGGTCGATGGCTTCCAGTTGCTGTTGCCATTTCGGAGCGGGGCCACGTTTACGCACAGTGGTTTCCTGCTGCTGACCAAACAGCTCTTCGAGTGTGGTCGAAAGCAGCCGGGCCAGCTCTGGCAGCGCCGCTACCTGGATACGCCGCTTGCCGGACTCATAGGCTTGGATGGTCTGCTGGGACACGCCCAGCCGTTCAGCCAGCTGGGTTTGGGTGATGCCGTGTTCTTTGCGCAGGCGGGCAATGCGTTCGCCCAGGGCAATGAAAAATTCACGTTCTTCGCTGGTGATGCTCATGGCTATCGTCGACGCGATCTGTAATAGGACAGCCATTAACGTACTCCAGGTTTTACCACTGCTTGTTGTAAATACTACTATTGGCGGTATATGGGTGAATAGGGGACAGACCACGTTTTTCGATTATGAATATAAAGATAGGAAAAGGATTTCCCTATGCCACGTCGTGCCAGGTTGCTTATTCCGGGTGTACCGCTTCATGTGATCCAGCGCGGGAATAATCGCGGGGCATGCTTTTTCTAGGACGACGACTATGTGTTTTATCTAAAACAACTTTTCGAACAAGCCCGTCAGCACGGTTGCGCTATACATTCATATTGCTTGATGACCAATCATGTCCACCTGCTTCTGACACCCTCTACAGAGCACAGTGTAAGTCGAATGATGAAGGGTTTGTGTCAGCGCTACGTTCAGTATGTAAATAGAACCTATCGCCGCACGGGCACGCTATGGGAAGGGCGGTTTAGGTCCTGTCTGTTGCAGGAAGAAAATTATGTGCTGGCCTGTTATCGATATATAGAGCTAAACCCGGTAAGAGCCCGGATTGTCGAGCACCCGGCGGAATACCAATGGTCGAGTTACCGGATCAATGCACAGTCGGAGCCTTCAGTGTTGGTTAATCCACATTCGATCTACACGGCGTTAGACACGGAAGGAGTATCTAGTGCAAAAAAACTATAGAGAACTATTTGCGCTTAAATTAGATCCAAAACTGGTAGAGCAAATTAGATGCTCAACTAACGGGAATTACGCGTTGGGAAGCACTCGATTCTCTCAAGAAGTAGAGGAGGCTTTGGGGCGTGGGGCGAGCCGAGGTAACCCTGGTAGGCCGAAAATAGACAAGTAGAAAATGTGTTAGAAAACGTGGTCTGTCCCCTGTTTCCCTATATGACACGAGACCCGTATGTCGGGCCAAGAGGTGTTCAGCAAGGGTTGTTAGATGGCGCAATGTCAACAGGCGTTAATGCCATTGTGATAGGGAAGTGATAATGAATATCGGCGATATTGTTGAGCTAGATGGCTGGCTGGTTATTATTGATTATAAGCTTTTCCTCATCCCAGAGAACTATTCAGAAAGTTATGAAGATGGCGAAAAAATTGAGATGTCTAACCCTGAAATAATGTTTTCTGTGATGGATGAAATCCTTCCCTTGGCCGGAGGAAAGAGCTTTATATTTCATAAGTCTAAGATTTCCGGGGTCTTGATAGAGCTTTCGCCGATGAAGATTAAGCCAACAGCTTTATCTGTAGAGGAGAGAGGGCGTGGTTTTATTTCTATAGATGTTGAGGGTGCTGTTGAAAAACATAAAGCTCGGTACGAGGATTTTCTCAAGAAGAGACAGAATGTTAAGTCCGGTGACTGGCTAGATTACTTGTAGGTGCAAAAGCAACTGGCGGTGCTGCTGGAAAGGTAGATGATCTTGCCTCTACTGGGACACCTGTTCGTCCCACACCCCAAAAATCTGAAATTGATGTCGGCGCTGATCTTGGTGCTGGAGCTCGCCCACAAGTCAGTTATAAAAATGGACAAGAAGTTCCTTACGGCACTTCGGGCAGTGTTCGTCCAGACTGGTGTGTAGGTGACGTATGCAGCGTTGAAGTGAAAAAGAGCGAATAGGGGACAGACCACGTTTTTCGATTATGAATATAACGATAGGAAAAGGATTTCCCTATGCCACGTCGTGCCAGGTTGCTTATCCCGGGTGTACCGCTTCATGTGATCCAGCGCCGGAATAATCGCGGGGCATGCTTTTTCTCTGACGACGACTATGTGTTTTATCTAAAACAGCTTTTCGAACAAGCCCGTCAGCACGGTTGCGCTATACATTCATATTGCTTGATGACCAATCATGTCCACCTGCTTCTGACACCCTCTACAGAGCACAGTGTAAGTCGAATGATGAAGGGTTTGGGTCAGCGCTACGTTCAGTATGTAACCGAAAATAGACAAGTAGAAAATGTGTTAGAAAACGTGGTCTGTCCCCTGTTTCACTGTGACTCAGGATTTGCGAATGTTAGTAAGTTCTCGCAAGGAACATCTGTTAAAGATGTCTCTAGCTATGTTGATAACGCACTGAGATATGGGAAGGTAACTCCTAATGGCCCACGTTATTGAGTACAACGCAGGTAAGGTGATTGGAACAAACGTCTCAGGCGCTCCAACATCGACAATCAAAATAAATGTTCGGGATGGTGTGATTCAGACTGAATTCCCGTACTAGTAAGGAATGGTTATGAGCAGTGGCGGCACAATAATAGAACGATTTGTTGCCCAAGAGTTGGACGACAGCGTTCGCTCTATTTTGAAAGATGCCTTTGATGAGAGGATTTGCTCAAAGAGCGTTCTGTTCAGTGAGTTCGAGTTTAATTGCTTTGACGTTTCTTTGGACTTTGAAAAAGGCATCGTCACATTGCAAGATGTTCTTTCCGCTGGAGAGAGTAGCTTTCTTGATATGCCGATACGTGATTTTATCTCTGCTTGTGGTTTGAATGTCTCTTGTTAATTGTGGTAAATAGGGGGCAGACTGAACCACCCCCGATTTCTAATAAAGCGAATAAGCGAATATGTAGCTGCTAAAGTTCTGGGTCGAGATGTCAAAGTTGTGCCTGGGGTGTTGACCTCTTATAAGGCAGAAAAAAGAGACCTGCTGTAAGTTTGGAAGTTTCTCCGAATGATTGGAATAACAGATGATTACTGTTGATTTTGAAACTGGTGCTTCGTTAGAATTTGCTTTTGATAGCTTTATTGGTGCGGACTTTAAAGGTGTTAATTTGCATCGCGCGATATTTGATCGTATCGATGCGAATTATGCGGATTTCACTGGTGCAAATTTAAGAAATGCAGTGTTTTATTTTGTTGTTTTAAATGGCGTTAAAATGAAAGATGCTTCTTTGGTGAACTCTATTTTGACAGGGTCATCTATGATAGGTGTCGATTTTTCGGGCGCGGTTCTTGATTATGCGGATTTTTCAGGGGCTGATTTATCTAAGGCCAATTTTAAAAGCGTAGATGTACAGGGCGTAAATTTTAAAGGGGTCAATTTGAGTGGTGCTAATTTTGACGTTGTACAGATAGACAAGTGCATGCTTGTAGATGCTTTATATGACGGTCGCACCATTTGGCCGGAAGGATTCGATCCTGGGTCGTGCGGTGCCATTAAGGCTGAGAACGTTGGGAGCGAAAAGGGGGCAGATTGAACCACCCCCGATATTTCGGATACCTATGAAAGGGGACAGATTTATTAAGTTGCTCTAATTTAGAGTTTAAAAATAAATCAGTACCCTTTTCCTTGATTAATGAGCAAGGAAACGCTACGAGGGTGCCGTGAAAAATAAATTTTTGCTTGTGGTTCTTCTGTTGATCTCGGGCTGTGATAACAGTGTTAAGCCTGGCTCAGTCAGCAATGCAGGCGTTGTTCAGTACCAACTGTGTGAGAAATCCAAAAGTCGAATAACCGACTTGCAGCGGGTTAGTTTTGAGCTGCCTTCGGCTTTTAAGCAAACTCCGTGTGGTGAGTGGCTCGGGTACGGTCACTCGCTTCGTTCAGATTCGCTGACCGTGGACTTGCTAGGAACGGTTGCCAATGGTGCCTTACTGGAGGTTGGAGGAGTCAACTCCTTGACTGTTACAGGTGGCTATGAGATTCACGCGGACTATTTAACTCCAGATATTTTTTTTGAAGAGTACCGAGAGTATCTAAGCAAGCGCATGACCACATATCGGCTCGTAACGGCAAGTTGGGTGGGCTGGTCGGGTGGCCGCTGTGCGCGCTTTTATTCAGATAATGACACCTCACTTTATTTACTCCGAGTGCTCGATTATTTTTGCTGGGAAACTAACGGCGAGACAAAATTCCCTCTCCATCTGCACGCCACTCAAAAGCAAGCGCCCGGCCAATCCACGACGAATCTCGACAAGGAGTTTATAGAGCCTGTTTTGTCCACCCTGCAGATCAATCCCTTGCCAGCTGAGCGGTTAGCAACGTGGTCCAACGAGCGAGCAATATTTTGTACACGCCTGAAAAAAGGCTACGACGAAAAGTCCGGATTTGGTCTTAGTGACGATCTTGACCGACGGCGGACAATTCGGTTTTTGCGTGATTGTGGTTTTGAGATGCCCGATCCCGTGGGAGTTGAGGGCTGGCAAGATTTATTAATGCCGAACGGTTATTTGCTAGGTCAACCAGTGGCGGGTGACAACACGCTACGTCGGTTACCCCACCCACAGTTTGCGGCACTGAAGGAAAAGCTTATGTCCTTGCAGCCCAGGCTTGGAGCAAGGCCGGACGTAAGAGTTCAGGGCCCAACCAAGGATGGAGAAGGCTTAGTTGTTATCTTTCAGCTTAATGGTCCCTATGACGGGGAGTGGTACAAGTTTCCTCCCTCTTATTCTGAGCGAAATGGCGTGGGACTGAGGAACGACCCGGTGCTGGGTGAGGTTATAGATGTACTTATACGTGAAAATATAAATATTCCTCTAGGGTTGAAGCTTGTGAGCGATAGTTCTCCTCTTAAACGTGTTTTATAAAACTGGAAAGGCGGGAATTTTTACTCAATGTGATCGCCCCGTAAGAGATTATCGATGCACCGAAGTATTCTTGTGTATGTGGTTATGGAGGAAAAGAGGACAGATTTATTAAGTTTCTATAATTTAGAGTTGAATAATAAATCTGTCCCATTTTTTTACAGCGAAAGTTTTAAGAGAGCTAGGTTTTAAAGCTAAAGGGAGTAATCAGCCATGGTGGTCGGAGATATTGAGTTAGTTGCTTTTGAAGTTGAGAGATTTTCAGTTGATGAGGGTAAGGTTTTCATTTATATACTTGGTAGAAAGTACGGAAATAATAAATTTAATTATGACTTGCTTGAGCTGTGTAGAGGTTTTGAGTTTGAGTTGCAAGGGCAGAGAGAATATCCTGCGCTGTTAGATTTTTCTTCTGAAGAGATTTTAGAGCTTCGAGAGTGTGTGCTGACAGATTACGAGGAAGTGGTGTGCGAAAAATATAAAAAACACGAGGTGTCCGATGAGGTAATAGATAATATTTTCTTTTATTCTCCTATATATATATTCGATGCCTGCGGTGTTGCTTTAGTCCAAGGTTCAGTTCAGGAAAAGTTGCATTTTTATGATGATGTGGGTGGTAGTGTATGCCTACTGCTTGAAAAAGGATTTTACTATAAGTTGATTCTTGAATTGGTTGATTGCATTAGGTCTGACGCCTGATGACTGCGTTTCAGATAGGGGGGGTTGCTAAGAGCGCTTTTCAAGAAAACTTTTAAAATTTATTTGCCTGCACTAACTTCCTAATAGTTAAAAGGCTTAGATCGGCAATAAAATCAGCCGCCTGTTTTTAATTTATAGTTTTGTTTGTTCTTTTAAATTCTGATTCCTCCGAGTATGCAGCCAAGTCGAGTTCTTCCAAACGTCGACAGACGAGGGAATCCACAACCTGGCGTGATTTATGAGCTTGATCTTCCGAAAGCAGGTGGCGGTACGAAAACGGTAGTGATACGAGACGACGCGGGAGGCCACGACTTTGGAGACGGGAACTCTCAAAATCGAGGGTCGCACTTTAATGACGAATCGGGGAATCACTATGATTACTGATATTAAATTACTGGTTTCCAGTGACGTTTCAGAGACGAACGAAGTACTACATATACCTTCGTTAGATAGGCGTGAGTGGAAAAATATATCGGCTGCAAGTTTTTTTGTTTCTGAGCGCTCATTCGAGTCAATAGTTAAGGTCTTTAAGTTTTTGGGGTGTCGCTTAATGGATGGGCGCCCCGGCTACGAATTTATTCTGCTCGTGGGAAATGAAACCTGGCAGCCAAATTCGAAAGTGGTCAAGTACAGAAAGTTGTGGGGCGCTATAAAGTTTAATGGTATAGATATTCCTGAGGAAGTAAGATTTCCAGAAGTTTGCTTGGAAGATGCCAAAGGTTTGAAGTTTTATGGCGGTGCAAGATTGACCTGTGACCTATATGATATTGCAGTTAAAGTACTGTTCGCTGAGCGCGCTTCCTACATTGTTGCTGTGCCTAAAGGGTTGGATTTAGATGATCTCCTCATAAATGGTTGGAGTGGGAAACTGCAATCCGATATAGAACTAGTGAAATTCGTTTCGAGTAGGAAAGGTCTGGTTTTAAAGAGGTTTGGAGATTTTGACGATCCAGAAGGTGGCTTTATAGCGATTGGTAATCCAGAGATTATTGCTGAGCTTAAGGGGGTGACTTGATTTTTAGGAGCCAAAAAGGGACGGATTTATTAAGTTGCTCTAATTTAGAGTTGAATAATAATGCCGCCATTCACGCACCTCCCAAGGCCGCCACCCATGCCCCGTTTTTGTACCGCCCTCGGATTTCTCTCCCTGAGTCTTGTGCTAACCGCCTGCTCCACCTTCACCTACAGCAACTACCAAACCGATATCGCCGCCGTGCACCCTATCGACCTGGCCCAAAACGCCACCGCCACCTCGGTTATCTACTTCAGCACGTCGTCCACGCGCGAAGCCGGCCTTTCTACCCACCGCCTGTTGCTCGCCACCCATCTGGATGGTCGCCTGCTGGCCGGCGCTGCTACGGCCACTCCGGTACGCGGTTTTCAGGCGTTGAAAGTGCCGGCCGGCACGCATTCGCTGCAATGGTGCTGGCTGTCGAAAAACGCCATGGGCCCAGGCGGCGAGCGCTGTGGGTTCAAGGCTGAGAACGTCGAGTTCAAGGCCGGGCAGCGCTACCGCGTGAGTTGGAGCAACGCCAAGGCGTTCGAGGGGCAGGTGACGTTTGTGCGGATCAATTCGCTGATTGAGAACCTGGATAGCGGTGAGGTGGTGTTTCGCCAGGAGCAGTAGCGGCTGTTGCTGCTGACGGGGTCAGCGCTTGATCACCGTCAGGGCTATCAACCGCGACACCACCAGCGCCAGGTACATAACCCCGACAAACTCCTCGATCATCACCAGCGACCGCGCCATAGGCGTGAGCGGAATGATGTCGCCCAGGCCCACGCCGGACAGGGTGGTAAAGCTCAGGAACAACAACTCCATCCAGCTGCGCGCCGCCTGCGGATCTATCAGCGCGCCAAAGCTGCCGGGCAGCAGCAGTTGGCAGAAGGTGTAGAGGTGGGCGAAGGCCCAGGCCAGCAGGGTGAAGGTGGCACCGGCGGCATAGAGTTCATCGGTGGTGGCGCGGTGGTCGGCGTTCATATAGATGATCAGGCTGATGGCGGCGTAGAGGTAGAACAACGCTTCCAGTAACGCGATCAGCGCTTCCAGGCTAACGGCCGGCATCAGTTGGTCGAGTACCGACAGGCCCAGCACCATCGCGGCCAACAGCACCGCCACCCAGGTTTGTGCCGAGCTGCGTTTGACCACCTGCAGCGCCATGCCCAGTACCACCAGGCCAAAGGCACCGAACAGCGCGCGGCTCATGGGGGTGTCTTCCATCCAGGGGTAGAGCAGCACGCCGAGCAGTTGCACGAACAGCAGGCCGGCGGAGGGATGACGGTACAGGTAGGTGGTGGCGAGCATGGGCGACCTTGGATTGCGGCGGGTTTGAATGCAGACACTGGCGTGGCGGCGATAGCTCAGAAAATCTGTCCCTGGGGAGGCGTTTGCGTGCGTTGTAGAGCAGGCCACGGCGTGGTGCAAACCGTGGCCTGTTCCGACGCCTTATTCCACAGCGCGGGTGGCGTCTACCAGGGCTTCTGCCATCTCGGTGAGGTATTGCAAGACGGTGGCGTGTTTGTCGGGATCAGTGGTTTCACGGATCACGATCAAATACTTGATGCACTCCAATAGAATGGCCGACTGCTCCAGGGCGTCGCTGACGGGTACGCCAGCGTTGACCGAAAACAGCGGTATGCCGTCGGGTACACAGAAGGTGCTGGTTTTGGTTACTTCGGTTTCTTGGTTCATGACGTTTACCTTGAAGTAGGAGTTTATCTGCCTCCGTTCGCGGTCAAACGAATTGGGTGGCAGCTGTACATGGGTTGACCGACCGGTAACTCCCAAACCCGGCACACCCGAAGGTGTCCCACGTACAGCCGCCATAGCTGAAAGTGGAGGCACAAAAAAAGCGCCAGCTTCCAGATGGGACGGGGCGCTTTTGCGCCGGAGTTAAAGAAGTCGGGCGGTCAAACCCGGTCGTTGATTGGGCAACGACGAAACGACTATAGGCTCGGCGGCAGCGCGCGCACAGGTTACAGGCCGGACGCGTGCTGTGGGAAATCTGCGTTTTGTTTGCAGGCTGGTAAGACGTTTTTTCGCCTATGGCGCATGGCTCGACATTCTGGGTCCCAGCCTGCGCAGGGACGACGGAGGTTTTGCACCTTTCACCGTCATTCTCGCGCAGGCGGCGGTCCGACGATTCGGGATCCGGAATTTACCGCCATACGCGGCAATTCGAAGCTAGACGCCAACAGCATCGCGGCTGAAGTCCCTCCCACAGAAGCTCGCGTGCTCTGCTGGGAGGGGCTTTAGCCGCGATTGGGTAGACCTGGAAAAGTAGCTGCCTGCTATGAGGGCAGATCAAAAGCATCGCGGCTGAAGCCGCTCCTACGGACCGCACAAGCTGTAGGAGGGCGGCGGCCATCCGATTCAGTCTCGATTGGCCTGGCCTGGAAACGGCTGATTAACCGCGGTAATAGCGCTGCGGCACGAACGGGGTTTTGGCCACTTTCATGGGTACGCGCTTGCCGCGCACCAGGGCCCATACGGTGTTTTCCAGGGCGTTATGCCCGGCACTCACATACCCCATGGCCAGCGGCGCACCCAGGGTGGGGCCGAAGCCGCCGCTGCATACGCTGCCGATCACCACGTCATCGGCATCCACAATTTCACAGCCTTCGCGCACCGGGGTGCGTTCTTGCGGCAGCAGGCCGACGCGTTTGCTGGCCACACCTTGCTGTTGCTGGGCGAAAATCCGTTCGGCACCGGGGAAACCGCCAGCACGGGCACCATCGGCACGGCGGGTTTTCGAGATGGCCCACAGCAAGCCGGCTTCAATCGGCGTGGTGGCGGTGCTCATGTCGTGGCCGTACAGGCACAGGCCGGCTTCCAGGCGCAGCGAGTCGCGGGCACCAAGGCCGATGGCCTGAACTTCCGGCTCGGCCAGCAGGGCGCGGGCGATTTTTTCGGCGGCATCGGCGGGGATGGAGATTTCGTAGCCGTCTTCACCGGTGTAGCCGGAGCGGCTGACGAAGCAGTCGACGCCCAGCAGGGTGACCGGCTGGAAGTTCATAAAGGTCATCTTCGCAACTGAAGGTGCCAGGCGCGCCAGCACGGTGACGGCGGCCGGGCCTTGCAGGGCGAGCAAGGCGCGGTCGAATTGGGCGACTACTTCGCACTGGCCGCTCAGGTGCTGTTGCAGGTGCGCCAGGTCTTGGTTTTTGCAGGCGGCATTCACCACCAGAAACAGGGTGTCGTTACCCAGGTTGGCGACCATCAGGTCGTCGAGGATGCCGCCGTTTTCGTCGGTGAACAGGGCGTAGCGCTGCATGCCCACCGGCAGGTCGATGATGTCGACCGGCACCAGGGTTTCCAGGGCTGCGGCGGCATTGGCACCACGCAGCAGAATCTGCCCCATGTGCGACACGTCGAACAGCCCGGCCTGGTCGCGGGTGTGTTGGTGTTCCTTGAGCACGCCGAGGGGGTATTGCACCGGCATGTCGTAGCCGGCGAACGGCACCATGCGCGCACCGAGTTCCAGGTGCAGGGCGTGCAGAGGGGTTTTGGCCAGGTTTTCGGTGGACATTTACGGTGCTCCTTTGCGTTTTGCGGGGGGGAGGGACGGGCCCCTCTCCCTGGCCCTTTCCCATAGCTGGGCGAGGGGACTGATCGGTGTGTTGTTCAGGGGCGTGGGCGTGTCGCCAAGCGGCTCGCCGCTGCTGCTGGCGGGCGCAGGGCGGGGGGCGAGGACAGCCAGCAGGTCGCTCAACATTCGATGATGTTCACGGCCAAGCCACCACGCGCCGTTTCCTTGTATTTGTTGTTCATGTCGGCACCGGTCTGGCGCATGGTGCGGATCACTTTGTCCAGCGAGACAAAGTGCTGGCCGTCGCCACGCAAGGCCATGCGCACGGCGTTAATGGCTTTCACCGAACCCATGGCGTTGCGTTCGATGCACGGCACCTGCACCAGGCCGCCGATGGGGTCGCAGGTGAGGCCAAGGTTATGTTCCATGCCGATTTCCGCGGCGTTTTCCACTTGCTGCACGCTGCCGCCCATAACTTCGCAGAGGGCACCGGCGGCCATGGAGCAGGCTACGCCCACTTCACCCTGGCAGCCGACTTCGGCACCGGAGATGGAGGCGTTTTCCTTGTAGAGGATGCCGATGGCAGCAGCGGTGAGCAGAAAGCGCACCACGCCATCGTCGTTGGCACCGGGAATAAAGCGCACGTAGTAATGCAGCACTGCCGGCACAATGCCGGCCGCGCCATTGGTGGGGGCGGTGACCACGCGGCCGCCGCTGGCGTTTTCTTCGTTGACGGCCAGGGCGTAGAGGTTCACCCAGTCGAGCACCGACAAGGCATCGCGCAGCGCCGCTTCCGGGTTTTTGCACAGTTGCCGATGCAGGGCGGCAGCACGCCGTTTGACCTTGAGCCCGCCGGGCATGATGCCTTCGTTGCGGCAGCCGGCTTCAACGCAGTCCTGCATCACTTGCCAGATACGCAGCAGGCCAGCGCGGGTTTCGGCTTCCGGGCGCCAGACGCTTTCGTTGGCCAGCATCAGTTGGCTGATGGAAAGGCCGTGCTCGGCGCAGTGGGCCATCAACTGGTCGCCGCTTTTGAACGGGTAGGGCTGCACGGTGGCGTCTTCGACAATGCGGTCGGCACCGGCGGCATCTTCGTCCACCACAAAGCCACCACCCACCGAGTAGTACTCGCGGCTGCGCAGTTGCAGGCCGGCGGCGTCGAAGGCACGGAAGATCATGCCGTTGGGGTGTTGTGGCAGTGGTTTGCGGATCATCGCCAGGTGCTGTTTTTCCACAAAGGCGATGGGCTTTTCACCGAGCAGGTTGAGCTGGCCATTTTTGCGGATGGCGGCCAGACGCTGGTCGACGCTGGCGGTATCCACCGTGTCCGGGTGCTCGCCTTCCAGGCCCAGTAGCACGGCCTTGTCGCTGCCGTGGCCTTTGCCGGTGGCACCGAGGGAGCCGTAAAGCTCGACTTTTACCGTGACCGTGTCGGCCAGCAGGTTATCGCGGCGCAGGCCCTCGGCGAAACGCGCAGCTGCGCGCATCGGGCCCACGGTGTGTGAGCTCGATGGGCCGATGCCGATCTTGAATAGGTCGAAGACGCTAAGTGCCATGCAGACCTCGGATACAGAAGGCTATTGATGCAGCGTAGACCGCGAGGTGTGTGCCCCTTGCGGTCTTGGGGATAGGCGGTGGGGGCATCGCGGCTAAAGCCCCTCCCACAAGAGAACGCGGTCCCCTGTAGGAGCGGCCGGTCCGGCGCTCCGGTTAGCCGCGATGCTTTTAGGCGTCAGCGTATTCGCTGATCGACGGGCAGGAACACACCAAATTGCGGTCGCCGTAGACGTTGTCGATGCGCGCCACGGGCGGCCAGTACTTGGCTTCCACGATGCTTGCCAGCGGGTAGGCGGCTTGCTCGCGGCTGTAGGCATGCGGCCATTCGCCAAGCAGTTCCTGGGCGGTGTGCGGGGCGTTTTTCAGCGGGTTGTCCTGGGCGTCCGACTCGCCGCGTTCGATGGCGCGGATTTCGTTGCGGATGCTGATCATGGCGTCGCAGAAGCGGTCCAGCTCTTCTTTGGATTCGCTTTCGGTGGGCTCGATCATCAGGGTGTTGGCCACCGGGAAGGACATGGTCGGTGCATGGAAGCCGTAGTCGATCAGGCGCTTGGCGACGTCATCAACGCTGATGCCGCTGGTTTCTTTCAGGGGGCGCAGGTCGAGGATGCATTCGTGGGCCACCAGGCCATTGCTGCCGGCGTAAAGCACGGGGAAGTGTTCTTCAAGGCGGTTGGCAATGTAGTTGGCGCTGAGAATGGCCAGTTGCGAGGCACGTTTCAGGCCTTCGCCGCCCATCATTTTCATATACATCCAGGAGATCGGCAGAATGCTCGCGCTGCCGAACGGCGCGGCGCTCACGGCACCTTCCTTGCGGGCCATATGACCGTGGCCGGGCAGGAATGGCGCGAGGTGCGACTTCACGCCAATCGGGCCAACGCCCGGGCCGCCACCGCCGTGGGGAATGCAGAAGGTTTTGTGCAGGTTCAGGTGCGAGACGTCGCCGCCGAATTTGCCTGGGGCGCACAGGCCAACCATGGCGTTCATGTTGGCGCCGTCGATGTACACCTGGCCGCCGTTGTCGTGAATGATCGCGCAGATATCGCGGATCTCTTCTTCGAACACGCCGTGGGTGGACGGGTAGGTAATCATCAGCGCGGCCAGCCGGTCTTTGTGTTCCAAGGCCTTGGCGCGCAGGTCTTCCACGTCCACGTTGCCGCGTGCGTCGCAGGCGGTCACCACCACGCGCATACCGGCCATATTGGCGGTAGCCGGGTTGGTGCCGTGGGCAGAGGAGGGAATCAGGCAGATATCGCGTTCACCTTGGCCACGGCTGGCGTGGTAGGCGCGAATGGCCAGCAGGCCGGCGTATTCGCCTTGCGAACCGGCGTTGGGTTGCAAGGAAACGGCGTCGTAACCGGTGGCCGCGCAGAGCATGGCTTCCAGTTCGTCAGTCAGCTGTTGGTAGCCTTGGGCCTGGTCCGCCGGCACGAAGGGGTGTAGGCCACCGAAGGCGCTCCAGGTGATGGGCTGCATTTCGCTGGCGGCGTTGAGCTTCATGGTGCACGAGCCCAGCGGGATCATGGTGCGGTCCAGGGCCAGGTCTTTGTCGGCCAGGCGACGCAGGTAGCGCATCAGCTCGGTTTCCGAGTGATAGCGGTTGAACGACGGGTGCTGCAGGAAGCTGCTGGTGCGCAGCAGGGCTTCTGGCAGTTGCAGGCCAGCGTTGGCGGCCAGGGCTGCGAAGTCCGGCAGGGCTTGGCCGCTGGTAGCGAACAACGCCCAGAGCGCTTCGATGTCAGCCTGGGTGGTGGTTTCGTCGATGGACAGGCCCAGTTGGCCGGCATCGATCTGGCGCAGGTTGATCTGCGCGGCCCACGCCTTGGCGTGCAGCTCGGCGGTGCGCGCGCCGGTGTTCAGGGTGATGGTGTCGAAGAAGCTGGCTTGCGCCACTGGCAAACCGAGCTGGGCCAGACCTTGGGCGGCGATCACGGTGAGTACGTGTACACGCTTGGCGATCTGGGTCAGGCCTTGCGGGCCGTGGTACACGGCATACATGCCGGCGATATTGGCCAGCAGCACCTGGGCGGTGCAGATGTTGCTGGTGGCCTTTTCGCGGCGGATATGTTGCTCGCGGGTTTGCATGGCCAGGCGGAACGCCGGCTTGCCATGGCGGTCGATGGACACGCCGACCAAGCGGCCCGGCATATCGCGTTTGAATGCATCACGGGTGGCGAAATAGGCGGCGTGCGGGCCACCAAAGCCCAGCGGCACACCAAAGCGTTGCGCGCTGCCCAGGGCCACGTCGGCGTTGAATTCGCCGGGCGGGGTGAGCAGGGTCAGCGCCAGCAGGTCGGCGGCCACGGCCACCAGGGCACCGACGGCGTGGAACTGCTCGACCAGCGCGCTGTAGTCAAAAATGTCGCCATTGCTGGCCGGGTATTGCAGCAGCGCGCCGAAGTAGGCGGAGAAATCTTCGATGGTGCTCTCGTCGCCCACTACTACCTCAATGCCCAGCGGCTCGGCACGGGTGCGCAGCACGTCGAGGGTTTGCGGGTGGCAGTGCTGGGAGGCGAAGAAGGTCTGGCTGGCTTTGTTTTTCGCCAGGCGTTTGCAGAAGGTCATGGCTTCGGCGGCGGCGGTGGCTTCATCCAGCAAGGAGGCGTTGGCGATTTGCAGGCCGGTGAGGTCGCAGATCATGGTCTGGAAGTTGAGCAGGGCTTCCAGACGGCCTTGGGAAATTTCCGGTTGGTACGGGGTGTAGGCGGTGTACCAGGCCGGGTTTTCCAGCAGGTTGCGCAGGATTGGCGCTGGGGTCAGGGTGCCGTAGTAGCCCTGGCCGATATAGGTTTTGAACTGGTGGTTTTTGTCGGCGATGGCTTTGATTTCGGCCAGGGCGGCGGTTTCGCTGAGGCCTTCGGGCAGGTTGAGCACGCTGGTGCCCTTGATGCTGTCGGGGATCACGCTGGCGCTCATGGCTTCCAGGGAGTCATAACCCAACTGTTGCAGCATGGCGGCGATATCACGTTCGCGCGGGCCGATATGACGGGCGATAAATTCGTTGCGGGTGTCGAGGGAGATGGTCATCGTCAGGGCCTCAGGCGTCGTCGTTGGCTTTGAGCAGGCGGTCGTAAGCGGCTTGGTCTAGCAGGGTGGCGAGCACGCTGTTGTCGGCCAGTTGCATACGGAAGAACCAGCCTGCACCGAGGGGATCTTCGTTAACGGTTTCCGGTGCGTTTTCCAGTGCGGCGTTCACTTCAACCACGTTGCCATCCACGGGCATGGCGATGGTGCTGGCGGCTTTTACCGATTCCAGTACGGCCACTTCAGCGTCGGCTGCGTGGGCACCGAGCTCCGGCAATTGCACGAACACCACATCACCAAGGGCTTCTTGAGCGTAGGGGGTAATGCCGACGGTAACCAGGCCATCACTGTCCAGACGCAGCCATTCATGTTCGCTGGTGAATCGCAATTCGCTCATGTCGCTTCCTAGGGTCAAGGGCGGCCCGCTCTGTAGGCGGGCGCTGCCGGAGTAATGGCCAAGGCTGTTAGCAAGGGCGGTGCCAGCTTTGAAGTAAGTAGGTAATCCGGGGCTTGGCGGCCGGTAGGGGGATTCAGTGGCGGGCTGGGTGGAATGAAAACGATACAGTGACGGGGCAGTCGCGCAATTTATTGCGCTAGAGCGGCTGGTGGGCTGGGTGCGCTGTGTTTTGGAGCGATTTCGTTACGACGTATTGAAATCGATACGGTTACAGGTGCAGGGGGAACCCCGAGGGCTCAACTACAGTCACTTACCCACCTGCCCATGGAAATAGGATGCTCGCTATGCAAAAGATTTCTCGTCATCTGCTCGCTGCTGCCGTGCTGCTCGGTGCCGCCACCGCTGCCACGGCGGCTGAATCGCTTACGGTGCAACTGAACCAGGCCAGCGCAAACGGTGCCGGCAAGCCGGTGGGGAATGTGGTGGTGACCGAGTCGAAGTACGGCCTGGTGTTTACCCCCATGCTCAGCGGTTTGCAGCCCGGTATTCACGGGTTTCACGTGCATATGAACGGTAGCTGCGACGCGGCGACCATCGACGGCAAAGCCACTCCGGCCGGCGCGGCGGGTGGCCACTGGGACCCGGATAAAACCGGCAAACATGGCTTTCCATGGGAAGACGGCAACCACCTCGGGGATTTGCCGGCGCTGCTGGTGACCGCCGATGGCAAAGCCAGCCAGCCGGTGTTGGCACCGCGGTTGAAGAAGCTCTCGGAGTTGAGTGGTCACGCGTTGATGGTGCATGCCGGTGGGGATAACCACTCGGATCATCCGGCTCCACTCGGTGGTGGCGGGGCGCGATTTGCCTGCGGGGTGATCAAATAACCCCAGCCCAACATCTATCCCGTAGGAGCGGCTTTAGCCGCGATGCTTTTTAGATAAATTGCATCGCGGCTAAAGCCGCTCCTACGGAACCTTCGGTGGGTTCTAACCCTTTCCAATCCCGTACTTCTTCAACCGCTTGGCAATCGCCGTATGCGAGGTCAGCAACCGCGCCGCCAGCTGCCGGCTGGACGGGTAACTGTTGTACAGCTTCTCCAGCAAGCCCTTTTCAAAGCCATCCACGGCCTCTTCCAGGCTGCGAACGTCCCCTTCGCCCTGCGGTGCCACCGAGGTGCCAGCGATATCCAGATCGCCCACATCCACCAGCGGGCTGTCGCACACGGCGGCGGCGCGGAAGATCACGTTTTGCAGTTGCCGCACATTGCCAGGCCAGGGGTTGCTGAGCAGCGCCGGGTAGGTGCCGGGCGTCAGGCGGCAGATAGGCCGCTGAATCTGCGCGCAGGCCTGCTGCATAAAGTGCCGCGCCAGCACCAGAATGTCGTGGCCGCGTTCGCGCAGGGGCGGCACTTCCAGGGTCAGTACGTTGAGGCGGTAGAACAGGTCTTCGCGGAAGCTGCCCTGGCTGACCATCTGCTCCAGGTCGCGGTGGGTGGCGCTGAGGATGCGCACATCGACCTTCATTTCGCGGTCGCCGCCGACACGGCGGAAGCTGCCATCGCTGAGAAAACGCAGCAACTTGGCTTGCAGGTAGGGCGACATTTCGCCGATTTCATCGAGAAACACGGTGCCCTGGTGCGCCAGTTCCAGCAGCCCCGGTTTGCCGCCGCGCTGGGCCCCGGTAAAGGCCCCGGGGGCATAGCCGAACAGTTCGCTTTCGGCGAGGTTTTCCGGCAGCGCCGCGCAGTTCAGGGCCAGAAAAGGCGCGTTGCTGCGCGGGCTGAGGGCGTGGCAGGCACGGGCCACCAGCTCTTTGCCGGTGCCGGTTTCGCCGCGGATCAGCAGCGGCGCATCAAGGGTGGCGATGCGTTGCGCGCGGGCCTTGAGGTTGCGTACCGGCTGCGAGTCGCCAAGCAGTGAGTCGAAGCCTTCGGCATGGTCGTGGTGCAGGGCCGACAGGCGCTCGCCGATGCGGTTGGGCAAGTACAGGGTCAGCAGGCCGCCAGCCAGGTGCGGCTGTGCGCTGGTTGAATCGTTGCCGAGCTGATCGTTGCTGGCCTGGTTGTCGCTGCCGGGCTTGTCGGTGATCGGCATGGCGTCCAGCAGCAGAGCCTGGCCCTTGAGCGATACCTCGCGCATCGGCAGGCGAAAACCGTGGTCGATCAGCGCCTGTTGCAAGCCTTCGTCGTCGAACAGGGCGGTCAGCGGTTCGCCGGCGGCTTCATGGCCGCACAGCGCGGTCAGCGCCGGGTTGGCCAGCAGTACATGGCCGGAGCCGTCCACCGCCAGCACCGGGTCGGTCATGGCGGCCAGCAGCGCATCGAGCTGCAGGCGGCGGCGCTGGCCGGGCAGGATGTCGACCACATGCATGCTTTGCACGCCCTGAATCTGCAACAACGCGTCGCGCAACTCTTCGAGCACCTGGGGGCTGAGGCTGGGGGCGTCGATATAGACGTTGGGCGGAATCATCTCCACGGCGTCCAGGTTGAGATTGCGCCCGCCCAGCAGGGCGAGCACTTCCTGGGTGATACCAACGCGGTCGATAAAGCTGACGTGAATACGCATACGGGCTGCTGACGAGGTGAGAGCGGGGCAAGTATGCCCGTTCCCGGTTACCCTTGGCGAACCGGGCCAATAAGGAAAAATCATGCCGCAGTCGTTAACGCTTCAAGCCGGCCTGTGGGGCTGGTTGGCCGCTAGCAGCCTGCTGGTGGGCGCTGCCATCGGCGCTTATGTGCAGCTGCCGAAGAAACTGCTGGCGGCGATCATGGCCTACGGCAGCGGGGTGCTGATTGCGGCGCTGTGTTTCGAGCAGATTCCCGATGCGGAGGAACTCGGCGGGCCGTTGCCGACCTTGCTTGGACTGGCTGCCGGCGGTGTGGTGTTTGTGTTGGCCAGCAAAGGCCTGGACCGCTTGCAGGGCAAAGCCAACGCGACGGCCTTGCTGGGTGTATTGATTGCGGCGGGTGCCTTTCTCGATGGCATTCCTGAATCCCTCGGGTTGGGCTTGGGTTTGCTCGATGGCGGTAAGGTCAGCATGGTGATGCTGGTGGCGATCTTTCTCTCCAACCTGCCCGAAGGCTTGGCCAGCGCGGCCGGGATGCGCGCCGGGGGCACGCGGCGGCTGTATATCTTCTTGCTGTGGGGCAGCATTGTGCTGCTCTCGGGTTTTGCCGCGATGGCCGGGCCTGGGTTGTTCGCTGGGGTGGATGCCATGTGGCTGGCATTTGCCCTGGGATTTTCCTCCGGGGCGGTGCTCTGCATGTTGGTCGATACGCTGATTCCCGAAGCGTTTGCCAGTACCCAGGCATGGACCGGGCTGATCACTCTGGCCGGGTTTATGACCGCGCTGGCCTTGCACCACGCCACTTGAATGGCGCTGATCGCCGGGCCTGCCGCCCGGCGTATGGCTTGCGCTACAATGCGCGCCGCTTTCGACCACCGACCTCCGAGAACTGTCGCCCATGTCCGCCTGCCAGACTCCCATCATCGTCGCCCTGGATTTCCCTACCCGCGAAGCTGCCTTGCAGCTGGCCGATCAGCTCGATCCGAAGCTGTGCCGGGTCAAGGTCGGCAAAGAGTTGTTCACCAGCTGCGCGTCGGACATCGTCACCACCCTGCGCGACAAGGGTTTTGAAGTCTTCCTCGATCTGAAATTCCACGACATCCCCAACACCACCGCCATGGCCGTGAAAGCGGCCGCGGAGATGGGCGTGTGGATGGTCAATGTGCACTGCTCGGGTGGCCTGCGCATGATGGCGGCTTGCCGCGACGTGCTGGATAAGTTCAATGGCCCCAAACCGCTGCTGATCGGCGTTACCGTGCTGACCAGCATGGAGCGTGAAGACCTGGCCGGCATTGGCCTGGATATCGAGCCGCAGGAGCAGGTGCTGCGCTTGGCAGGCCTGGCCTCCAAGGCCGGTATGGACGGCCTGGTGTGCTCGGCCCAGGAAGCGCAGGCATTGAAAGCGGCGCATCCGAATCTGCAATTGGTCACCCCCGGCATTCGCCCGGCGGGCAGCGCGCAGGATGACCAGCGCCGCATTCTGACGCCGCGTCAAGCGTTGGATGCCGGCTCCGATTACCTGGTAATCGGTCGCCCGATCAGCCAGGCGGCAAGCCCGGCCGAGGCGCTGGCAGCGGTGGTGGCCGAGCTGGCTTAGGCCTGCACACCGTCGTCCCAGCGTAGGCTGGGACCCAGAATCTCGAAGGGAGCGAAATCGGTCGTACGACACACCAGCCTGGGTCCCAGCCTGCGCGGGGACGACAGTGGTTTACTTGTGAATACGGTGGTCTGGTGATCGGTTGCCCGATCAGCCGGCCCTAGCCCGGCTCAGGCGCTGGCAGCGGTGATGGCCGAGCTGGCTTAGGCCTGCACACCGTCGTCCCAGCGTAGGCTGGGACCCAGAATCTCGAAGGGAGCGAAATCGGTCGTACGACACACCAGC
>NZ_JBSRZF010000036.1:0-21193 GCF_054057335.1 Pseudomonas sp. TE3786
AATTGGTGCCCAGGAGAAGACTCGAACTTCCACGATGTTGCCATCGCTAGGACCTGAACCTAGTGCGTCTACCAATTCCGCCACCTGGGCGTTGATTTCGCTGATTACTCATCTACTTTCAACTACAACAACGTTTAGCGTCGTTGTGGGCGCGGAATATACGGCCCCGATGGAAGCTTGTAAACCCCTGAATCTAAACGACTTACGGTAAATTGCAGGCACAAAAAAACCGGCCTAAGCCGGTCTCTTTGTTGCTGAGGTTGGTAGTACCTCAGTCTGAATTGGTGCCCAGGAGAAGACTCGAACTTCCACGATGTTGCCATCGCTAGGACCTGAACCTAGTGCGTCTACCAATTCCGCCACCTGGGCGTTGAGTTCATTGATTGCTCAACTACTTTCAACTACAACAACGTTTGCCGTCGTTGTGGGCGCGAAATATACGGACCGAGTTGAGGGTTGTAAACCCCTGATGTGAAAAAAAACTTTATTCGTTCACTTGAGCAGACCAAGATAGCGTTTTCGCGCTTCAATAGGCGCAAGACACTTACTTCTCTATATAGATAAGGCGAACCCTCTCTAATGGCCGATTGGCAATCCCTCGATCCCGAGGCCGCCCGTGAAGCGGAAAAATACGAAAACCCCATCCCAAGTCGTGAGCTGATTCTTCAGCATCTAGCTGATCGCGGTTCGCCGGCCAACCGCGAGCAGTTGGTGGAAGAGTTCGGTCTCACCACTGACGAGCAGCTTGAAGCCTTGCGTCGTCGCCTGCGCGCGATGGAGCGCGATGGCCAGTTGATCTACACCCGCCGTGGCACCTATGCGCCGGTCGACAAGCTCGACCTGATCCTCGGGCGCATCAGCGGTCACCGTGATGGTTTCGGTTTTCTGATTCCAGATGACAAAAGCGACGATCTTTTCCTGAGCCCAGCGCAGATGCGTCTGGTGTTCGATGGCGACCGTGCCTTGGCGCGCGTCACCGGTCTGGATCGTCGTGGCCGTCGTGAAGGCGCGGTAGTGGAAGTGATTTCCCGCGCCCACGAGTCCATCGTCGGTCGCTACTACGAAGAAAGTGGCATCGGCTTCGTTGTAGCGGATAACCCGAAGATTCAGCAGGAAGTACTGGTCACCCCGGGCCGCAACGCCAACGCCAAGCAGGGGCAGTTCGTCGAGGTGAAAATCACCCACTGGCCAACGCCGCGCTTCCAGCCGCAGGGTGACGTCGTTGAAGTGGTTGGCAACTACATGGCACCGGGCATGGAAATCGACGTGGCGCTGCGCAGCTACGACATTCCCCACGTCTGGCCCGAGGCCGTGCTCAAAGAAGCCGCCAAGCTCAAGCCGGAAGTGGAAGAGAAGGACAAGGAAAAACGCGTCGATCTGCGCCATCTGCCCTTCGTCACCATCGATGGTGAAGACGCCCGTGACTTCGACGATGCGGTGTTCTGCGAAAAGAACGGTAGCAAGTGGGGCCTGTTCTCTGGCGGCTGGAAGCTCTATGTCGCCATCGCTGACGTTTCTTCGTACGTGAAAATCGGCTCGGCCCTGGACGACGAATCTCAAGTGCGCGGCAACTCGGTGTACTTCCCCGAGCGCGTGGTGCCGATGCTCCCCGAGGAGCTGTCCAACGGCCTGTGCTCGCTGAACCCGCACGTCGATCGTCTGGCCATGGTCTGTGAGATGAGCATCTCCAAGACCGGCAAGATGACCGACTACCAGTTCTACGAAGCGGTCATTCACTCCCATGCGCGCCTGACCTACAACAAAGTCAGCACCATCCTTGAGCAACCGAAGAGCGCCGAGGCCAAGGCGCTGCGCGGCGAATACGCTGACGTTGTGCCGCACCTCAAACAGCTGTATTCGCTGTACCAGGTGCTGCTGGCGGCCCGCCATGAGCGTGGCGCGATCGACTTCGAAACCCAGGAAACCCGCATCATCTTTGGTTCTGGCCGCAAGATCGCCGAGATCCGTCCGACCACGCGCAACGACGCGCACAAGCTGATCGAGGAGTGCATGCTGGCCGCCAACGTGGCCACCGCCGAATTCCTCAAGAAGCACGAAATTCCTGCGCTGTACCGCGTGCACGATGGCCCGCCGCCGGAGCGTCTGGAAAAACTCAAGGCATTCCTCGGTGAGCTGGGTCTGTCGCTGCAGCGCGGCAAGTCCAAAGAGGGCCCGTCGCCCAAGGACTATCAGGCCCTCCTGGAAAATATCCGCGAGCGCCCGGATTACCACCTCATCCAGACTGTGATGCTGCGTTCCCTTAGCCAGGCGGTGTACAGCGCCGATAACCAGGGCCACTTCGGCCTGAATTACGAGGCGTACACCCACTTCACCTCGCCGATCCGTCGTTACCCGGACCTGCTGACCCACCGCGCCATTCGCAGCGTTATCCGCTCGAAGATCGACACTCCGCACGTCAAACGTGCCGGCGCGGTGATCATCCCCAAAGCCCGCATTTATCCGTACGACGAAGCAGCGCTGGAGCAATTGGGCGAGCAGTGCTCGATGTCCGAGCGCCGTGCCGACGAAGCCACCCGCGACGTGGTGAACTGGCTCAAGTGCGAGTTTATGAAAGACCGCGTGGGCGAAAGCTTCCCGGGCGTGATCACCGCAGTGACCGGTTTTGGTCTGTTCGTCGAGCTCAAAGACATCTATGTCGAAGGTCTGGTGCACGTCACCGCCTTGCCGGGTGATTACTACCACTTCGATCCGGTTCATCATCGCCTGGCGGGCGAGCGCACCGGTCGCAGCTTCCGCCTGGGCGACAGCATCGACGTCAAAGTCATGCGCGTGGACCTCGATGAACGCAAAATCGACTTCGAGCTGGCGCAAGCCACCATCGATGCGCCGATTGGCCGTAAAGGCCGTGCGCCCACCTCGGCCACCAAGGGCGGCGCTCGTGAGCGCGCAGAGAAAGCCAATGCCGCTGGCGGGCGTGCCCCAGCGGCAACCGGCAGCACCGACGTCAAGCGCAGCCGCGAAGTGAAAAGCGCTTTGCTGGCCGAAGCGAAAAGCAAGGGCAAGGCTGGCACTGCCAGCAAAAGCAGCAAGCCCAGCAGCCATCGCAAGGGCCCGCCGAAAGCTGGCCCGGCAGCACCGAGCAAAAGTGGCGGGGCGCGCAAGCCAAAGGGTAAAGCATGAGTCAGTTGGAAAAGATCTACGGCGTGCATGCCGTAGAAGCCTTGTTGCGTCACCACCCCAAGCGGGTCAAACAGATCTGGCTGGCTGAAGGCCGCAACGATCCCCGTGTGCAGGTGTTGCTCGATCTGGCGGCGCAGTCCCGTGTTGCCGTCGGCCAAGCCGAGCGTCGTGAGATGGACGTCTGGGTTGAAGGCGTACACCAGGGCGTGGTGGCTGAAGTCAGCCCGAGCCAGGTGTGGGGCGAGGCGATGCTCGACGAGCTGCTCGACCGCTCCGAAGGCCACCCGCTGCTGCTGGTGCTCGACGGCGTGACCGATCCGCACAACCTTGGTGCCTGCCTGCGTACCGCCGATGCGGCCGGTGCGCTGGCGGTGATCGTGCCGAAAGACAAGTCCGCCACCCTTAACCCCACTGTACGCAAAGTGGCCTGCGGTGCGGCCGAGGTGATTCCCCTGGTGGCCGTGACCAACCTGGCGCGCACTCTGGAGAAACTCCAGCAGCGTGGCCTGTGGGTTGTCGGCACTGCCGGTGAAGCCGAGCAGGAGCTGTACGACCAGGACCTGACCGGGCCGACCATCCTGATCATGGGCGCCGAAGGCAAGGGCATGCGTCGCCTCACCCGCGATCACTGTGACTACCTGGTGCGCCTGCCGATGGCCGGCAGCGTCAGCAGCCTCAACGTCTCGGTAGCCACCGGCGTGTGCCTGTTCGAAGCACTGCGTCAGCGCAGCGTGAAGGCCAAGGCCAAGAAATAACCTGTAGGAGCAGCTTTAGCCGCGATGCTTTGCCGCATAAAGAGCATCGCGGCTAAAGCTGCTCCTACACGTCCATCCTGCGCTGCTGCCAAGCTGTTCAAATAATCACCAATTGCCTTGCGCCCCCCAGCCCCCTTCTCTACAATTGCGCCCCTTGCCGTGACGGCAGGCGCTTTCGTGCGCTGATGTCCGGTGAGCTAAACAGTGTCATTCACTCCTTGTCTGACCGCCCTGGCGGCAGGCTACAACCCGTAAGGAGCATTTATGCGTCATTACGAAATCATCTTTCTGGTTCACCCGGACCAGAGCGAGCAAGTCGGCGGCATGGTTGAGCGTTACACCAAGCTGATCGAAGAAGACGGCGGCAAAATTCACCGCCTGGAAGACTGGGGCCGTCGTCAACTGGCCTATGCAATCAACAATGTTCACAAGGCTCACTACGTGATGCTGAACGTTGAGTGCACCGGCAAAGCCCTGGCTGAGCTGGAAGACAACTTCCGCTACAACGATGCCGTGATCCGTAACCTGGTCATCCGTCGTGACGAAGCCGTTACCGGCCAGTCCGAGATGCTCAAGGCTGAAGAAAACCGCAGCGAGCGCCGCGAGCGTCGTGACCGTCCTGAAGCCGATTCCATCGATGGCGACAGCGATGACAGCGACAACAGCGACAGCGACAACGCTGACGAGTAATCCACGGATCTATTGAGGAGCCAATCTCATGGCACGTTTCTTCCGTCGTCGTAAATTCTGCCGTTTCACCGCTGAAGACGTGAAGGAGATCGATTACAAAGATCTCAACACTCTGAAAGCCTACGTTTCTGAAACCGGCAAAATCGTTCCAAGCCGTATCACCGGTACCAAGGCTCGTTATCAGCGTCAGCTGGCTACCGCTATCAAGCGCGCCCGCTTCCTGGCCCTGCTCGCCTACACCGACAGCCACGGCCGCTGAGACCGGAAGGTCGATACGTAGTAAAGGATAGATCGCATGCGCGCAGTTGCTGAGTTCATCATGCGCGGTCGCATGCAAGCCACTCTCGTGGTGGTAGGTAGTGCGGCATTGCCGCTGCTGTTCTGGTTAAGTGCTGCTGCAGGTTGCCTGGTGCTCCTGCGGCGTGGTCTGAAGGACGCTGCTGGCGTTCTGGTTTGGGCTCTGCTGCCGGCTTTGGTCTGGTGGTATCTCGGTGAACCGCGCACCTTGTTGGTGTTGCTGGGCTCACTGGGGCTGGCGTTGGTGTTGCGCGCTGGTGGGTCGTGGAGCCGGGTGCTGTTGTGTAGCGTGGCTTTGGGCCTGGTGTACGGCTTGGTCTTGGGTTCGCAATATCGTGAATTCCTTGAAGCGGTAGCGCTGGAGTTGCAGAAACTCCTGCCGCAGGCCCTCGGGGAGCTCCATCAGCAAATGCCGGTGGAAGAACGTGCGCGACTGGATGCCTTGCTGGTACCGGTACTGACTGGATTGCTGGCGTCGGTGCTGCAAATCGTCAGTCTGCTATGTCTGATTCTTGGGCGTTATTGGCAGGCTGCGCTGTACAACCCTGGTGGTTTCGGGCTCGAGTTTCGCGCCTTGCGACTGCCGCCAGCGTTGGCGATGGTGCTGCTGGTTTGCATGCTGCTAGGCCCGAACATCGGGCCGCAATTGGCCATGCTGACCCCGCTGTGCAGCGTACCGCTGGCGTTTGCAGGATTGGCCTTGTTGCACGGGCTGGTCTTTGTGGGGCGACTGGGCAAGTTCTGGCTGGTCGGTGTGTACATAGGCCTGCTGCTGTTTATGCAGCTGATTTATCCGTTACTGGTGGCCTTGGCCATTGTCGACAGTCTGATTGATTTTCGCGGACGCCACGCACGCAACGGTGCCGGCCCCGCGAACGGTGAAGGTTAAAAGTTAAGAGGTAAGACCCAAATGGAAGTCATCCTGCTGGAAAAAATCGCCAACCTGGGCAACCTGGGCGACAAAGTGAACGTTAAGGCTGGTTACGGCCGTAACTTCCTGCTGCCGCAAGGCAAAGCCACTGCCGCTACCGCTGCGAACGTTGCTGCGTTCGAAGAGCGTCGCGCAGAGCTGGAAAAACTGGCTGCCGAGAAGAAAGCTTCGGCTGAAGCTCGTGCTGCTCAACTGGCTGAGCTGGAAGTGACCATCACTGCCACCGCCGGTGATGAAGGCAAGCTGTTCGGTTCCATCGGTACTCACGACATCGCTGACGCCCTGACCGCCTCCGGCGTTGAAGTGGCTAAAGCTGAAGTGCGTCTGCCGAACGGTACCATCCGTCACGTGGGCGAATTCGACGTAGCTGTGCACCTGCACTCCGACGTTGAAGCTACCGTCCGTGTTGTCGTGGTAGCTGCTTAAGCAATACCAATCGCCCGGCACCTCTGGTGTCAGCGGTTTACATCGGGCACGATCTGCACTCGCAGATCGTGCCCTTTGTCTTTCTGTATTCCCTGTTTTGCACTCCTGATTCCATGTGGCCATGAACGATATTTCCGATCCCGAACAGTTCGACCTGCAAACCGCGGCGTTAAAGGTCCCGCCCCATTCCATCGAGGCCGAACAGGCCGTGCTCGGTGGCTTGATGCTCGACAACAACGCCTGGGAGCGGGTGCTGGACCAGGTCTCGGACGGCGACTTCTATCGTCATGACCACCGTTTGATCTTCCGTGCCATCGCCAAACTGGCCGACCACAACTCGCCATTCGACGTGGTGACCCTCTCCGAGCAGCTCGACAAGGAAGGTCAGACCTCGCAGACCGGCGGCCTGGCCTACCTCGGTGAGCTGGCGAAAAACACCCCGTCGGTGGCCAACATCAAGGCCTATGCGCAGATCGTTCGTGAGCGTGCCACCCTGCGCCAGTTGATCGGCATCAGCAGCGAGATCGCCGACAGCGCCTTCAATCCGCAGGGCCGGCAGGCCGCCGAGATTCTCGATGAAGCCGAACGGCAGATCTTTCAGATCGCCGAAGCGCGGCCGAAGACCGGCGGCCCGGTGGGCGTCAACGCGCTGCTGACCAAAGCCATCGACCGTATCGACGAGCTGTTCAACACTGGCGAAGGCATCACCGGCCTATCCACCGGCTTTACCGATCTCGACGACAAGACCAGCGGCCTGCAGCCCTCCGACCTGATCATCGTCGCCGGCCGTCCGTCCATGGGCAAGACCACCTTCGCCATGAACCTGGTGGAGAACGCGGTGCTGCGCAGCGACAAGGTGGTGCTGGTGTACTCGCTGGAGATGCCCGGTGAGTCGCTGATGATGCGTATGCTGTCGTCGCTGGGCCGTATCGACCAGACCAAGGTGCGTTCCGGTCAGCTCGACGACGACGACTGGCCGCGCCTGACCTCGGCGGTGAATCTGCTCAACGACCGCAAGCTGTTTATCGACGACACCGCCGGTATCAGCCCCTCGGAAATGCGCGCGCGTACCCGTCGTCTGGTGCGCGAGCACGGCGATATCGCCTTGATCATGATCGACTACCTGCAGCTGATGCAGATTCCGGGCTCCAGTGGTGACAACCGTACCAACGAGATTTCCGAAATCTCCCGCTCGTTGAAAGCCCTGGCCAAGGAATTCAACTGTCCGGTAGTGGCGCTGTCGCAGCTCAACCGCTCCCTCGAACAGCGCCCCAACAAGCGCCCGGTGAACTCCGACTTGCGTGAATCCGGCGCCATCGAGCAGGACGCCGACGTGATCATGTTCGTCTACCGCGACGAGGTGTATCACCCCGACACCGAACACAAAGGCGTGGCGGAAATCATCCTCGGCAAACAGCGGAACGGCCCGATCGGTTTTGTTCGGTTGGCGTTTCTCGGCAAATACACCCGTTTCGAGAATCTCGCGCCGGGTAGTTATAACTTTGATGATGATGAGTAGCGCGGCCCACTACACCTTGTAGTGCGGCGAAATGAAATCGGCGTCCACATAGGGCGCCAGATAGTCTTCCAGGCGCTGGCCGTCGGCACACTCGAAGTGCTCGTCGGTATCGGTCAACGTATCCAGGCGGTCGATACGGAAATTGCGGAAGTCGCCGCGTAGTTCGCACCAGCTGCACAGCGTCCAGGTCTGCCCCCAGAAGAACAGCCCCAAAGGCCAGATGCAGCGCTCGCTGCTCTGGCCTTTTTGGTCTTTGTAGCTCAGCTGCAGCTTGCGTTGCTGACGGATCGCCAGGCGTAGCTGGCCGAGCCAGTGCACGGGATAGAGGTTGGATTCGGGGGCAAACAGGTTGTGGCGGTTGAGTTCGCTGCGCAGGTCCACCGGCAACACGCCATGGATCTTCGCCAACGCTGACTCGGCGGCATGCTGTAGCGCCGGATCGGCCCAGGCCTTGACCATCTTGGCACCGATCATCAGCGCTTCGATTTCTTCCCGTTCGAACATCAGCGGTGGCAGGTCCATGGGCTGGCGCAGCACATAACCGACGCCGGCTTCGCCCTCCAGCGGTACGCCGGACAGCGACAGATCCTGAATATCCCGGTAGATGGTGCGCACCGACACCTGCAAACGCTCCGCCAGCCACTGCGCCGTGGTCAGCCGGCGGCTGCGCAGGAACTGCACGATCTGGAACAGGCGGTCGGCGCGTCTCATGGCTTATCTCTAGATGGTGTTGCGGCTATCGCGGCTGAAGCCGCTCCTACGGACTTCACTGTCCGTAGGAGCGGCTTCAGCCGCGATGCTTTTAACCGCTCAGGACACGCTGTGGAGCCCCACGCTATTGCCTTCACTGTCTTTAATCAAGGCGATAAAACCGTGCGGCGCGATCTCGGTGCGCGGCTGCACAATGATGCCGCCGGCGTTGGGCACGCGGTCGAGCACGGCGTCCAGTTTGCCCTCGACATTGAGGTACACCCGGGTGCCACCAGTGCCTGGATGCATGCCGGCCATGGCGCTGATGCAGCCGCCGACGCCGCCGTTCTCTTCGCCGGGGAAGATGCCCATGCGCGAGGCCGGGCCGTCGATGATAGGTAGTTGCACATCCAGCGCGCGCTGGTAGAAGGTGTGGGCGCGATCGAAGTCGCTGACAAAGAGTTCGAACCAGTTCACGGCGTTCATAGCATTCATTCCTTGGCGTAGTGGTCGGGGTTGCAGGCGGTTGGCGGTGCGCCGTACCGAGCTGCTGAGGGCCACTCTACGAGGGCGCTACTGACAGCCTTCTGTCAGTAGTCTGCAAAGATATTTCTGCGGCGTGCTGGGCTAAACTGCCGGTCCTTTTTTCCTCGCTGTCGAGTTCGCCATGCGCCCTCTAGTCGCTACCATCGATCTGGCTGCCCTGCGCCATAACTACGCCGTCGCCCACCGCTGTGCGCCGGGTCGCCAGGCCTTTGCCGTGGTCAAGGCCAATGCCTACGGCCACGGCCTGCGGGATGTGGTGGCGGCGCTGGGCGACGCCGATGGTTTTGCCGTGTGCTGCCTGGAAGAGGCGCAGGCGGTGCGTGAGGTGAATGCCGAGGCGCGGGTGCTGTTGTTGGAAGGCTGCTTCGAGGCCGGCGAATACCTGCAAGCGGCGGCGCTCAATCTGGATGTCGCGGTGCATGGCGCGGCGCAAGCCGAAGCGTTGTTGTCAGCAGGCTTGGCGCAGCCGCTGAATGTCTGGTTGAAGCTCGACAGTGGCATGCACCGCCTGGGCTTTTCTGCCGCAGAACTGCGCCAGTGGCATGGCCGTCTGGCCGGTGCGGCGAACGTCGCCGAGCTGAATCTGCTGGGCCATTTCGCCTGTGCCGATGAGCGCGGGCATGAATTGAACGAGCAGCAGGTGGAGCAGTTTCTTAGCCTGCTGGACCTGGAGTTCGACCAGCGCTCGCTGGCCAACTCGGCGGCTTTGCTGACCATCCCCGCCGCCCATATGGACTGGCAGCGCCCCGGCATCATGCTCTACGGTGCCACGCCCTTTGCCGAGCTGAGCGCCAAGGATCTGGGCCTGCGCCCGGTGATGAGCCTGACGGCCCAGGTGATCGCCCTGCGCGAAGTGCCGGTGGGTGAAAGCGTTGGCTATGGCGCCAGCTGGGTCGCGCAGCGGCCATCGTTGGTGGGCACGGTAAGTTGCGGTTACGCCGATGGCTATCCGCGCCACGCGCCGGCGGGCACCGAAGTGGTGGTGCGTGGCCAACGCGTACCGCTGGCGGGCAGGGTGTCGATGGATATGCTCAGCGTTGACCTCACCGACGTGCCCGGCGCGCAACTAGGCGATGCGGTAGAGCTGTGGGGTGCGCAGCTGCCCGTGGATGAGCTGGCCCAGCGTTGCGGCAGCATTGGCTACGAGTTGCTGACCAAAGTGACCGGCCGCGTACCGCGTATCTACCAAGCTTGATCGACGGTCCTACGGGAGTATCGATTTCCTTGGGTTAGACCAACCCCGTCGGCACCTGCAGCACATCCAGGAACAGGCACTGCTCCTGGCTCAACGCGCCATCCTTGCCGCGCATGATGCAGCCGGAGCGGCCCTGGCTCTTGGCTTGGTACAGCGCTTCGTCCGCGGCCTTGTACAGCCCGGAAAACTGCTTGGCGTGTTGCGGAAACAGCGCCGCGCCAATGCTGATGGTCACAGCCAGGTTATTGGCCCCGTAAAGCACCGGGCGCGCCAGTTCGGTAAGCAGGCGCACGGCGATTTCCTGGGCGTGCTGCTCGGCTTCCGGGCCGAAAATGACAATGGCAAATTCATCGCCCCCCAGGCGCGCGACCATATCGTTGCTGCGCACATGCTCGCGCAGGCGTTGGCCGATGGTGCGCAGCATCAGGTCGCCGGCATCGTGGCCGTGGCGGTCGTTGATCGGTTTGAAGTGGTCGAGATCGACCAGCAGCAGGGCCACCGATTCCTGACGGCGGCTGGCATCGGCCAGGGCGGTTTCCACCCGCTCGATCAGGTAGCGACGGTTGGGCAGATCGGTCAGCGGATCATGAAAGGCCGCGTGTTGCAGGGCCTGCTCACGCTCGCGCAGCTGTTGGTTGGCGAGGGCCAGTTCGGCAGTGCGCAATTCCACCGCGCGCTTGAGTTCGTCGGCACTGGTTTGAATCTGCGAGAGCCTGGCGGTTTTTTCCCGGTCGGCCTGTTGCATCGCGGTAGCGCGATCCTGCTTGAGGGTCTGGATGCGATAGGCGAGGGCGAAGGAGAACAGAATCGACTCTGCCGCCACCGCCAGCGGGAACACGTAGGCATTCCAGCCCGCCGGTTGCACCACACCGGTGGTGCGCAGCAGCAACAGGCCGGTGCTGCCGAGAATCAGGCCGTAACCGCAAAGGTACAAAAGCGCCGGAAAGTAGTTCTGTCGCCAGCGGATAAAGGCCGCACCCATCGCCGCCGGAATGCTGGTGAACGACAGCATGGCGATGATCCAGGCCGCCGTGCCGCGGTCGCCGAAGAAGTCGATGGCGATCGCCACGATATACATCACGCAGGCCAGGTTCAGCAGGTGATGGGCCCAGCGCACGTATCGGCGGGTCTGCATCAGGGTCTGGGTAAAACGTGAGGCGAACAAGCCCCAGAGCGAGGGCAGGACGATGCGGTCCAGCCATACCGGCACCGGATGCTCCGGCCACAGGTACTGGAAGCCGTGGCCGGTCATGCTGACGATAAACAGCAGGGCACCGCAGGTAGCCAGCACGTACCAGATGTAAGCCGAGTCGCGCAGGCTGAAAAAGATAAACAGGTTGTACAGCAACAGGGCGGTGATGATGCCGTAGATCACCCCCAGGCCGATGTTCTCGGTGGCGGCCAATTGACTGAGGTCGTCCAGTTGCCAGACCTTGAGGGGAAAGGAGTTACCGGCCGGGTCGTAGGTACGCAGGTAGAAGGTCAGCGGTTCGTCGCCCAGTTCCGGCAGTTTGAACAGGCTGCGGCGATAGGGGTGGTCGCGGCCGTCGGCGAAATTCACCACTTCGCCGCCCTGGCGTTGTTGCCAGCTGGTGTGCGGGCCGGGCAGGTACAGCTGCATGTTCAGTTGGGTGACCGAGCCGACTTCCAGCCACCAGTGCTGCGGGGCATCGCTGCGCCGCTGCAGGCTGACTTTGATCCACCAGGGGTTGCGACTCTGGCCGACGCTGGCCTTGCCGTTGGCCGGCACGAAGCGCTGTTGCACGGCCGGGTCAGCCAGATCGGCGACTTTCAGCGTGGCACCGACGTCTTCCAGCAACTCGATCTGCCCGTTCAGGGCGAGGCCGCTGCTGGTGCTGTCCAGAACGATTGGCGCGGCCGCAGCGGCGTGGCTGCAGAAGGCAGCCAGAAAGGCATACAGGCACATCTGCAGAATGTTCAGCCGCACCGCAAAACTCCTTGTAGCCAAGCGCTGCGGCCGGGCGATGAAAACTGCGTCGAGTATAGCCATGCCATCAGATTGTGATCAGGGATCATATGAGACTTTTTCTCGTCATCCATCGGCCATTAGCTGACTGACACAGTCGGACTCTGTACATTTTTTGTGCTATATTCCGCGCCCGCGATTTTCCATGCAACTGCCATACGGTTACCCCCATGCAAGCAGCCAAGCCGTTATTCGATTATCCAAAGTACTGGGCCGAGTGTTTCGGGCCTGCTCCTTTCCTGCCGATGAGCCGGGAAGAGATGGATCTGCTTGGCTGGGATTCTTGCGACATCATCATCGTTACGGGTGACGCTTATGTGGATCACCCGTCTTTTGGCATGGCGATCATCGGCCGCCTGCTCGAAGCCCAGGGTTTTCGCGTGGGCATCATTGCCCAGCCGAACTGGCAGTCCAAAGACGATTTCATGAAGCTCGGCGAGCCGAACCTGTTCTTCGGCGTCGCGGCCGGCAATATGGATTCGATGATCAACCGCTACACCGCCGATAAGAAAATTCGCTCCGACGACGCCTACACCCCCGGTGGCCTGGCCGGCAAACGCCCGGACCGCGCCAGCCTGGTGTACAGCCAGCGCTGCAAAGAAGCCTATAAAAACGTGCCGATCGTGCTCGGCGGCATTGAAGCCTCGCTGCGTCGCATCGCCCACTACGACTACTGGCAGGACCGCGTACGCAACTCGATTCTGATCGATGCCAGCGCCGATATCCTGCTGTACGGCAACGCCGAGCGCGCCATTGTCGAAGTGGCCCAGCGTCTGTCCTACGGGCAGAAGATCGAAGACATCACCGACGTACGCGGTACCGCGTTTATCCGTCGTGATACCCCGCAGGGCTGGTACGAAGTGGATTCCACCCGTATCGACCGGCCGGGCAAGGTCGACAAGATCATCAACCCGTACGTGAACACCCAGGACACCCAGGCCTGCGCCATCGAGCAGGAAAAGGGCCCGCAAGACGATCCGGAAGAAGCCAAAGTCGTGCAGATTCTGGCCAGCCCACGGATGACCCGCGACAAGACCGTGATCCGCCTGCCGTCGCTGGAAAAGGTCCGTAACGACCCGGTTCTGTACGCCCACGCCAACCGCGTGCTGCACCTGGAAACCAACCCCGGCAACGCCCGCGCCCTGGTGCAGAAGCATGGTGAAGTGGATGTGTGGTTCAACCCGCCACCCATTCCCATGACCACCGAAGAGATGGACTACGTGTTCGGCATGCCTTACCAGCGCGTTCCGCACCCGGCCTATGGCAAGGAAAAAATCCCCGCCTACGACATGATCCGTTTTTCGGTAAACATCATGCGTGGCTGCTTTGGTGGCTGCACCTTCTGCTCGATCACCGAGCACGAAGGCCGCATCATCCAGAACCGCTCGGAAGAGTCGATCATTCGCGAGATCGAAGAGATCCGCGACAAGGTGCCGGGCTTTACCGGGGTGATTTCCGACCTCGGCGGGCCAACTGCCAACATGTACCGCATCGCCTGCAAGAGCCCGGAAATCGAATCCGCCTGCCGCAAGCCGTCGTGCGTGTTCCCGGGTATCTGCCCGAACCTGAACACCGACCACTCCAGTCTGATTCAGCTGTACCGCAGCGCCCGCGCCTTGCCGGGTGTGAAGAAGATTCTGATCGCCTCCGGTCTGCGTTATGACCTGGCGGTGGAGTCGCCTGAATACGTAAAAGAACTGGTTACCCACCACGTCGGTGGCTACCTGAAGATCGCCCCGGAGCACACCGAGGAAGGTCCGCTGAACCAGATGATGAAGCCGGGCATTGGCTCCTACGACAAGTTCAAGCGGATGTTCGAGAAGTACTCAAAAGAGGCGGGCAAAGAGCAGTACCTGATCCCGTACTTTATCGCCGCGCACCCGGGCACCACCGACGAAGACATGATGAACTTGGCCCTGTGGCTCAAAGGCAACGGCTTCCGCGCCGACCAGGTGCAGGCGTTCTACCCGTCGCCCATGGCCACCGCCACCGCCATGTACCACTCGGGCAAGAACCCGCTGCGCAAAGTCAGCTACAAGAGCGACGGCGTGACCATCGTCAAGAGCGAAGAGCAGCGCCGCCTGCACAAAGCCTTCCTGCGCTACCACGACCCGAAAGGCTGGCCGATGCTGCGTGAAGCGCTGCTGCGCATGGGCCGTGGCGACTTGATCGGCCCGGGCAAGAACCAGCTGATCCCGCTGCACCAGCCGGCTACCGACAGCTACCAGAGTGCGCGCCGCAAGAACTCGACGCCGGCCGGTAGCCATAAGGTCGCCAAGGAAACCACCACCAAGATCCTTACCCAGCACAGCGGCCTGCCACCGCGTGCCAGCGATGGTGGCAACCCGTGGGACAAGCGTGAGCAAGCCAAGGCGGCAGCCTTCGCCAAGAACCAGGAAGACGCCAAAGCGCGCCACGAAGCGGCCAAAGCCAGCAAGGGCAAAGGCGGCAAGGGCGGCAAGGGCGGTAAGAAGCCCGCGCGTCAGCCGGTGTTCCCGCGCTAAACCCTTTCGCCGGTAAACAACAACGCCAGCCTTCGAGCTGGCGTTGTTGTTTACCGGCGAAAGCAAAAGCATCGCGGCTAAAGCCCCCCCACAACGAGCGGGTTGTTTGTGGGAAGGGCTTTAGCCGCGAGCTTTTGATCTCGGGATTGATACCTTCCCGGCATATTTTTTATGCCTCGGATTTATCGCTTAGGCGGAACCCCCGTGCCATCTGCTTATTCGTTTAAGCGCTAAAAATCCAAGCTTTAATTATTTTATTCTCGAAATATCCGCCGTTACCTTGCCTGCACGCTTCCGGCAGCCCGCTGCCCAGACCCGATGCAGGAGTTATCCCATGCGCCTTTCCCCGCTGTTTCGCCGTGCTGCGGCTTCAACCTTGACCGTGGTTCTGGCCCTGGCCGCCAGCGGTGTAATGGCCGCCGAGCTCAAGCAAATCCGCATTGCGGTGCCCGATATCAGCGCCGGTAAAACCCCCAGCGGTGCCGGTGTGGTGGACGTATTGCGCGACCGCCAGGACCTGGAAAAAGAATTCGCCGCCGATGGCATCGATGTGCAATGGACTTTCTTCAAAGGTGCCGGCCCGGCGGTGAACGAGGCGCTGGCCAATGGTCAGGTTGATCTCGCCTACCTGGGCGATTTGCCGGCCATCGTCGGCAAGGCCAACGGCCTGGATACCCGTCTGCTCAGCGCCACCGCGCGTGACGTGAAACAGTACCTCGGCGTATTGCCGGGCTCGGGCATCACCTCGCTGGAAACCCTCAAGGGCAAACGCGTGGCGATTTTCCGTGGCACCGCCACCCAGTTGTCGTTCGATGCCGCGCTGGCCAGCAAAGGCCTGACCGAGCGCGATTTCAAAGTCATCAACCTCGACTACAACGCCGCCGGCGCGGCGCTGGCCGCCAAGCAGATCGACGCCACCTGGACCGGCCCGGGCGTCTTCGCCCTGCAAGGCCGCGGCCTGGCCGAAGTGCCGATCAGCACCGCCGACCTGAATGGTGCCGGTAGCCTGCAGGCCGTTCTGGTCGGTACGGGGGAGTTTGTCGACGCCCATCCGGATATCGTCAAGCGTCTGCTCAAAGCGCAGCAGCCTGCGGTGAACTGGCTGCGCAATGAAGAACACAAACAGGCCTATGTCGATCTGGTGGCCAGACTGTCCACCTACCCGGCGAGCATTCTCAACGCCGACGCCGGGACCCAGTCCTTTGTGAAAATCTTCAACCCGCAACTGGACCAGGAGTTTCTCGGCAACCTGCAGAACGGCGTCAATGTGGCCCTGGAGCAAAAGCTGATTCGCAAGGGCTTCCAGGTTAAAGACTGGGCGCAGCCCGCCTTCCTCGACGCCGCCCTGCAAGAGCACGAAGCCAGCGCGGCGCAGGCCTCGCGTTAAGCGCACCGGTAGCCGGGGAGGGATGCCATGCGCCGTATCGACACCATCGCCACCTGGGCCCAGGTGATTGTTCGCGCTCTGGAAGCTGAAGGCATCGCCAGCGCGCCGCTGCTGTGCGAAGCGGGCATCGATGCGAGCACCTTGCACGATGCCAACCAGCGGATCGCCCAGGCCAATATGACCACCCTGTGGCGTGCGGCCCTGCGCGTCAGTGGCGACCCGTGCTTTGGCTTGCGCGTGGCGCGCAGCGGCTACCCGACCGACTTCCATGGCCTGTTTTTCGCCATGCAGAACAGCTACACCCTGATCGAAGCGCTGGAGCGCTCGGTACGTTTTTCCTCGGTGATCAGCACCTCGGCGGTGATGCAGGTGCAGCGCCTGCCGCACACCACGCGGTTGATATACGGGGTGGCCGAGGGTGTGGATGTGGAGCGCATTGCCACCGAAGCCTTTATCGCCTGCGCCGTGCAGTTCACCCAGCAAACCTGGCGGGACATCCGGGTGATCAAGCAGGTGTGTCTGACCCGAGCGACGCCTGAGCAGGCGCAGCGTTGGGAGCAGATCCTCGGCTGCCCGGTGCAATTCGACGCGGCGGTGAACGCCATCGAATACCACAACGCGGCCCTGCTGGCACCGCTGCGCACCGGCAACAGCGATGTGGCCCGAGGCCTGGATACGGTGATGAGCGATTACCTGGAGCGCCAGCGCCGCAGCAATCTGCCCGAGCGGGTCCGCAGCGTGATCGTGCGCCAATTGCCGTTTGGCGAAGTGCAGCAAAGCAAGGTCGCCGACGAACTGGGCATGAGTGTGCGCAACCTGCACCGCCACCTGAATAAACACGCCAGCAGCTTCAAAGACCTGCTGGATGAAAGCCGCCGGCAACTGGCGATCACCTACCTGCGCCAATCGCACTGCTCGATCAACGAAATCTGCTACCGCCTGGGCTTCAACGAACCGAGCAGCTTCAACCGCGCGTTTCGCCGCTGGACCGGCAGCACTCCGGGGCAATGGCGGCGGGAAGAGTTGACCCAGAGCGCAGCCCCTGTGGTGCCGCAACGCTTGAAGCCGACGATAGTAATGTCGCCGCTTGCGTTGGCCGTGTAAGCGACGCGCTCGCCCACACAAGGCAAAAAGCACCTTGTCCATTTCGGACCATCTCTTGTCCGCCAAAGCCCGCTGCCGCCGTTTTGCGCTCCTTACCATGCTCTGCAACACCGAGATGCCGGGCCCGCCATGGGACTCGCGCCGTTCTCCCAAGGAGCCTGCATGAACCGTTCACCCTACTGGCCGCAGTCGGCCCTCAAACCTCTGACCCTGGCCGTGTTGCTGGCCCTGCCTGGCACCTTGCTGGCCGCTGAAGCCGGCACCGGCGAAAGCAGCGAAGCCGCCACCAGCAGCGCCGAGCCGGATGCCCCCAAGCTGAAGACGGTGGTGGTCACCGCCCGCCGCCGTGAAGAGGCCGCGCAAGAGGTACCGACGCCGATCACTACCCTCACCGGAGCCAACCTGGAAACCCAGCGGGTCTATCGCATTCAGGATCTGCAGCAGGCTTTACCGAGCGTCAACGTCGCCTATGTGCATGCGCGGGTGTCGAGCCTGGCGGTGCGCGGCATCGGCAACAACCCGGCCAGCGATGGCCTGGAAGGCAGCGCTGGGGTGTATCTGGATAACGTCTACCTCGGTCGTCCTGGCATGGCTGCGTTCGACCTGCTCGATGTGGAGCAGCTGGAATTGCTGCGCGGCCCGCAAGGCACCCTGTTCGGTAAGAACACCACGGCTGGGGTACTCAACATCACCACCCGCGGCCCGACTTTTACCCCGGAAAAAACCATCGAGGTGTCTGGTGGCGAGCGCGGCTATTTCCAGACCAAGGGCTCGCTGTCCGGCCCGCTGAACGACACCCTGGCTGGGCGCCTGTCGTTCTATCGCACCCGTGAAGACGGCTACCTCGACAACGACTACGACAACCGCAAATTGCTCGGCGGCGAGCGCGAAGGGCTGCGTGGTCAACTGCTGTTCAAGCCCAATGACGATTTCAGCCTGCGCTGGATCAACGAGTACAACGAAGAAAACTCCACCAGCGGCAGCGCGGTAATTTACGGTGCCGGGAAAACCTTCTGGGACCGCGCCACCCTGGTCGGTGCCAACCCCACGGTCGGGCGCAGCAATATCGACGACCGCCAGAACGTCAGCGTGCACCAGAACGGCAGCTCCATCGAGGCCAACTGGAACCTCGACGGCGGCTACACCCTGACCTCCATCAGCGCCTACCGCTACTGGCACTTCAACCCGGCCAACGACGCCGACCAGCTCGATGTGCCGGTACTCAAGGACTACGGCTACGAAGTGCACGACCGCCAGTTCTCGCAAGAGATCCGCCTGGCCTCCCCCAAAGGCGAGAACTTCGATTACGTGGTCGGCGCCTATGCCTTCAAGCAGGACCTGGGCAACCGTATCTTCACTGACCTGGGGCCATTGGCCGACCTCAACCTGATCGGCATGAACCTCAATGCGCTGAACAATATCTACAGCGAAACCCACGGCAAGGTGGATACCGAAAGCTACGCGCTGTTCGGCCAGGGCACCTGGCATATCACCAACCGCCTGGACTTCACCGCCGGCCTGCGCGGCACCTATGAAGAAAAAACCGCTAGCGTTGAACGCCTTGCTCCAGTGGGCGGCGGCGCGGCAGTGGTGATTCCGGGGGTAGTCGATGGCTACGCCGTACGCGCTTCGCAAGTGGGTGCCTACGACAGCGGCGACATCGGTCTGCACAACGCCGCGCCTTCAGCCTTGCTCAGCCTGAGCTACCGCTTTACCGATGATGTGTTGGGCTATGCCTCGCTGTCCCATGGCGAGAAATCCGGAGGGGTGAACCTGGCCATCGCCTCGGCACCAAGCGCAGGTGCCGACTCCTTACTGGTCGGCCCGGAGCGTGCCAACGATGCGGAGCTGGGGATCAAGACCCAGCTGTTCAACGACCGTCTGCAGTTCAACAGCAACATTTTCTGGACTGGCGTGAATGGCTACCAGGCCACCACCTACTACCAGCCGCCAGGCTCGGCCACCGGTTACCAGTTGCTGACCAACGCCGGCACCGTGCGCTCCCGTGGCGTCGAGTTCGAAGCCTCGGTGCTGCCGGTACGTGGCCTGACCATCAATGCCAACGGCTCGTTTAACGACGTCACCTACCTCGACTTCAAAGACGCCCCGTGCCCGGCAGAGGCACCAGGAACCAGTTGCGACCTGAGCGGCGAACGCGTGGCCGGTGCCTCGCGCTGGATCGGCAACCTCAATGCCGAATACAAATTCCCCGTCGTGGATCGCTTCGAACCCTACATCACCGGCAGTTACAGCTACCGCTCGGAAGCCGAAGGCACCCTGGACAACTCCAAGCTGGCGACTATCGATGGCTACTCCCTGACCAACTTCGCCACCGGCGTGCGGATTGAAACCGGTGACGGCCTGCTGGATGCCTCGCTATGGGTGAAAAACGCCTTCGACAAAGAGTATTACCAGGCCGTCGGCAGCGCTGGTAACGGCTTGTACACCGCCTCCCTCGGCCAGCCACGCACGGCCGGCGTAACCCTGCGTTATGACTTCTGAGGTCGCCATGAGCCACGCCAAACACATGACCCTGGGTGCCTTTTTAATGGGCAGCGGCCACCATCTGGCCGCCTGGCGTCACCCACGTTCCTATTCTGAGGGTGGGCTGAACTTCGCCCACTTCAAGCGCCTGGCGCAGACCGCTGAGCGCGGCAAATTCGACGCGATTTTCTTCGCCGACAACCTGGCCATGCTCGGCGACAACCCGCTGGGCAAATACACCGCCCTGGGGGATGTCTTCGACCCGCTGGTGCTGCTCTCCGGCCTGGCCACAGTGACCGAACATATCGGCCTGATTTCCACCGTCTCCACCAGCTACAACGAGCCCTACCTGCTGGCGCGCAAATTCGCCTCCCTCGACCACCTGAGTGGCGGGCGGGCCGGCTGGAACCTGGTGACCTCGGCGCTGGACCAGGAAGCGCAGAATTTTGGTCGCGACAAACACTTCGAACACGACGACCGCTACGCCCGCGCCGAAGAATTTATCGACGTGGCCACCGGCCTGTGGGACAGCTGGGACGACGACGCCTTTATCCGCGACAAGGCGGCTGGCGTGTACTTCCACCCGGAAAAACTGCACACCCTCAACCACAAGGGCGAGCGCTACCAAGTGCGCGGCCCGCTGAATATTCCGCGTTCGCCGCAAGGCTACCCGGTGCTGATTCAGGCCGGCTCCTCCGAACCTGGCAAAGTGCTGGCTGCGCGCACTGCCGAAGTAGTGTTCACCGCCCAGCAAACCCTGGCCAACGCCCAGGCGTTTTATGCCGACCTCAAAGGCCGATTGCCAGCGTACGGGCGCACGGCCGATGAGCTGAAAATCATGCCCGGAATCTCGCCAGTGATCGGCCTGACCCAGAGCGAAGCCGAAGACAAATACGCCGAGTTGCAGGCATTGGTGGAACCGCGTGTGGGACTCGGATTGTTGGCGGGTATGGCGGGTGGCTTCGATCTATCGGAATACGACCTGGATGGGCCGTTGCCGGAGTTGCCGACCAGCAATGCCATGCAGAGTCGCCAGCATCTGTTTATCGACCTGGCGCGGCGCGAGAACCTGACGATTCGGCAGTTGTATTTGAAGATTGCCGGGGCGCGGGGGCATCACACGGCGGTGGGGACGCCGGTGCAGATTGCCGATCTGTTGGAGGAGTGGTTTACCCAGGGAGGGGCGGATGGGTTCAACATCATGCCGCCGTTTTTGCCGGATGGGTTGGAGTTGTTTGTGGATTTTGTGGTGCCTGAGTTGCAGAGGCGGGGGTTGTTTCGGACGGAGTATGAGGGCAAGACGTTGCGGGATAATTTGGGGTTGAAACGGCCGGTTAGTCGGTACGCGAGGTAGGGCACCAGTTGGTGGCTTTGGGGAGCGCCGGTATTCATTTGCGCGTGTGCTGGGCGGGGGGGGGGGGGGGGGGGGGGGGGGGGGGGGGGGGGCGGGGCGGGGGGGGGGGGGGGGGGGGGGGGGGGGGCGGGGCGCGGGGGGGGGGGGCAGGCTGCGCTGGCCGAGGTTATCCACCTTCAGCCA
>NZ_JBSRZF010000037.1:0-18542 GCF_054057335.1 Pseudomonas sp. TE3786
TTCCCCATGTGAGAGTAGGTCATCGTCAAGCTTAAATTCCAAACCCCCTATCCGTGAAAACGGGTAGGGGGTTTGTTTTTGTCCGCGAAAAAGTTAGCGCCGGCACACTTTAAAGCGCAGCTCTCTGCTCGCTAAGCCAGCGCCCAGAACGAAAAGAAATAACGCCAGACAGGTACATTACCCTTCAATGCGTCTAGGATTGCCAGCAGAGAGCCGGTAACTGCGCGTCTGTTCGTTTACCCTGTAGGCAAAACCCTCTAGAGCTTTTTCCATGTCTGATCTTGCAGATGCTGGTGAACTGTCCGAGATGCCATTGGAGGCGCTTACTGCCTGCCATGAGTGCGATTTGCTGATGCTCAAGCCCAAGCTGCAAGTCGGCGAAAGCGCCCAGTGCCCGCGCTGTGGTTATGAGTTGTATCGCGCCCGCCCCAAGGTAGTGAAGCGCAGCATGGCCTTGGTGATCGCGGCGCTGTTGTTGTACTTCCCAGCGAACTTTCTACCCATCATGGAACTCAGCCTCCTCGGTCAGAACTCCACCGACACCGTCTGGAGCGGTGTTGTGGCGCTCTACGGGTCAGGCATGCAGGGCGTAGCCGTGGTGGTATTCCTTTGCAGCATGGCGGTGCCGTTACTCAAACTGCTCTGCCAATTTCTGGTGCTGCTCAGCGTTCAACTGAAGATCGGGCGCAGCTATGGCCTGCTGCTGTACCGCATTTATCACCACCTGCGTGAATGGGGCATGCTTGAGGTGTATCTGATGGGCACGCTGGTTTCCATCGTCAAACTGATCGGTCTGGCGGAAGTTTCCCTGGGGCTGGGCTTGGGCTGTTTCGTGGCGTTGCTGTTGATTCAGGTCTGGCTGGAAGTGACGATGACCCCACACAAGATCTGGGAAGCCTTATCGGGAGAGGATGACCATGCGGGCGATTGATGCAGGCATTCTGGTGTGCCACGAATGTCATCAACTTAATCACGAAGAACCGGACAGCCACGCGCAGTACTGCAGCCGTTGTGGTGGGACCGTTCACGCGCGAAAGCCTGATAGCCTTACGCGCACCTGGGCGTTGCTGCTGACCTCTGCGGTTCTCTATATTCCGGCCAACCTGCTGCCGATCATGACGGTCAGCTCCCTCGGCAGAGGTGAGCCAGACACCATCATGTCCGGCGTTATCGCCTTGGTGCAGTTCGGCATGGTGCCGATTGCCGTGGTGGTATTCGTCGCCAGTATTCTGGTACCTACGTTCAAACTGGTGGGTATCGGTTTGCTGCTGTACTCGGTGCAGCGTCGGCTGCCGATGTCGCCGCGCCAGCGGATCATCATGTACCGCTTTATTGAATGGATAGGCCGCTGGTCGATGCTGGATGTGTTCGTCATCGCCATCCTGGTGGCCTTGGTCAACTTTGGCAGTCTGGCCAGTATCGAGCCTGGTTATGGTGCCGCCGCTTTTGCCAGCGTGGTGATTCTGACCATGCTGGCTGCGCTAACCTTCGACCCGCGCTTGCTCTGGGACAATACGGAAACGGATGACGATGACAATGAATGATCTGCCCAAAGCCAAAATCCGCCCGGCTTCCAACTGGTCAGCCATTTGGGTGCTGCCGCTGATCGCCCTGCTTATTGGTGGTTGGCTGGCCTGGCGCGCTTACGATCAGGCGGGCATTGATATTCAGATCATCTTTGCCTCCGGCGATGGCATTCAGGCGGGCAAGACCGAAGTGATCTTCAAAGGCATGCCGGTGGGTAAGGTGAAAAACCTCACCCTGGATGACACCGGTGCCAAGCGGGGCGTGATCGCCACCGTGGAGATGAACAAGGAAGTGGAGCAGTACCTGCGCAAAAACACGCGTTTCTGGCTGGTCAAGCCGAGCGTCAGCCTGGCGGGCGTCACTGGCCTGGAGACCCTGGTGTCCGGCAACTACATCACCGCTGCGCCTGGGGATGGCGAGCCCGAACGCAAGTTCAACGCGCTGGAAGAAGTGCCGCCGATTGCCGACTCGGTGCCCGGCCTGCACCTTACCCTCAAGGCCGAGCGCTTGGGGTCGCTGAATCGCGACAGTCCGGTGTTCTACAGGCAAATCCAGGTCGGCGTAGTAAAGAGCTACAGCCTTGCCGCCGACCAGACCACCGTCGAAGTGAAGGTATTTATCGAGCCGCAATACGCGCAACTGGTGCGTAAACATACGCGCTTCTGGAACGCCAGTGGGGTCACGGTCAATGCAGACCTGTCGGGCTTCAAACTGCGCACCGAGTCGTTGGCCAGCGTAGTGGCGGGCGGTATCGCCTTCGCCACGCCAGAGCATCGCAAAGACAGCCCGCCCACCGATCCCACTCAGCCTTTCCGCCTATACGAAGACTTCGACGCTGCCCAGGTAGGGATCAGGGTCAACGTCAAACTGGCCGACTTCGAAGGCCTGCAGGCCGGTCGTACGCCGGTGATGTACAAGGGCATCCAGGTGGGCACCCTGAAAGCCCTGAAGATGAATGAAGACCTGGCCACCGCATCGGCCGAGCTGGCCCTTGACCCTCGCGGTGAAGACTACCTGGTGGAAGGCACCGAGTTCTGGGTGGTCAAACCGGTGATCTCCCTGGCCGGTATTACTGGCATCGAAGCCTTGGTCAAAGGTAACTACATCGCCGTACGCCCCGGCGAGAAAGGCAATCCGCCGGCGCGGGACTTCGTGGCCCGGCTGAAACCGCCACCGCTGGACCTCAGCGCCCCCGGGCTGCACCTGGTGCTCTTTAGCGAGGTGCTGGGCTCGATTGAAGTCGGCAGCCCGGTGCTCTACAAGCAGATCAAAGTCGGCACCGTGCAGAGTTACCAGCTGGCCCGCGACCGCAAGCGCGTGGCCATTGGTGTGCATATCGAGCCGGAGTACGCCAACCTGGTGAACAACTCCACGCGCTTCTGGAATGCCAGCGGTATCACCTTGAGCGGCGGTTTGTCCGGTATCACGGTGAAAAGCGAGTCGCTGCAAACCCTCCTGGCCGGTGGCATCAGCTTTGAAACCCCAGACCCGAAAGCCGCGCCCACCAAACGCGTGCAGCGTTTCACGTTACACGTCGATCGCGAAAGCGCGTTGCAGAAGGGCACGGTGATCAATATTCGCGTCGACTCGGGTGATGGCTTGAAGCCCGGCACGCCGATTCGCTACAAAGGCATCGACCTGGGCAAGGTCGAAACCGTGTCACTCACCGACGATCTGCAAGCCGTGCTGCTCACCGCGCGTATCACCGAAAGTGCCGATAAAGTCGCCCGCGTCGGCTCGCGGTTCTGGGTGGTGAAACCGGAGCTCGGGCTGATCCGCACGGCTAACCTCGACACCTTGGTCAGCGGTCAGTACTTACAGGTAGAGCCCGCTGCCAAGGCCACCGCGCCGCAGAGCCAGTTCGTCGCGCTGAGTGAGCCGCCGGTTCTGGCGACCCAGGAAAACGGTCTGAAGCTGGTCCTCAGTGCACCGCGGCGCGGCTCGATCAAGGTAGATGTACCGGTTACTTACCGCGAAATCGCGGTGGGGAAAGTCACGGGCGTCGAGTTGGGGGCCACGGCCGACCGGGTGTTGATCAGCGTGCTGATCGAACCGCGCTTCGCTCCGCTGGTTCGCAGTGGCAGCCGGTTCTGGAGCGTCAGCGGTTTCTCCGTGGACTGGAGCCTGTTCAAGGGTGCCAAGGTGCGCACGGAGTCGGTGGAGTCGTTGTTGCAAGGCGGTATCGCTTTCGCCACTCCGGATGGCGAGCAACTGGGCAATCAGGTGAAGCCTGGGCAGACCTTTGTGCTCAACGAAGAAGCCAATGATGAGTGGCTGAAGTGGTCGCCGAAGATTCAGTTGGGTAAATAAGCAAAAGGGCCGCAATAGCGGCCCTTTTTGCATCTGGCAAAAGCATCGAGGCTTCAGCCTCCAGTGGCCGTCACGCCGGCTCTACCTCCGGCGCGGTTTTGACTACCGGCTCATGCCGACGAATGTACTTCCAATCCGCCTCATCGATATAGATGCCGTTCGGTCCGCTGCCGCCCTCCAGGTCGATGGCGATATGGGCGCTCACCTGCGGTTTAACGCTGGCCAGAATCGGCACAAAGCCCAACTGCAGGCTGGTTTCGATCAATGCCTGCTGGTTGCGTTCGTCGATGTCCGCCGCTTCGTCCAGGTAGTACGGCAGGCGTACCTTGCCGGCTTGTTCGCGATCCATCAGGTGCAGCAACAGGTACATATTGGTCAGCGCCTTGATGGTCATGGTGGTGCCGTTGGAAGCCGCGCCGTCGATGTCGGTGTGCACGATCGGTTGACCGCCGACCTTGGTGATCTCGAATGCCAGCTCGAACAGATCCTTGAGTCCCAACTGGTTATGGTTGGCGGCTACCAGGCGGGCCAGGTATTCCTTGGCTTCCTCGTTGCGCACATCTTGATCGGCCGACTGATTGAGGTCGAACACCGACAGGGTTTCGCCTTCCTCGTACTGGCCGGCGCTGTGGATGATCTGGTCGATATGCTTGAGCGCATCCTTGTTCGGTGCCAGCACGATGCGGAAGCTTTCCAGGTTGGAGACCTGGCGTCGGTTGATCTCGCGGTTGAACAACGCCAGCTGGTGTTCCAGGTTGTCGTAGTCGCTGCGGATATTGCGCAGGGTCCGGGCGATATCGGTCACTGCCGCGCGACGGGCCTTGGCCAGGGTCAGGGCTTCGTCCTGACGGTGGGCATAGGCGTTGACCAGCAGGTGCAGGCGGCGCTCGACATCGTCCTCACTGTCGAACTTGGCCACGCCCTTGAGACGGATCTGCGCATACAGCGCATCGATCTGCCCGTCGATGCGCTGCAGGCTCTGCCAGGCGTCCTGGTAGTCATTGAGCAGCGGCAGCAGGTTGTCCAGCGAGTCGTCCACCGGCTCCATAAACGGCGTGCCGAACGGCAGATTGGCCGGTAGCAACTGACGGCGACGCAGGGCGTCTTCCAGGGTGCGTTCCTTGGCTTCCAGATCGGCCAGTTGGCGACCGACCAATTGCAACTTGGCCGACAACTGCTGAACCCGCTCGGTAAACGCATCACTGGCGCGCTTGAGATCGTCCTGGGCCGCTTCGGCCTGGGCCAGCTGTTCCAGCTTGCCGGGTTCTTCCACGGCCAGGGTCTGGCTGCGGCGGAAGTCTTCCAAGGCTTTCTGCGCATCCAGCACCTGGTTGTACAGGGCTTCGGCCTGGGCCTTGCTGGCAGCACGGTCGGCGGCCACGCTCTGCTGGGTCTTGAGCTGTTTCAGCTCTTTTTCCAAGCGTTCTTTCTGATCGCGCAACGCGGCACGGTCGGCCAGGGCCTGCAGGGCAGGGGGCTCGATATGGCTGAGGTCGATGCTCAGCCCCGGCACTTCAAAGCGCTCGGCCTTGAAGCCGTCGAGTATCACTTCCAGCGACTTCACCCACTGGCCGTCTTCATCCAGGCCAATGCCGTGCTCACCCAATGGCAGGCTGAACAGCGCGCCATTGAACAGACGCATCAGGCGCTCGACATCCTGCTGGCTGAACTCTTCACGCAGGCGGGCGTAGCTGTTGTTGTCGGCATGTTCGAGTTGCTGACGTACCGACTTCAGGCGTTTTTCCAGATCACGCAGACGTTCATCCAGGTCTTCGCTGGAGAACTGCCGCGACTGCGCCAGGGCACCGGCCAGTTCATCGTGGGCGTCTTTGGCGGCCAGCAGTTGCTGTTCGAGCACATGGGCGTTATCGACCAGGGCGAAGCGCTGCTTGAGCACGCCGAACTCGCCGAGCCAGCGCTGAATCTCGCTGATCTCGCGCTCCAGGCGCATCAGCTCCTGGGTGCCGCAGCGCTGGTTCTGTTGCAGGCCGTCCTGCTCGCCACGGTAGTGCTCGGCTTGAATCACCAGCTCTTCGCGGCGGGCACCGGAATAGTCCTGCCAAGCGCCGAGCAACGAGTCGAGCAGCGGCGAAATACGGTGCAGCTTGCCGCGCAGCACTTCGCGTTGGGCCACGCCGGCGCTCAGTGCTTCAACCAATGGCCCGGCAGCGACCAGCGATTGGTAGTCGGCTTCCATACGCCGTACATCGCGGAAGGCTTCTTCACACGCCGCTATGTAATCGACGCTACCCGAACGCAGGCTGTGTTCGAAGGCATCGAGGAACAGTTGCTTGAGCTTGGCGGCGGTAATTTCGCGCATATGCAGCAGGTTGATAAACAGCGCGCGGAAGGTCTTCAGGCTCTGCTCGCTGGTGGAACGCAGCGGAATCAGGGTCAGGTCCAGCGGGATGGAGGTGTGCCCGCCCACCAGCAAGCGCCGCAGTTCTTCGGGCTTGAGCTCGTAAGCCTTGATGTTCTCGCGTTCGAGGTTGGCAAACAGCTCGCGCTGGCGCAGGCAGGTGCCGTTCTTCTGGTAGTGCTCCAGATGCAGTTCACCGGCATAGGCGAAGAACTGGTGACCGAAACCGCCACCCGGGCCACGGCCGGCCACGCCGATCACGTGCGGGCCATGGGGCAGGGACACTTCGACGAGGATGTAGCTGGTGTCGCTGGCAAAGTAGAACTTGCGCGAGGCTTCCAGGCTGTACTTGCCGAAGCTCATGTCCGACATGCGCGCCAGAATTGGAAACTGCAGGGCGTTGATCGAGGCGCTCTTGCCCAGGTTGTTGGCACCATACACCGACAGCGGCTGCTCCAGCGGGAACAGGCCCAGGCTGTAACCGGCGGTGTTCAGCAAGGCAAAGCGGCGGATACCGTAGCGTTCCTGGCTCATGCATCGATCTCCTGATTGGCACGCTCTTCAGCCATGGCGCGAGCCAGGGCCTGTTCTTCGCTTTCTTCTGCCGCCACAGGCTGTGGCGTGGCAGCGGTCGGCAGCAGCGGGATGTCGTCATCCTCGTGGTTGTCGATCAGCAGAATCTCGTCGCCACTGTCCTCGTTCACCAAGGCCGGGGTCGGCAGTGGCAGCACGCTGTGCAGGCTGGCGGCCAGGTCGCGGTCCTGCTGCACCGACAGGCAGACATCGAGGAAGCGGTGCATCGGTGGCAGGAAGCGGTAGATGCCGTTGTCTTCACTGGCAAAACCCAGCTGAGTCATACGGCGCATGATCTTTTCTTCCAGCTCTTCCTGGGTGGTGACCTCGGCCTGCAAGAACAGGTCGCGGTATTTCTCCAGCAACGGTGGCAGCTCATCGCGACCCAGGCTGCCGCCGTCCAGCACGGCCAGCGGGTCGCGACCCTGGTCGGCGAGGTGCTCCACCAGAATGAAGGTAAATAGCGCCAGACGCTGGGCGGTCTTGTTCACCTGAGCGCCCATCTGCTCGGGCACGAAGTAGTAGAAACCGCGGCTATCGCACACCAGCTCAAAGCCCAGCGCGCGGAATAGCGCACGGTAGGCGTCCTGCTGGTTGGACAGCTGGCTGTACAGCTCGGCGTCGCGGTGGCTGACGTGGTAACCCTTGAACAACTCGCGAAAGATCGGCGCCAGTTGGCTCAGTTCGGACAGGTCAATATTCATACACAGGCTTCTTTAAAAAGTCGGCTACGGGCTCAGGCATGTTTGCTGGCCTCCAAGGCGAAGGAGCACAGGCTGACCTGATGCTCGGCGGTGTGGTAATCGCGGCGCTCCAGGCGTTCGCGCTGAAAGCGGCCGTCGCGGGACAGGCGCGAGAACCAATACAACAGCTCGTCGGTGGCACCGGTCGGCTCTTGCTCCAGCAGCCAGACCATCAGGTCGGGCATCGGCAGGGCGCTCTGGCAGCGTTCGAGCATTTCCCGTGCGGTACGCGGCGCCTGGGGCGCATCGCCACCCTTGCGGGTGCCACTGGCCTTGGGGAACTGCGTGGGTTTGGGTTCAAAGCGGGCCAGGGCGTAGACATAGGACTCGACCTGGCTGGTACTGCCGAGAAAGGTGCTCTGCGGCCGGGTGAACAGCGGCAGGGCGGCTTGCGGCACCGCGTCCAGCCCTTTGCGGCGGATCGCCGACAAAGCCAGGGCCGCGCCACGGGTCACCGCGTTGTGCCGACGCGCTTCTTCACGCAGCGGCAGCAACAGCTCGCGGGCGCGGCGCAGGGTCAGTTGGGCGGTGGTCTGCATTTCCAGAATACGTGCGTGGGTACGCAGCAGCAGGTCATCGTCGACCAGTTGGCCCAGGCGATGCTGCTCACTGAGCAGCTTCAACAGCACCTGCTCGACGCGGCGCACGCCCTGCTCGAAGGCACCGTCGGCGTTGACCAACTGGATCATCGGCTCGACGTACTCGTCCCAGGTTGCCAGCACTTCGGCATAGCGCTGGCGCAGCGGAATCTGCCGGTCGCTGGTCTTGGCCCGATCGGCCACACCGACCAGCGCCTGCTCGTCATTGGCGAGCTTTTTCAGTACATCGCGCACGCGCATATCCAGCAGCCGCAGCTGGCGGGCCAGGTCGCTGGCGTCGCGGATCTCGAACGCGTCCTGGATATAGCCGGCCAGGCGTTCGAGGTGGCGCAGATAGGCTTCGATCTCCAGGCACAGGCCCAGGCGGTGTTCGCGGCGCAGGTAGGCGAGGAAGTCGTGGATCTGCGCATTGAGCTCGAAGCGGTTCGGGCTCTTGGCCACCGGCACCAGAATATCCAGACGGATCCAGGTATCCAGCAGGCTGGTGATATCGGCGGGCGTGCTTTCCACCAGTTGCACGGCCAACTGCGCGCGCAGTTCGATCAGGCTCATGGTGCCTTGGTCGAAGCGCTCACAGAGCGGTTCGAGTAACGTCCAGTGTTCAGCGAGGGCGCGCAATACGCGCTTGGGCTCGATCATGTGCACTCGTTTTTTGAAATGGGGCTGGGCAAAGGTCGCGATTGTACTGCATGAGGGGTGGGGGGCTTCATTCTCAGGTGATCAAAGGATGACAGGGGTCTCTCTGGAGACCAGGTCGGCCGTCCATGGCGCGTGCGCCACAGCCCCCCAACAAAAGTGACCAATTACGGCACTTAGCGCCCCCCCACGAACCTTTGTTTCAACCCTGTTACCTACCCCAGCCCACGATTCAAGTGCTTGAATCCCTTGGCATGTTTTCTGCGATAGGGTTGCCTACTGCACTTTCTGGAACGCCCATGTCCGCCAACACTGCCGCTTACGCCCAAGCCCGCTGGGACGAGTTGGAACGCCAAAGCGACCTCGACTGGGACCTGGACGCGATCACCGACCGCCGTGAAGCAGTGGCCTTTTTGCAGCGTTTCGAAAACCGCCTGTGCATCTATTCCAGCTACGTCGAAAAGCTCTATAGCAACTACAGCTTTGTGGTGCCGGAAGCGGAGGAGGGCAGTATCACCATCCTCCCGGATGAACAGGCCTGGCACGACACCTTCAACGATATCCCCGCCGACGCCGTGGAGCCCACCGGCATCCATATCCTGCCCGGCGAAACCATGGGGTATAGCGGCCTGTACCTGAAGATTCCTGGCGAGCATCGTCTGGTGGCGTCCAAGGAGTTGCCGTTTCAGGAAGGTCTCAAGCTGCTGATCCAGCGCTATCAGGCCAAGGGCGAAAGTTTTCTGCCGGTGCTGATCAAGGGCGATCTGCGTGAGTACGAAGCGCGTATGCCCTCCCTGCACCTGCACCGCATCAATCCGGCCAAGCTGGGCAATAGCTCCAAGCTCAGTGTCGATGCCATCAAGGGCGCGATTGCCGATCACCTGATCGCCTTGTTCCGCCAGCATTGACCTTCTGCTGCCAGGGTGGCGTTACGCCAGTGTGATTTTGCGTAACAGTCGCCCAGCCCCACGTTCAACTTCCCCGCTGCAAACTCGACTATGGGTCGGGCCTCGGTTGCTGCCGAGCTTCTTATAGTGATGCCGTGGATTCACCCTGCGCCTTAGCGCCTGGTGGACCCGGCCACAATAAGAATAAGGACATCACCATGCGCTCGCCCCGTAGCCTTGCCGCACTTGGTTGCCGCTCGTTCCTGACCTGCTCGCTGCTCACCAGCGTTCTATTGGCCGGCCCTGCCCACGCCAAGCTGGAAGCGCTGGCCGATAGCGAGTTGTCGAATGTCACCGGTCAGGCCTTTATCAACCTGACCACCGACGCCAATGCCGGCATCAACTACACGCGAGTCAACCTGGGGGTCAATCTCGACACCCAGCTGAATATGAAAAAGCTCCAGCTCGGCCAGTACAACGACAGCACCACGCGGCCGGGTGAAGTGGCGGGCTCTTCCGATATCCTGATCAACAACTTCGCCCTCGGCACCGTGAATGCCGACGACAGCATCAACGCCTTCAAAATCGCCAACCCCTTTATCGAGCTGGCCTACGAGGGCAATAAGGTGGTCGGCGTGCGCATTGGCTTTGGTGAGGCCAAAGGCACCCTGTCCGGAGATATCGCCAGCCTGACCGGCAACGTTCCGGTGCATATCAAAGGTACTGGCCAGGCGATTTACGATGTGGCCAACGTCGGCCAGAAACTGGTGCTGGGGATTGGCGGCATCTATACCAGCAGCGTGCTCGAAGCCGATGCGCAGCTGGTCAATAGCAGCGGTGCCACCGATCCGATTCGCGGTACCCAGGCCGGGATCAAGAACGGCGACGGCCTGACCTGCACCAGCGGTTGCCTGCCGATTCTCACCGACGCTGCGCTGGGCATCATCAAGTCCGATGGCTGCGCCTTGCTGGGCATCCAGACCTGTTTCAACCTGGCCCAATTCAAGTCGCTGCCGGTTGGCAATATGGCCGTTGCCGATCAGGCCAATACCGCGGCCATCGAGGGTGCGACCAAGGGCTTCTTTATCTCCCTGCAGACCAAGGATGTGGCCTGGCGCGACCTGGACAGCAACAGCTTTATGACCGCCCTGAAAGGCGCGTTCATGAACATGCCCAAGTACAAAGACGCTAACGGCAATATGGTTTCGCCGATCAACATCGACTTCAACCAGGCCTTTAACGGCATCCCCCGGCAGGACACCTGCCTGGGCACCGCGACCTCAGGGTGCTGAGATGAATGCCTCGCTGCGGTTTGTCGCGCTGGCCTTGTTCAGTGTCAGCAGCCTGGCCAGGGCCGAGATGCAGGCCCTGGATGATCAGGAACTGTCGGTGGTGCAGGGCGCAGGCTTCGGCTTTGTGCTGGAGAACATCCTGCTGGATGCCAACAACTCCACCATCACCATCAACGACATCACCAACGGCAGCGGTCAGAACGTGCCGATCTCGGTGAAGGAGTTCTACCTGGGGGCCAGCGGCAGCAACAAGGGCACTAACCTCAATCCGGTGACCATCGGCCGCCTCAGTTCGCCCTTCACCCTGGACCTGAACAAAGGCGAAAACCTGCGCACCCTGCGCGATGACGGGGTATGGGTGCAGACCACGCCGAGCAACGTGGCGGTACTGGCGCTGACCTTTCCCGAACGCCTCACCGGGGCGGCCGGGCAGGCCTGTATTTCCGGTTATGCCGCCGCCGGCAGCAACTGCTCCAGCCGCGCCAGCGAGAAGGCCGACTTAGGCATCCGCTTCGATTTCCAGGTGGCCGCCGGGCGCACCGATATTCTCAACGTCGACATCGCCGAGCTGGCCATGGACGGCTCTTACCTGCGCTTGTGGGGCGATAACACGCGCAGCCAGCTGGTCGGTGAAATGCGCCTGAACCTGTATGCCAAGAGCCTTACCGTGATGTCCTGCGCCGCCGGTACCAGCAACTGCAGCAGCGCCGCCGAACAGGAAGCGCGCACCATCACCCTGAGCAACACCTTCGCCAATATTTCCCTGGGCTACGGCAAAACCCAGCCGCTGCTGTTCGACGTCAACAGCAATGGCCAATTCGTGCTGGAGCTGCCCAACCCCACGGCGGGCGGCACCACGACGGCGCAACGCAACACCCTGGCCGCGGACTTCTACGCCAACGCGCCGCGCACCAACATCATCATCGACAACCTCAAGGTCGGCAGCGGCAACTACGCAACCGGCGGCTACAACTTCGGCTACAACGCCCTGGAAGGCCTGAGCATCAACTACCTGAAGGTGACCAGCCATGACCTTTAGACGCATCGAGTGGTTGTTCCTGTGGCTGGCGTTACTGGTGCCGGCGCTGGCCCGCAGCGAGATGCAGCCGATGGCCGACGACGCCTTGAGCGCCACCAGCGGCCAGGGCGGGGTGTACCTGTCCGGCGACTTCAGCATCAACAAAAACGGCGGCGTGTTGTGGACCACCCCCAGCAGCAACACCGCCAGCACCTGGACCGCCACCCAGCGCAGCTGCGCCACTCTCGGTTCCAGCTCGCCAGAAGACTGCGGCATGCGCCTGGCCATTCGCGCCGAAGCGGCCGGCGGCTGGTACGTGCTGGACAATATGAAAGGCATCTTCAGCTTCGATGGCCTGACCCTGCGTACACGCTTTATCGACAACGGCTTCAATGGCGATGGTGCCACGTTTGGTCAGGACAGCCTGGAGTTCGGCCTGCCCAACGAAATGAAATTCCAGGACGCGCGCTTCACCTTCGCCGTGGCCAACCAGGGCGGCTGGCGCAATAAGGCCGGCAGCGCCGCCAATGGCGGTGACGCCACCTACCAACAGACCAATATTTTCTCGGCGAAGATCGACGGCAGCATTCGTATGCAAGGCAACGTGCTGGTCTTTCCTAAAAACTGAGGGGTAGCGGATGGACAGAAAATTGCTCTTGGTGCCGCTGCTCTGTCTAAGCCTGCCAAGCCATGCCATGCAGGCGCTGGACGACGACAGCCTGGCCAGCGTCAATGGCCAGTCCGGCATCAGTATGGAAATCAGCGGCGGCGGCTGGTCGGCCAGCAACGTCAGCTATAGCGAAGACGGCAAAACTGTGGCGCTGAAAGACGTCAGCAACCGTCCGGCCAGCGGCAGCACCTCCACCTCCACCACCAAGATCGACGTGGTCGGCAACCAACTGGTGGTGGAACACAAAGCCAGCCCGCAAGTGCTAGCAGTAAACAACGTGGAAATGGCCGGCAGCAGCAATAGCTTCGGCAGCTTCCGCGCCTTCTACACCCTTGGTGCCAGCCTGAAAATCAAAGGCGGCGGTGCCAGTGGGGTCAGCGGTATCGGTCTGGATGACAGCAAGCTGTCGCTCACCGACGTGACCTTTTACTACCGCGACAACGGCTACGACCTGATCGTCAATGGCATGTCCTTCGACGCCTACCTCAACGCCGCCTACCTGGACATCGTCAGTGGCGGCAGCGGCAAAGAGGTCAAGCTTGATCTGGGCAACTCGCGGCTGGTTGCCAGCATCGGCGGCATCAGCCTGGACCTGGCCCACAGCGACCCGGTAGCCGGCGTGCCCGTCACCCCCGGTAACCCCGACACCCGCGACCCCAATGCCAGCAAAAGCTTCGGCAAACTCAACCTCGACCTGCGTCTGGGCGGCAGCCTGAGTATCGGCAGTGGTGGCGCCAGCGGCCAGGGCATTCGCATCCGGCCGAACCTGACCATCAGCAACAGCCTGTTCCAGTACCAGGACGAAGGGGTGCTGCGCGCCGAAAACTTCGCCGGCGTGCTGAGCAGCACCAACGGCCTGACGCTGGATCTGGCCAGTGACGGTGTGGGCAACTACGCCCAAGTGAAATTCCCCGACCTGCGCCTGAACGCCACCCTCAGCGGCCTGATCATCGGCAACGCCAGCAACCAGAAACTCGGCAGCCTGGGCATCGACCTCAACTTCCTCGACGATGGTGCCCAACAGAACTGGCTGAAACTGCGCCCCGGCGGCGACCCCAACTCCGGCCTTAAAGGCGTGACTGCCGACGTCAGCTGGAACATGGTCAACAGCTCGGTATCGCTCACCGATAACGGCAACAGCATGTGGTTCAGCGGCCTGCGCACCAACGGTACAGGCCAGGTCACCCTCGACGTAACCAAAAGCTGCGCCGCCGGGGCCAGCACCGGCTGCTACTCAGGCACCCAGAGCGATATGAGCAAGGGTAACTACAACGGCCATTTCGACGGTCTGCGCCTGGGCTTGAACAATATCAAAGGCAGCTACAGCTTCGACGGCCTGCGCGTCGGTAGCGCCAGCGCACCGCTGCAAGGCGGCACCGAGTTGCTGGTGCTGATGGAAATCTTCCCCGCCTACGACTTCACCATGAATGGCCAGCTGACGATCCAGCCGGGGGGCAACGTCGGCGATGGGGTGCGCTATAACGCCGACTTCTACGTCACCGAAGCGCGTGCGGCGATCACCGTCGACGAAACTGGCAAAGGCCTGTGGCTGTCCGGCACCAGCTACGACATGCACTTTCGCGACGGCACCCTGGACATCAGCAGCGGCGCAGCGGGGGAGAAGGGCGGCGTCGAACTGCGCAAAGGCACCTACTGGTCGAAACTGGACGTCAGCGACGTGCGCTGGGGTGACCGTGCCACTGGCACCAGCCTCGGCCGGATCATGCTCAAGCGTTATGAGCAGGGCTCGACTTTGGCCCTCAGCTCGGGCGGTGCCGGAGCGCTCTGCGTCGGTGCATCTGGCGGCACTGCCAGTGCCTGCGGTGCAGCGGGTGGGCGCTGGGAAGATCGTGGCAACGAAGGCGTATCGGTAAAACTGAAAAGCGTGTTTGTGCGTGACACCGCGGCGGACAGCTCGGTGAATGGCGTGGCCACTGACGAGAAACGTAACCAGATTCTCTGGGAAACCAACCGTACCGCGGGCAATGGCACGGGGGTGCAGTTGGTGATCGACAACTTCTCCACCTCTGACGGTGATCCAAATAATCCCAATGCCAATACGTATGGGGTGAATGCGGACCTCAATCTGGATGTGGCACCGACCAAGGTGAAGATCAAGAGTGGGGCTAATGCGGGTACCACGGTTACGCCGGATCCGTTGGGGTTTGCGGTGAATGGGCGGATTACGTTTAAAGAGGTGAATGTGGATCGGCTGCAGAATGTGCATCCCACTGGGGGGGCGGTGACGGCGATGTATGGGATCAAGGCGCAGAATGCGGATATTCGGGCGAATTTGACGGCTACGCCGATTAACTGAAAGGGGGCACGAGGTTTTTGCGGTGGTCTTCTTTACCGCGTGTGCTGGGTGTTTGGTTTCGCGCCTTACGCGCGAGTTTCTTTTGTCAGGCGACACAAAAGAAACCAAAAAGTCTTGCCCCAACCTTGGCCCAACGCAGCTTTCGCGGCTCCCGGCCGCTCAACCCCCAGAACAACGATTCCGCTCGGCCTGCGATCATGTGGCGGGTAGATCACAAGCCGGATCACAAGCGCAAGATCATAAGCAAAAGCATGTTCTTTGTTCGCAGAATGAATGTCGTGGGTCTGCAAAATTCTGGATCCCGAATCGTCGCACCGCCACCTGCGCGGGGATGACGGTGTCGAGACAAAAACCTCCGTCATCCCCGCGTAGGCGGGGTTCCAGGCACGAAGATAAAAAGCAAACGTTGGGCAGCTCTTGATCTGGCTTTTGATCTACCGCTTTTGATCTACCCGCCCCATTTGGGGCAAGCGTTTTGCCTACTTTTTCGTGGCCGGCACTCCGGCGACTGGAAAAGTAGGTCGCGCGTAAGGCGCGAAACCAATCTTCCAGCCCACGCGGCAACGAATACCTCCGAGAAACTCGCAAACGCTGATAAGCGCAAGCGCAGTCATCGCCCATGACCCTTCCCCCTAACCTCCCTTTCCGGCGACAATCCCCGCCTTCCTCGCGTCAATCACCCAGACCCAAGGTCTGCGTGTGGAGCTCAAATGATCACCGAACTGCGCCGTCGCGCTTATCTGAATGCCATGCAGGTCGCCAACTGGCTGCCCCGCGTGTCGCTGCCATTCGCCGCGCCGTCGCGTCCTGAATTGCTCGAACCGCTTGAGCCCGAGCCACAGCCGCTAGTCACTGCCGCCACGCCAGTGCAACAAACCGCCGCGGCCCCGCAACCGGTGGTCGAGCCTATTGCTCCCGCCGTTACCGAACGCCCAAAAATAGAAGTCCCTCGCCCCACCGCACGGGTCGAGGCCAAACCTGTGCCCGTGGTGGCCGATGAAGAAGCCCCCGTTGCGCCAACCAAAGTGGCCGCCGTACCGCCACCCCGTTTCAGCCTGCAACTGCTGCGCGCCGGTTCCTGCGTCATCCTGGCCGAGTTGGCCACCGGCGAACCCTTCGCCTCCCGCGACCCCGCCTATCTGTTGCTCAAGGATCTGCTGCGCGCCGCCGGCCTGCCCGACAGCCCGCAGATTCTCGGCGAGCCAGTGCGCTGGCCGCTGCTGGCCAAAGGCAATATGGACCAAGGCCCACAGGCCGCGCTGGAGTACGTGCAAGGCGTACTGATGAGCAAACTGGAGCAGGAGCCCGACTGCAAATGCATTTGGCTGCTCGGGTTGCCGGCCATTCGCTTTGCCGGTGAGGCTGACGAAACCGCTTATAACCGTGAGTTGCAGGTGGAAGGGCTGGGCGCAGCCTGGGCCATGCCGAGCCTGGAGCTGTTGATGGACGAACCGGCACGCAAGGCACCGCTCTGGCAAGCCATGCAGCGGGTGATGCGCCGCTGGCAAACCTCGGGGGCCGAGTCGCTGCATGAATGACGCCGTTACCATCCGCCCGATGACCGAGGCGGATCTCGATGAAGTGGTCCAGATCGAATGCGCAGCCTTTAGCCACCCGTGGTCGCGCAAGCTGTTTCATGACGGCCTCAGCAGTTACGACTGCTGGGTGATGTTCGAGGGCGAGCGCCAGGTCGGTCACGCCGTACTCAGCGTGATTATCGACGAGGCCCATCTGCTCAATATCACCGTTGCGCCCCATAGCCAGGGCCGTGGTCTGGGCCTGGTGCTGTTGGAGCGCCTGATGCAGCGTGCGCTGGAGTTGAAGGCTGGAGAATGCTTCCTCGAAGTGCGCGCCAGCAACCTCTCGGCCTACCGCCTGTACGAGCGTTATGGCTTCAACGAGATCGGCCGTCGCCGCGATTACTACCCGGCTCCGGGTGGACGCGAAGACGCGCTGGTGATGGCCTGCACCCTATTCGATTAAGCCTGGTTTTCGATTTTCTGGTACTGACGTACTCTCTGCCCCCATAACCATAAAAAAGGAGTGGGGCATGGGCGATACCGACGTCATCGTAGTAGGGGCGGGCATTTCCGGGCTGACCGCCGCCTGGCGTCTGGCCCAGGCTGGCCAGCGTGTGACCGTGCTGGAGGCCAATGCCCGGGTCGGTGGCCGCACCCTCAATCATCAGTTCGCCAGTGGCGAGGTCGCCGAAGTGGGCGGCCAGTGGGTCGGCCCCACCCAGGAGCGGATTCTCGGCCTGCTCGATGAACTCAAGCTGGAAACCTTCCCGACCTGGAACCAGGGCAACAACCTGACCCTGTTTGGCGGGCGGCTAAAACCCTATCGCGGCACCATCCCCAAATTCGCTGCCCATGTCCTGCTCGATATCGCCCAGGCGCAATGGCGACTGGACCGGCTGGCGCAGCAGATCGACCTCGACGACCCCAGCCGCCATCCCCAGGCACCGCTGTGGGACAGCCTGACCTTCGCCGAATGGATTCGCCGCCAGGTGAAAACCGCCCAGGCACGGACGGTGTTCGACCTGGTCAGCGCCGCAGTGTTTGCCGCCAAGCCCCACGACCTGTCGTTTCTGCATGTGCTGTTCTATATCAAGAGCGGCACCAACCTCGACACCCTGCTCGGGGTGGCCAACGGTGCGCAGCAGGATCGGGTGGTCGGTGGTTCGCAGCGTATCTGCGAGGAACTGGCGCTGCGTCTGGATGGCGCTGTGCAATTGTCCCAGCCGGTGCGAGCGCTGAAACAGACGAGTGAGCAGGTCGAGCTGATCACCGACCAGGGTAGCCATCGCGCCAAGCGGGTGATTTTTGCCGTGCCGCCAACCCTGCTGTTGCGCATTACCCAGGAGCCGTTATTGCCGGGTTGGCGCGATCAGTTGCTGCAGCGCCTGCCGCAAGGTGCGGTGATCAAATGCATGGCACTGTACGCGCGGCCGTTCTGGCGCGAGCACGGTTTGTCCGGCCAGGCCACCAGCGAAGTCGGGCCGCTGCGGCTGACCTTCGACAACAGCGTGCCAGGCTCGGCAAAAGGCGTGCTGATGGGCTTTATCGAGGGCGACGAAGCCCGCCATTGGAGCGCCCGCAGCGAGGCCGAGCGGCGTGCACAGGTGCTGCAATGTTTCGCCCGCTACTATGGCGAGCAGGCTTTGCAGCCGCTGGAGTATGTGGATAAGTGCTGGGCCGACGAACCCTTCGCCCGCGGCTGCTATGCCGCGCTGTTTCCACCGGGTGTGTGGGGCAATGGCGCGGCGCGTTTGCGTGAGCCCCAAGGCCGTCTGCATTTCGCCGGTACTGAAACGGCGACACGCTGGATGGGCTATTTCGATGGCGCGGTGCAGGCGGCCGAGCGTGCAGCGGGCGAGGTGCTGGCACTGACTTGATCGGCTACAAGGGGCGGCGCGTTCGGTCGCTGTGGCTGCTTCGGTGGTCGCCCATACTGCCGCTCTGCGCGTCTATGCAGTCCCTGTAGTAGCGGGGGGGGGGGGGGGCGGGGGGGGGGGCCCGGCACACGCGGCGGGGGTGAAAGGGGCCCCCAACCAAAGTATTTTATAAGAGGGAAAAGGCGGAGCCGCCCCCGGACAAAGAGGCCCGGGC
>NZ_JBSRZF010000038.1:0-5659 GCF_054057335.1 Pseudomonas sp. TE3786
TGAGTTGATCGAAAGCGGTGTAAAGAGGGTGTTGACAGCGGTTTGAAACGCTGTAGAATTCGCCTCCCGCTGACGAGAGACTGAAGTTGATCTGAAGCGCAAGCGGTTGAGTTTGAAAAGAAATTTTCGAAATCGCTTGACGGAATAAGAGGCTGCTGTAGAATGCGCGCCTCGGTTGAGACGAAAGGCTTAACCAACTGTTCTTTAACAACTGAATCAAGCAATTCGTGTGGGTGCTTGTGAGGTAAGACTGATAGTCAACTGATTGTCAGCATCACAAGTAACACTCGTTAATTTGAGAGTTTTTTGCGATTGCTGAGCCAAGTTTAGGATTTTTACAAAATCCGATTATGTTTGAACTGAAGAGTTTGATCATGGCTCAGATTGAACGCTGGCGGCAGGCCTAACACATGCAAGTCGAGCGGATGAGAGGAGCTTGCTCCTTGATTCAGCGGCGGACGGGTGAGTAATGCCTAGGAATCTGCCTATTAGTGGGGGACAACGTTTCGAAAGGAACGCTAATACCGCATACGTCCTACGGGAGAAAGCAGGGGACCTTCGGGCCTTGCGCTAATAGATGAGCCTAGGTCGGATTAGCTAGTTGGTGAGGTAATGGCTCACCAAGGCGACGATCCGTAACTGGTCTGAGAGGATGATCAGTCACACTGGAACTGAGACACGGTCCAGACTCCTACGGGAGGCAGCAGTGGGGAATATTGGACAATGGGCGAAAGCCTGATCCAGCCATGCCGCGTGTGTGAAGAAGGTCTTCGGATTGTAAAGCACTTTAAGTTGGGAGGAAGGGTTGTAGATTAATACTCTGCAATTTTGACGTTACCGACAGAATAAGCACCGGCTAACTCTGTGCCAGCAGCCGCGGTAATACAGAGGGTGCAAGCGTTAATCGGAATTACTGGGCGTAAAGCGCGCGTAGGTGGTTCGTTAAGTTGGATGTGAAATCCCCGGGCTCAACCTGGGAACTGCATTCAAAACTGTCGAGCTAGAGTATGGTAGAGGGTGGTGGAATTTCCTGTGTAGCGGTGAAATGCGTAGATATAGGAAGGAACACCAGTGGCGAAGGCGACCACCTGGACTGATACTGACACTGAGGTGCGAAAGCGTGGGGAGCAAACAGGATTAGATACCCTGGTAGTCCACGCCGTAAACGATGTCGACTAGCCGTTGGGGTCCTTGAGACTTTAGTGGCGCAGCTAACGCATTAAGTCGACCGCCTGGGGAGTACGGCCGCAAGGTTAAAACTCAAATGAATTGACGGGGGCCCGCACAAGCGGTGGAGCATGTGGTTTAATTCGAAGCAACGCGAAGAACCTTACCTGGCCTTGACATGCTGAGAACTTTCCAGAGATGGATTGGTGCCTTCGGGAACTCAGACACAGGTGCTGCATGGCTGTCGTCAGCTCGTGTCGTGAGATGTTGGGTTAAGTCCCGTAACGAGCGCAACCCTTGTCCTTAGTTACCAGCACGTTATGGTGGGCACTCTAAGGAGACTGCCGGTGACAAACCGGAGGAAGGTGGGGATGACGTCAAGTCATCATGGCCCTTACGGCCAGGGCTACACACGTGCTACAATGGTCGGTACAAAGGGTTGCCAAGCCGCGAGGTGGAGCTAATCCCATAAAACCGATCGTAGTCCGGATCGCAGTCTGCAACTCGACTGCGTGAAGTCGGAATCGCTAGTAATCGTGAATCAGAATGTCACGGTGAATACGTTCCCGGGCCTTGTACACACCGCCCGTCACACCATGGGAGTGGGTTGCACCAGAAGTAGCTAGTCTAACCTTCGGGGGGACGGTTACCACGGTGTGATTCATGACTGGGGTGAAGTCGTAACAAGGTAGCCGTAGGGGAACCTGCGGCTGGATCACCTCCTTAATCGACGACATCAGCTTCCTTATAAGCTCCCACACGAATTGCTTGATTCATTGCGAAAGACGATTGGGTCGTCCTGGATGTATCGGGAGGATCAGTTACGAGTTGTCAGCCTAGTAGCCCGAACAATTGGGTCTGTAGCTCAGTTGGTTAGAGCGCACCCCTGATAAGGGTGAGGTCGGCAGTTCGAATCTGCCCAGACCCACCAATTGTTGTGGAAGAAGCCTCAAGTACGGGGCCATAGCTCAGCTGGGAGAGCGCCTGCCTTGCACGCAGGAGGTCAACGGTTCGATCCCGTTTGGCTCCACCACGACGACAAGTAAGAGTTCAGAATTGAGTATTCGCCGGAAGGTGGAATATTGAATTCTGGTCTTTGACTAGAAAGTATTAATCGTTCTTTAAAAATTTGGGTATGTGATAGAAAGATAGACTGGATAGCACTTTCACTGGTGTTTATTCAGGCTAAGGTAAAATTTGTGAGTTCTCTTAAGAGATTGAGAGTATTTCGAATTTTCGGCGAATGTCGTCTTCATAGTATAACCAGATTGCTTGGGGTTATATGGTCAAGTGAAGAAGCGCATACGGTGGATGCCTTGGCAGTCAGAGGCGATGAAAGACGTGGTAGCCTGCGAAAAGCTTCGGGGAGTCGGCAAACAGACTTTGATCCGGAGATGTCTGAATGGGGGAACCCACTTAACATAAGTTAAGTATCTTGCACTGAATACATAGGTGTAAGAAGCGAACCAGGGGAACTGAAACATCTAAGTACCCTGAGGAAAAGAAATCAACCGAGATTCCCTTAGTAGTGGCGAGCGAACGGGGACTAGCCCTTAAGTTGATTTGAGATTAGCGGAACGCTCTGGAAAGTGCGGCCATAGTGGGTGATAGCCCTGTACGCGAAAATCTCTTATCAATGAAATCGAGTAGGACGGAGCACGAGAAACTTTGTCTGAATATGGGGGGACCATCCTCCAAGGCTAAATACTACTGACTGACCGATAGTGAACTAGTACCGTGAGGGAAAGGCGAAAAGAACCCCGGAGAGGGGAGTGAAATAGATCCTGAAACCGTATGCGTACAAGCAGTGGGAGCAGACTTTGTTCTGTGACTGCGTACCTTTTGTATAATGGGTCAGCGACTTATATTCAGTGGCGAGCTTAACCGAATAGGGGAGGCGTAGCGAAAGCGAGTCTTAATAGGGCGTTTAGTCGCTGGGTATAGACCCGAAACCGGGCGATCTATCCATGGGCAGGTTGAAGGTTGGGTAACACTAACTGGAGGACCGAACCGACTACCGTTGAAAAGTTAGCGGATGACCTGTGGATCGGAGTGAAAGGCTAATCAAGCTCGGAGATAGCTGGTTCTCCTCGAAAGCTATTTAGGTAGCGCCTCGTGTATCACTGTTGGGGGTAGAGCACTGTTTCGGCTAGGGGGTCATCCCGACTTACCAAACCGATGCAAACTCCGAATACCAACAAGTGCGAGCACGGGAGACACACGGCGGGTGCTAACGTCCGTCGTGAAAAGGGAAACAACCCAGACCGTCAGCTAAGGTCCCAAAGTCATGGTTAAGTGGGAAACGATGTGGGAAGGCTTAGACAGCTAGGAGGTTGGCTTAGAAGCAGCCACCCTTTAAAGAAAGCGTAATAGCTCACTAGTCGAGTCGGCCTGCGCGGAAGATGTAACGGGGCTCAAACCATGCACCGAAGCTACGGGTATCACTTAGGTGATGCGGTAGAGGAGCGTTCTGTAAGCCTGTGAAGGTGAGTTGAGAAGCTTGCTGGAGGTATCAGAAGTGCGAATGCTGACATGAGTAACGACAATGGGTGTGAAAAACACCCACGCCGAAAGACCAAGGTTTCCTGCGCAACGTTAATCGACGCAGGGTTAGTCGGTCCCTAAGGCGAGGCTGAAAAGCGTAGTCGATGGAAAACAGGTTAATATTCCTGTACTTCTAGTTATTGCGATGGGGGGACGGAGAAGGCTAGGCCAGCTTGGCGTTGGTTGTCCAAGTTTAAGGTTGTAGGCTGACTGCTTAGGTAAATCCGGGCGGTTAAGGCTGAGAACTGATGACGAGTGCTCATTAGAGCGCGAAGTGGTTGATGCCATGCTTCCAAGAAAAGCCTCTAAGCTTCAGATAACTAGGAACCGTACCCCAAACCGACACAGGTGGTTGGGTAGAGAATACCAAGGCGCTTGAGAGAACTCGGGTGAAGGAACTAGGCAAAATGGCACCGTAACTTCGGGAGAAGGTGCGCCGGTGAGGGTGAACGATTTACTCGGTAAGCCCATGCCGGTCGAAGATACCAGGCCGCTGCGACTGTTTATTAAAAACACAGCACTCTGCAAACACGAAAGTGGACGTATAGGGTGTGACGCCTGCCCGGTGCCGGAAGGTTAATTGATGGGGTTAGCTAACGCGAAGCTCTTGATCGAAGCCCCGGTAAACGGCGGCCGTAACTATAACGGTCCTAAGGTAGCGAAATTCCTTGTCGGGTAAGTTCCGACCTGCACGAATGGCGTAACGATGGCGGCGCTGTCTCCACCCGAGACTCAGTGAAATTGAAATCGCTGTGAAGATGCAGTGTATCCGCGGCTAGACGGAAAGACCCCGTGAACCTTTACTATAGCTTTGCACTGGACTTTGAATTTGCTTGTGTAGGATAGGTGGGAGGCTTTGAAGCGAGGACGCCAGTTCTTGTGGAGCCAATCTTGAAATACCACCCTGGCAACTTTGAGGTTCTAACTCTGGTCCGTTATCCGGATCGAGGACAGTGTATGGTGGGTAGTTTGACTGGGGCGGTCTCCTCCTAAAGAGTAACGGAGGAGTACGAAGGTGCGCTCAGACCGGTCGGAAATCGGTCGTAGAGTATAAAGGCAAAAGCGCGCTTGACTGCGAGACAGACACGTCGAGCAGGTACGAAAGTAGGTCTTAGTGATCCGGTGGTTCTGTATGGAAGGGCCATCGCTCAACGGATAAAAGGTACTCCGGGGATAACAGGCTGATACCGCCCAAGAGTTCATATCGACGGCGGTGTTTGGCACCTCGATGTCGGCTCATCACATCCTGGGGCTGAAGCCGGTCCCAAGGGTATGGCTGTTCGCCATTTAAAGTGGTACGCGAGCTGGGTTTAGAACGTCGTGAGACAGTTCGGTCCCTATCTGCCGTGGACGTTTGAGATTTGAGAGGGGCTGCTCCTAGTACGAGAGGACCGGAGTGGACGAACCTCTGGTGTTCCGGTTGTCACGCCAGTGGCATCGCCGGGTAGCTATGTTCGGAATAGATAACCGCTGAAAGCATCTAAGCGGGAAACTAGCCTCAAGATGAGATCTCACTGGAGCCTTGAGCTCCCTGAAGGGCCGTCGAAGACTACGACGTTGATAGGTGGGGTGTGTAAGCGTTGTGAGGCGTTGAGCTAACCCATACTAATTGCCCGTGAGGCTTGACCATATAACACCCAAGCAATTTGCTTAATCGCAGATTGACGGTGTGAAGACGAACGAACCGAAAGTTCGAACGCAAATTACCGAATCTGAAAAACACATACCCAATTTGGAGTAACGCGAAAGCGAGACTCCACCCGAATTGCTTGACGACCATAGAGCGTTGGAACCACCTGATCCCATCCCGAACTCAGTAGTGAAACGACGCATCGCCGATGGTAGTGTGGGGTTTCCCCATGTGAGAGTAGGTCATCGTCAAGCTTAAATTCCAAACCCCCTATCCGTGAAAACGGGTAGGGGGTTTGTTTTTGTCCGCGAAAAAGTT
>NZ_JBSRZF010000039.1:0-4633 GCF_054057335.1 Pseudomonas sp. TE3786
GCGTGTAATCACGCTGACTTCGTCTCGCACCTTGCGCCATGGGGTTCTCCTGAAAGATATGGCTAAAGGTGTAAACCTTATTCAGGACGGGACAGACTCTAATCAGAGCGGTTAAATACATATTTCCCCTTTCTTCGTTCGAAACTATTCCGTCAACACATCCCTGAATACATCCGGCCGTGAAACGGCTATATGCAGCAACGAGCGCGCAGCCCCAGACGGTGTTCGACGACCTTGTTCCCACTCCTGCAAGGTGCGCACCGAGACGCCTAACAGTTCGGCAAACTTTGGCTGGGAAAGCCCTGTCTTACGGCGAGCCTCCGCCGCTTCGGTTCGTTCTATGTGCGTGGCGCCGTGGCGACCTGCTTTGACGTCGCACAGCAACAAGAGCGCCACAACAGGCGTTTGTTACTTACTCAAATAATCCCGCACTCGGGCATCGTTGAGCAGCACCATCACCCCTTCAGCGATACAGCCATTGAGATCTTGCTGCACCGAGCCGCTGGCGTGGGGCACAGTCAGGTCGATTACCTGGCCATCACCCAGGGTTGCCTGGAAGTGGACTTTGCTGCGCCAGAAAAACGCGTAGGTGTACTCGCTCAGTAGCGAGTCGATGCGCAGTTGCAGTGTCTTTTCGCCGGGTGCGCCGGTGGGCTTGCCATTCTTTTTCAGCTCGGTCTGGGTTTGCTGCACCATGACTTCGGTCAGTGCCTTAGGGCTGGCTTCAATGCGCTGGCCCATGTAGCGGTAGATCACTATCGGCTCAACAGCAGGCTGGGCATTGCTGACCGCTACCGTGCCGACGATAGGCAGCTCAGGAATCAGCCCGGCACGTAGCGGGTATTCGGTGGGGGTAAATGGCAGGCTGCCGCAGCCGGTGAGCAGCATGGCAGTGACAATAAGGGCAAACAGCTTAGGCATCGTAACGTCCTTGTAGAGCCGGTTGGCTCGGTTGCGAGTAGGGCAGGGCGGTGCCTGCGCGGCGCAGGTTATTTGCTCACGCGGGTCTAGTAAAGCGCGAACTACCCGCACCAGCCCTGGCGAAGCTCGTTGCAAAGGCCGCGGATAGCCGTGCCCCCTTCAATGTTGGCGCAGCGTTTTACACTCTCTGGGCCAAAAGCAGCCTTTCAAGGCGCCACAAACGCACGGGCGATTCAGGGGGTTGCGCAGTGGGTTTTGGCTGTTGGCGCAAGCGCTCAACGATCTATCGGGAAATTTCGCTAGGTCTATTCAAACTTTGCGGGGCGGCCATAGTAGGCCTACCGTTAAAACGCGCTGTCCTTCGGAGGCCTTTGTGGGTTGTGGGCGACCGCTCTGAGCCAAGTACTTATGGAGCATTCCCGGTGCGGGAACAGTCTGGGCTGCATGCGGTTCATGATTGGGCAACGAAGTGATTTCGTACTGACTATCAACTGGAGAAAAATCATGAGTGCGAAGAATTACTTGATGGCTCTGGCGACGCTGGCCATCGTCGTCGGCGGGCCGTGGGTGTCGATGCCGAGCTACGCCACTGACCAGGCTGATCAACGGCAGGAATCGCGGGATACCAAACAGGATGGGCGCGACACAGCGCGGGAGAACAAGGAGGCCTGCAAAGAGGGCGATGAGTCGAGCCGTGCCGAATGCCGCCAGGATAAGCGCGACACCAAGCAGGATTCGCGCGACACCGCTCGGGACATCAAGTACTAGGCCAACCAGGGCCAGCCCCGTCGTGATCGCCTGGCCCTAGGTATGCCCTGCAGAGTGCGGCAAATGCCCGCAATCTCAATCCTGCTCACTGGCAATCAGGCGGTACAGCAGCGCACCGAGCAATGCGCCAACAATCGGCGCCAGCCAGAACAACCACAGCTGACCGACAGCCCAGTCACCGACATACAGCGCCACCGCGGTACTGCGCGCCGGGTTGACCGACGTATTGGTCACTGGAATCGAGATCATGTGGATCAGCGCCAGACTCAGACCAATGGCCAAAGGGGCAAAACCCGCCGGGGCCCGCTTGGATGTGGAGCCAAGAATGATCAGCAGGAAGAACGCCGTCATCACCACTTCGGTGATGGCCGCCGCCGTCAGTGAATAGCCACCGGGCGAGTGCGCGCCATAGCCATTGGAGGCGAAGCCCGCAGACAGTTCGAACCCGGCCTTGCCGGAAGCGATTAAATACAGCACGCCGCCCGCTGCCACGCCGCCCAGTACTTGAGCCACGATGTAGGGCAGCAGCTTGGGCAGCGGCAGACGCCCGCCTGCCCAGAGGCCGACCGAAACCGCCGGATTGAAATGCCCGCCGGAGATATGCCCCACCGCATAGGCCATGGTCACGACTGTCAGGCCAAACGCCAGCGACACCCCCAGCAAGCCTATCCCCAGTTCTGGAAAGGCGGCTGCCAGCACCGCGCTGCCACAGCCCCCCAGCACCAGCCAGAAGGTCCCTAAAAACTCGGCACCATACGCTTTCATATGCAACTCCCTGTGCAGAAAGCCAGACCGACTGCCTGGCTTGACAATGGGTAGTGTAGGCCGTGCTTAAAGGGGCGCTAGTTCAATGGCTCATAACCAACCTGTTGAAAAAAAGACTGGAGTGCGCGCGTTCCGGGGCTTGCGGCTTATGTATTCACAAATGCATGGGCTGCAGGTGATGGCCTGTGTTCATTGTTGGCCGCCGGGTGCCTTGTTGCTTACTCGCAATGCTGCGCCAGAGAAGGGCACCCGTTTTTCGTTTCTGACCGTTAACTGCCCGTCGTGAGAGGCTGAAAACGGCCCAGAGTGTGTAAAAACGCTCAGCCAAAATTGAAGTGCTCGCATCTACGCGAAATCTGAAATTTATCGGCAGGTCAGCGATATGGATTTTGCGGAGAAGCGCATTTTTGAGAAGGGGGACAGATTTATTTAACTGCTCTAATTTAGAGTCGATTAATAATCTGTCCCCTTTTTCGCTTGTTTGATGCTCTGCAGTTGCTGACTCGCCTGGACGTGCCCTGACAAACCGAGACAAAGCGTTAAGCAAAACCAAGCCGCCCGTGAATTACGGCATTGTTTAATCATCTGTAACGCCTTGTATAAGCATCGCGTGGAAATGCACTGTAATTCCGATGGCCTCAGCAGGGTTGAGTTATGCCATTCGCCCGTGCTCCACTGCAACCACCTGTGCAGCCAAAACCAGCGAGTGCTATGTGGCAGCGATATTGGGTAGTGGCGTGCGGTACAACCGCGCTTTCTGAACTGTGCCCTGTGGCCTAACGACCTCTTGCTATGAAACCTATTACGTCAACGCGCATTCTCACCCTACTGGTTGTGCTCGGCGGGTGCGATTTTACCCATGCAGGGCAGGGTGGCGTTTTTAGCCAGGCACGTGAAAAGCTGCCCGCCGAATATGCAGACTACAAGGTAATCGATGAAATAAAAGACATTGGAAATTACACAGTTGAAAAATTTGATATCCAGCCGCACTCCACCGTCGAACACAGCATTAATGCACGCACACACAACGTTATCATCGCAGTTACCACAGAAATAGATGATCGGACCCGTCTTCGCACGTTCTATAAACTGGACCGCTCCGGAACTGTCATCGACAAACATCAGTTCACAAGAAGTCTGCTGATAAAGGACAGCACAGGGGATGAGGAAATGGTGGGAGGTGCCTTTCTGGTCAACAAGAAAAAAGCGTACACCACCACCTGGCCACTGAACGGAGACAACACGCTAAAACCATTCATCGCAGTCAACAAAGACCGGGCCTGGAGCGCAGAAAAAGTCGATCTCTTCTATAAAGAGGTGGTAAAGAAAAGTGCACGACTGGACGACGTGGTGGCGTGGGAAAAAGTCAGTGCGCAGGAAAACAAAAAGCGTGTTAGCAAAGTGTACTACCTGAACAGTACGGGCAAATGGTATGTCCTGTACGGAAATTCGCTAACGAGCGATTATTCCGGAAAAAGCCTATCTACAACAAACACCCTGTTTGAAAACTTTACCCGCGACGAACGATTTTTTCGGCGCTATAAACCGCCAGGCAATATTGCAATCCCTTACTTTGAAAGGCAGGCCTATAAGAAGTTCTGCGCTGCAGACCAAGTAGGCTGCCATGCCGTGTACATGTGGAGTGGCCAAGGTTATTACCATGTGGCGTTAAAGAATGGGCTGCTTAAATTCAAAAACAAAGGCAGCCTGTCGCATACTGACGGCAAGGAGTTCCCGGAAAAAGAAAGCCTGCTTGTCGACTTTGCTTACTACACAAACCCGAACCTGAAGTATTCATTATTTTCGGCGAACGAAGCGCTTTATCTAATTAAAGAAAAATAACCCGCTACTTCGTTTGTTTACTTTCGTCCGCCTGACAGACGGCTCCTGGCTTCAGAGCGTGAGCGCTTGCCACATTGTCCGTTGGCTCGCGGTGCATGGGTTAACCTAAGCGCCGCACCGGAGTCGACGCACACGGGAGAACGTAATGTTGGTGGATGCGTACCGCTACAAAGTATGGGCTGATGAGTAAGGAGAAAGGGGGCAGATTTATTTAACTGCTCTAATTTAGAGTCGATTAATAGATCTGAACCACCCCCGATTTCTCGGACAGTTTAATTACGCACTTCATTCATGGCACTGAACTCCAGCGGTGTACGGTATCCCAGGGCGCTGTGTA
>NZ_JBSRZF010000040.1:0-1326 GCF_054057335.1 Pseudomonas sp. TE3786
TGTCCCGTCCTGAATAAGGTTTACACCTTTAGCCATATCTTTCAGGAGAACCCCATGGCGCAAGGTGCGAGACGAAGTCAGCGTGATTACACGCTGACCTTTAAGTTGGCAGTGGTAGACCAGATTGAGAGAGGCGAATTAAGTTACATCGAAGCCCAGGACCTCTACGGTATCCAAGGAAAGTCGACGGTGCTGAACTGGCTGCGCAAGCATGGTCGACAGAACTGGAGTCAGGGCACTTCTATTCGCTCATCTCGGGATACCCGCATGTCCAAACCATCTTTGCCTCAAACGCCTGAGCAACGCATTAAGGCGCTGGAACAGCAACTGGAGATAGCCAATCAGAAGGCTCAGTTTTTCGAAGCGGTCGTTGATGTGCTGAAGAACGACTACGGTGTTGCTGTCGTAAAAAAGCGATCAGGCAAGTCCTCACACAAGGAAAAGTCCAAGGACTGAGTGTTAGCAGGGCTTGCCGTTTCATGGGCGTGAGCCGCCAGGCTTATTACCAGCGCAACCGGGCAGCGGACAGACGTAAAGAGCAGGATCTTCGGGTTGTTCAGTTTGTAAGGCATGTACGGATGCGTCAGCCACGCCTCGGTACGCGCAAACTGCATTTCCTACTCGCCGAGCAGGTGGATTCGGAGCTCAGGGTTGGAAGGGATCGCTTGTTTGAAGTGTTGGCAGACCATCGATTGCTGGTTTTACGCAAGCGGGCCTACCACAAGACCACCAACAGTTATCACCGGTTCTACCGCCATCCCAACCTTCTTAAACCGGGCCCTGAGCAGATCACACCAACTGCTCCAGAGCACGTGTGGGTCGCGGACATTACCTACCTGCCAACAAAAAATGGCCCGCTCTATCTAAGCCTCGTGACGGATGCTTACTCACGCAAAATCGTTGGTCATCATGTTCATGAAGGCCTGAAAGCGGAAGCAGTAGCGCTGGCTTTCAACCGAGCGCTGATGCAACGCAAAAACCGCAGTGAGCTGGTGCACCACTCAGATCGCGGCGTTCAATATTGCTCAGACCACTACCAGCGCCTACATGCGCAACACGGCGTTAGCTGTTCGATGACGGATGGGTATGACTGCTACCAAAACGCGATGGCCGAGCGAATCAACGGCATTCTAAAAAACGAACTGCTGATTCAAAGCCCAACTGATCTGGCGCAGGCTCGACGGATGGTTCGTGAAGCCATCGAAATTTATAACCGAGAACGACCTCACCAAGCCCTGAAATACAAAACGCCCGATGCGGTGCATCGGGCGCTCTGAGGTGCGGGGCATGACCTGAAAGGGTGTAAACCTATTTCAGGACTGGACA
>NZ_JBSRZF010000041.1:0-1238 GCF_054057335.1 Pseudomonas sp. TE3786
GTAGATACCGTCTTGCCCATCAGTGAGCAAGCGCCTTTTGCGCATCGAAGGGTTGTCCCGATTTGAGTACGCCGTAAGCGATGTGCAGCAACTTGCGCATCGCTGCGCAGATGATCTGTTTTCCTGTTTTGCCACGTTCGCGAAGACGTTGAGCCAAGGCTTGGACAGCCGCATTGCAGCTCAGCGATACGATGCCCGGCATATACAAGCAAGCGCGTAAGCGCGATGAGCCTACCCGAGATATCCGCACGTGGCCTCGGTAGTTACCTGACTCCTGGAGGCGCGGATTTAAGCCTACGAAGGCAGTTATGGCCCGCGCATTGTCGAACCGCAGCGGGTCTCCTAATTCGGCCAACAGTTGAGCAGCAGTCAGTTTGCCGATGCCATCAATCGTGGTCAGCAAGTCACGCTTGCTCCGCAGATCCGGGTCGTCGTCGATGTGGTCACGGATATGCTTTTCCGTTTCGGCGATTTGAGTAGCGATATGTTCAAGCATGGATTCGATGGACGGACGCACGTTGCTAGACGCTACTTCCAGGCGATTGCGCTCCATCTGCTGAAACTCCTGAAGATCTTTCAGACGTCGAAGCAGAGCACGCAGGTGTTTTGTCGCCTTGGGCTCCGGCTGCCAGGCACGTAGCTGGTCGACATGGCGCAAACCATAATCGGCGATCAGCTTCGCATCGACTTTATCGGTCTTGACCCGCTGCAGTTGGCTCTTGGCATAACTCGAAATCTGCGCCGGGTTCATCACGCAAACCTTGAACCCCAAGCCATACAGATACTCAGCCAGCGCTTCGTGATAAATGCCCGTGGCCTCCATCACGACCCAGGCCTCTGGCTCACTGTGCTGTTGCAACCAAGCCTGAAAAGCCTCAAAACCGGCCGGCTTATTAGCTAGCTTGGCCTTGGTGCGGTACTTGCCATTGGCTTGTAGCGTGGCAATGTCGAAACTGTCTTTGGCAATGTCGATGCCGATGATGCTGCTCATAATCTCTCCTCATCTCGCTGGATAGATCATCACTGCACTCGGTCCTACCTTGTGAATACTGGCTCCCGCAAAGCGTGGCCTTAGATACCGTTCGGACTTGTCGAGTGAGTGTGGAGGGCTGAAGCACCATCTACAACGCAGGCTCTTAAGGCCTAAGGGTGTGCCCGGCTTTCAAAACCCTCCCCCGATGATCAGTCGGAGACTATCTCCTCTTTCGAGGAGGAGTCGAGATACAAGGGTGTGCTGT
>NZ_JBSRZF010000042.1:0-1194 GCF_054057335.1 Pseudomonas sp. TE3786
GTGGTTACCGTCGCCGCGGCAACTGCCACGAAGGTCACAGCTGTAGAACCATGCGCAGTCCCGGAAGTAGCGGTAACGGTCGCCGTGCCGGGCGTGGTCGAGCTGGTCAGCACAGCGCTGGCCACACCGTTGGCATCAGTCACCGAACTGGTTTTATCCAGAGTGCCGCCCGTGGTGGTCCAGTCGACGGTCGCACCCGGAACCGGGTTGCCCTTGGTGTCCATCACCACGGCACTGATAGTCGAGGTGCTGGTGCCGTCGGCGGCAATTGATCGCAAGGATGTGCTCATACCGGTAACCCCAGCGGCTGGACCTGCTACGAAAGTCACTTCCGTCGAGCTATGCCCCCCGCCGGAGTTGGCCTCAACAGTGGCCTTGCCGGTGGTAGTCGGGCTAGTCAGCTCTACAGTGGCAACACCATTGGCATCAGTCACCGAGCTGGTTTTATCCAAGGTACCGCCGGTAGTCGTCCAGTTAACCGTCACACCCACAACCGGGTTGCCCTGGGCATCCTTCGCCACAGCGCTGATGGCCGAGGTGCTGGTGCCGTTGGCAACGATTGATGTCGGAGAAGCTGTAGTGGTAACCGTCGCCGCGGCAACTGCCACGAAGGTCACAACTGCCGAACCATGAGCAGTCCCGGAAGTGGCGGTAACGGTCGCCGTGCCGGGCGTGGTCGAGCTGGTCAGCACAGCGCTGGCCACACCGTTGGCATCAGTCACCGAACTGGTTTTATCCAGAGTGCCGCCCGTGGTGGTCCAGTCGATGGTCGCACCCGGAACCGGGTTGCCCTTGGTGTCCATCACCACGGCACTGATAGTCGAGGTGCTGGTGCCGTCGGCGGCAATTGATCGCAAGGATGTGCTCATACCGGTAACCCCAGCGGCTGGACCTGCTACGAAAGTCACTTCCGTCGAGCTATGCCCCCCGCCGGAGTTGGCCTCAACAGTGGCCTTGCCGGTGGTAGTCGGGCTAGTCAGCTCTACAGTGGCAACACCATTGGCATCAGTCACCGAGCTGGTTTTATCCAGGGTTCCGGCAGTAGTGGTCCAGTTAACCGTCACACCCGGCACCGGGTTGCCCTGGGCATCCTTCGCCGCAGCGCTGATGGCCGAGGTGCTGGTGCCGTTGGCAACGATTGATGTCGGAGAAGCTGTAGTGGTTACCGTCGCCGCGGCAACTGCCACGAAGGTC
>NZ_JBSRZF010000043.1:0-1043 GCF_054057335.1 Pseudomonas sp. TE3786
TGAACCACCCCCGATTTCTCGGACAGTTTAATTACGCACTTCATTCATGGCACTGAACTCCAGCGGTGTACGGTATCCCAGGGCGCTGTGTATCCGCTGGCGGTTGTAAAAAACTTCGATGTAATCAAACACCTGAACCCGTGCCTGGTCACGGCTTGCGAAGTCCTCGTGGTGCGTCAGCTCTTGCTTCAACGAGCCGAAAAAACTCTCCATAACGGCGTTGTCATACGGCATACCTTTGCGGCTGGTGCTAACCACTAGCTGTTCGGTTTCAAGTTGCTGCCGGTAAGCGTTGCCGGTGTATTGCACGCCTTGATCGCTGTGGTGAATCGTTTCTTGAGCTTGCCTGCGCCCTTGCAAGGCCATCTTTAAGGCTGCGCTGGCTAATTGTTGGTCCGCTCGCTCGCCCATTGCCCAGCCCGCGATTCGGCGCGTGTACAAGTCCAGTATTGCCGCCAGATACAACCAGCCCTGACGAGTCGGTATGAAGGTAATGTCCGCTACCCAAACTCGATCACGGCCGGGGCTAACAAATGGCCATTTCAATCTGTTTGGTGCAACTGCCTGACGCTGATACGGCGCTCTTGCATGCACATAACGCCGCCGGCGGCGGCTTTGGATCTGGTTGATCTGACGTAACCGTTGCACTCGATTTCGCCCACACGTCTCTCCCTTTCGACGCAGCTCATGCCATATTCGCTCTGTTCCATAAGCCTCTCGGCTTTGCGTATGCAGCAGCCGTATTTGGCTCAACAGTCGGGCGTTATCTAGGTTGCGGGCGCATGGTTTACGCCCGGCCCAAGCGTAGTAACCACTGGTGGAAACCGAGAGTACCTGGCACATCTTGCGTACCGAGTAAGTTTTTTGGCTTCTGATCCAGGCGTACTTCACGACAGCTCTCGCGCAAAGTACGCCGCCGCCTTTTTTAGAATCTCGTTCTCTTCCTTCAGCCGCGCGTTCTCGCGCTTCAACGCACTTAGCTCATCGCTGCTGGCTTTCGGACGACCACTGCCTTGGAATGCTTGATCGCCCTTGTCCTGCAT